>BQJG01000062.1 GCA_021604585.1 Hyphococcus sp.
AGTCAGGAAGAACTCGACCGCATTCTCTATGTTGTTCGCCGCCGCGTCGAAAAAAGAGCGCGCCTGCAAGGGCTGCATGAGCTTTATGTTTGTTCGCTGTCATCACAGGACGTTGTCTATAAAGGCATGTTCCTGGCGCAAGAGATCGACAATTTCTATCCCGATCTTCAGGATCAGCGTTTCATCAGCCGCGTTGCGATTTTCCATCAGCGTTATTCAACAAATACATTTCCCGAGTGGCGCTTAGCGCAGCCATTCAGAATGCTCGCGCATAATGGCGAGATCAATACGTTGAAGGGCAACGTCAATTGGATGAAGAGCCATGAAATTCCCATGGCGTCAGAAATTTTCAATGAAGACGGCGATGACATTAAACCGGTTATCCAGCCCGGGTCGTCAGATTCGGGAACACTCGATCAGGTGTTTGAGCTGCTGGTGCGCGCAGGCCGCTCTGCGCCTATGGCGAAGACGCTTCTCATTCCCGAAGCGTGGTCGAAGCGACTGACCGTGATGCCGGCGAAATGGCGCGCGCTCTATGAATATTGCAATGCGGTGATGGAGCCATGGGATGGTCCGGCGGCGATTGCCGCATATGACGGTCATTGGGCGATCGCCGGACTTGATCGCAATGGTCTGCGGCCTTTGCGTTACGCAATTACCGAAGACGGTATATTGGCGGTTGGGTCGGAAACCGGGATGTGTCCGCTCGAAGGCAAAGACGTTAAAAAGCGCGGCGCCATTGAACCGGGCCGGATGATCGCTGTCGATATGCAAAATGCGGTCTTTTATAACTCAGATGAGATTCTCGATCTGTTGGCGGACAAACATCCCTACACTGAATGGCTCGGCAACATTGTTGAGTTGGAGCCCAAGATCGGCCCCGGCCCGGAAGAACGACTCTTTAAGGGTGAGGAATTATTGAGACGTCAGGGCGCGGCTGGTTACGATCTTGAAGCCTTGGAGTTGATCCTGCGCCCTATGGTTGAGGGCGGTAAGGAAGCACTCGGTTCGATGGGCGATGACTCACCGATTGCGGTGCTCTCCGAAAGCTATCGGCCGCTGTCACATTTCTTTCGTCAGAATTTCAGTCAGGTGACCAATCCGCCGATTGATCCATTGCGCGAAGATGGCGTGATGAGCTTGAAAACGCGGTTCAAAAACCTCGGCAACATTCTCGTTACGGATAAAACGCAGACGGATGTTTTTGTACTGGAGAGCCCGATACTTTCCAACGGCATGTTTATGCGCCTTTGGGACTACCTCGACACCAAGATCGTCGAGATTGACTGCACCTACTCACTCGCCAGCGTCAGGAATAATGGCGAAGCGCTGCAGAAGGCGCTGAACCGTATTCGCGCCGAGGCGCATGCGGCTGTAAAAGAAGGCGCGGGCAGCATTGTTCTGACGGATGAACATCAAGGGCCGGGAAAACTTTCTGTTCCAATGATCCTTGCGGCGGGCGGCGTTCATGCTCATTTGACGAACGCGGGACTGCGCTCTTTCTGCTCGCTTATTGTGCGTTCAGCGGAATGTGTTGACGCCCATTATGTCGCCGTTCTTGTCGGCGTCGGCGCCACCGCCGTAAATCCGTATCTCGCTTTTGACTCAGTTGCACAAGCGCATGCCCAAGGCCGCTTTCAAGGAATGTCGCTCGGGCGCGGCGTCTACAATTATAAAAAGGCGCTTGAGGCCGGACTGCTAAAGATTATCTCGAAGATGGGGATTTCGGTGATCTCCGCCTATCGCGGCGGGTGCAATTTCGAGGCTCTTGGATTATCGCGCACGCTGGTGCAGGAATTTTTCCCGGGGATGACAAGTCGCATTTCCGGCATCGGACTATCAGGACTAGAATTGAAATCTGCTGAGCTGCATGCGCGGGCATGGAGTCAAGACGCGACACGCTTGCCGATCGGCGGATTCTATCGTCAGCGCCGCAAAGGCGAACGTCACATTCTGGAAGCCGATCTCGTCGCTGATTTGCAGCAAGCCGTTCGCATGGATGACGCCAACGCCTTCGCCCGCTATTCGACGGCGCTCAAAGATCAACTGCCGTCGCAAATACGCGACCTTCTGCGGGCGCGACCTATGGCGGAGCCAATCGGGGTCGACAGGGTCGAAACTGCAAACGACATACGCCGCAGATTTGTCACGCCGGGGATGTCGCTAGGCGCGCTTTCGCCCGAGGCGCATGGCGCGCTCAACATCGCTATGAACCGTATCGGAGCGAAATCCGTTTCGGGCGAAGGCGGCGAAGTTCCCGAGCGCTACAAGCCTTTGCCTAACGGCGATAACGCCAACTCTGCGGTCAAGCAGGTCGCTTCGGGTCGATTCGGCGTCACAGCTGAATATCTCAACCAAGCCCGTGAGTTAGAGATTAAAGTTGCGCAAGGCGCGAAGCCGGGAGAGGGAGGACAACTACCCGGTTTTAAGGTCACCGAATTTATCGCGCGTATGCGTCATTCGACGGCGGGCGTAACGCTGATCTCGCCGCCGCCGCATCACGACATTTATTCCATCGAAGATTTGGCGCAGCTCATTTACGATTTGAAGCAGATCAATCCGGAAGCGCGTGTTTGCGTGAAACTGGTGTCGGCGTCCGGGATCGGCGCTATTGCGGCGGGCGTGGCGAAGGCCAAAGCCGATGTGATCTTGATTTCCGGCAATGTCGGCGGCACCGGTGCGAGCCCGCAAACGTCAATCAAGTTTGCTGGCGCGCCGTGGGAGCTGGGACTCGCGGAAGCGCACCAGGTTCTCACCATGAACAATCTGCGCGAGAGCGTAACCTTGCGTACCGATGGCGGCATTCGGACCGGGCGCGACGTTGTGATCGCCGCGATGCTGGGAGCGGAAGAATACGGCATTGGCACAGTTTCGCTTTTGGCTCTTGGGTGTTTGATGGTGCGGCAGTGTCATTCAAACACATGTCCGGTCGGCGTTTGCACGCAGGATGACTCTTTACGCGCGCGGTTCCCGGGACGGCCGGAGCATGTAGTTCATTTGATGACGTTTATCGCCGAAGAGACGCGGACAATCCTTGCCAGCCTTGGCGCAACCTCTCTGGAGGACATTATCGGTCGTGCGGATCTGCTAGATCAGGTTAGCCGCGGCGCCGCGCATCTTGATGATCTCGACCTCAATCCAATTTTGACCTTGGTCGACGCCGGTGAGCGTCCCAAACGCTCCACGCGCGTGGGCCGCAAAGAAGTAGTCGATACGCTGGACCAGCGGATCGCGCCGGACCTTGAGCCGTTTTTCCAGCGGCGCGAAAAAGTTCAGCTATCCTATCCGGTGAAAAACACAGACCGGGCGATTGGTGCGCGCACTTCGTCCTTCATTGTTCGCAACTATGCCAAAGAACAACTGACCGAAGACCACCTCACGCTTCGGCTGAAAGGTTCGGCAGGGCAGTCGCTCGGCGCCTTCTCCGCGTTTGGTCTTAAAATCATCGTTGACGGCGACGCGAATGACTATGTTGGCAAAGGCTTGTCTGGCGCAACGCTCGTCGTTCGGCCGGCGGATGCAGCGATGGCGGCCAATGATGCGATTATCGGCAATACATGTCTCTATGGCGCGACTTCTGGTGCCTTGTTTGCTGCCGGCCGTGCGGGCGGACGTTTTGCGGTCCGGAACTCGGGCGCCGTTACGGTGATCGAGGGATGTTCCGCCAATGGCTGCGAGTATATGACGGGCGGCGTTGCGGTGATCCTCGGTTCGGTCGGGGCCAACTTTGCAGCGGGCATGACAGGCGGTCGAGCCTATGCCTTCGATGAGGTTGGCGATTTTGAATCGGCGGTCAATCCTGAAAGCGTCCGCTTGCGGCCTTTTGCCGACGGAGAAGACGATTTTGAATGTCGCACCTTGATCGAGCGCCATTGGCGCGAGACCCGTTCAGCCCGTGCGCGCAACATTCTCGACGATTGGGCGAAGGCAAGGTCGAAATTCTGGGTGATCGAGCCGCTCGAACTTCTCGCTCGCGAAAATCAGATTGTGGACGCGGCCAAATCAGCCTGATTCAGTGTAATTATGCGGCTTGTCATGGTTGGACAAGCCGGTCATTCCAGAACAAACAACACAGTGCGCAGATGAGCAACTCCCCCGAAGAATTCTACCGTATCAAACAGCTGCCTCCCTACGTATTTGAAGAGGTCAACAAGCTGAAAGCGCAACTGCGCGCGCAAAAGCGCGATATTATCGATCTCGGCATGGGCAATCCGGATATGCCGACACCGCAGCACATTGTCGACAAGCTGATCGAAACGGTGAAAAACCCAAAATCGCATCGCTATTCAGTGTCGCGCGGCATTATCGGACTGCGCCGCGCCATGGCCCGCTATTACGAACGCCGCTTTAACGTCAAGCTCAATCCTGAAACGGAGATCGTCGCGACCATTGGTTCGAAAGAGGGGTTCGCCAATTTGGCGCAAGCCATCACCGCACCAGGGGATGTTATCCTTTCTCCGAATCCTGCATATCCAATTCACGCTTATGGGTTTATTATTGCCGGTGGCGTGATTGCGCCGGTCCCGGCAATCTCGCCGGAGGCCTATCTGTCCGGCGTTGCTGAAGCGATTAAAGTTTCGCATATAAAGCCGCGTGCGATGGTGCTGAATTATCCGTCAAATCCGACGTCGCAAACGGTTGGGCTTGATTTCTACAAAGATGCAGTCGCTCTGGCGAAAAAACACGACATCCTGATTCTGTCCGACCTTGCTTATGGCGAAATTTATTTCGGTGAAGAGCCGCCGCCGTCGATCCTGGAAGTGGATGGCGCGAAAGACATCGCGGTAGAGATCAACTCACTATCGAAAACCTTTGCTATGGCGGGCTGGCGAGTCGGGATGGCAGTCGGCAATGAACGGCTGATCAAGGCGCTGGCCCGGGTTAAGTCCTATCTCGACTATGGCGCCTTTACCCCAATTCAGGTTGCCGCCGTCTCTGCGCTTGATGGGCCGTGGGATTGTGTTGAAAATATCCGCGCTACCTACAAAACCCGCCGCGACGTGATGATTGAACATTTCGCCATGGCCGGTTGGGAAATACCGCGCCCTGAGGCGTCCATGTTCGCCTGGGCCGAGATACCGCAGCAATACCGCACCATGGGGTCGGTGGAATTTGCAAAAATGTTGATGGAGCGGGCTGATGTCGCGGTCGCGCCAGGCCTTGGGTTTGGCGAGTATGGCGAGGGGTTCGTCCGCATCGGCCTCGTCGAAAACCAACAACGCATTCGACAGGCCGCGCGGAATTTGCGTAAGGTGTTTCAGGGTAACTAGCGCCGGGAATTTCCTGTGGAGTTTGCATATTTTGAACCGAGTCCAGCGTTGCGAGAGCTGGTCGGCAGCTATTATTTCGTCTCGCTTCCCTTTGAGCTGAAAGATGTAATGCGCGCTGAGATCGCCAATGTGCGATTTGTGCTCGATGGCGCCGCGGTTTCAGATCTGTCAGGCAAAGAAGAGAGTTACGGCGCAGGAGATTCATTGCTTTGCGGCCCCACTTACAAATGGAGCAACGTAAAATTCCTCGCAAACTCCCGAATATTCGGCGCATCCATTACGCCGCTTGGCTGGCGGCGGTTGTTTGGGTTCAATGCTGAAGACGCCGCAGACATGAATCTCCCCTTCGAGGATGTTGTACCGGCGGGATCGAGGCCATTAATCGAAAACTTGCATGCAGCCAAGGACAGTCAGGAAATTGTCAAAGCGGCCGACGCGCTCTTTGCCTCAATGGTTTCTGATGGTCGGCGCATTCATGATGATTTTATTCAGCAGGCGACTGAATGGATCGTTGATCCGGAACCCAATGAAATAGAACATTTGCTTGAACGGGTGGATTTTTCACACAGGCAAGTGGAGCGTTTGTGTAAATCCTATTTCGGGAGCGGCCCGAAGAAGCTGCACCGGAAGTTTCGCGCGCTGCACGCAGCGAACCGGCTAACCTGGTACAATTTGACTGACTGGCGCGAAGTCGCGCGCGCAGCTTATTACGATCAGGCCCATTTCATCAGGGAGTTCAAACAATTTAATGGTCACACGCCGCAGGACTTTATAGAGGGTCCAAAATTTTTGGTTCGCATGACGCTGGAAGAACGCCTTAAAATTTCGCACGAATCGCCGTTCAGCTTGGTTGGGTAGGCGCGCAGGTCAAACAATGAAGCCAAAAATACTGACAACGCTAAAGGACTATTCCTTTTCTTTGCTGGCGGCTGACCTCGTTGCCGGGTTCAGTGTCGCAATGGTCGCGTTACCGCTTAGCATTGCAATCGCCATTGCTTCAGGCGCAGATCCTGCGAAAGGGATTGTCACCGCAATTATCGGCGGGTTCCTGATCTCGTTGCTGGGTGGAAGCCGGGTTCAGATCGGCGGTCCGACTGGAGCGTTTATTGTTGTTGTGTTTAGCGTCATTGCTGAACACGGCTATGATGGGCTGGTTCTGGCCACATTCATGGCCGGCCTCATATTGTTGTTGGCCGGGTTTTTTCGTGCTGGAAGTTTGATCAGGTTTATTCCCGAAGCAGTGGTCAACGGATTTACGCTGGGGATAGCGCTGATCATTGCGACCAGTCAGATCAAGGATTTGTTCGGGCTTTCGATCACCAACCCGCCGGCGGAGTTCCTTGAGAAAATTCCTCTTATCTGGAGTGCGCGGGATAGTTTCAACGTTGCCGCATTGTTGATTGGGCTTGTGACGCTGGCGCTGATAGTTGTCTTGCGCCGACTCGCCCCCAAAGCGCCGGGGCTGATTGTTGCTGTGGCGATAACATCATTCGCAGTCACTTTCTGGGCGCTTCCCGTCGACACTATCGCATCGCGCTTTGGGGCGCTGCCAAATAGCCTACCTGTGCCATCGATGCCTGACATCTCGCTGCATCGAGTGCTCGAACTCCTGCCGTCGGCCTTCGTCATCGCATTTTTGGCCGGGGTCGAGTCGCTTTTATCGGCAATGGTCGCCGACCGCATGAATGGCGGACAACATCGTCCGAATGCAGAAGTGCTGGCGCAGGGAGCAGCGAATATCGGCTCATCCTTGTTCGGAGGTTTGCCCGCGACGGGCGCGATTGCGCGCACGGCGATGAATATCAGGGCAGGCGGCAAAACGCCGGTCGCCGGGATTGTCCATGCACTGACGATACTGGCTGCGATGATGCTGGCGGCTCCGCTTGCTGGATATCTCGCTATGCCGGCTCTCGCTGCGTTGCTCATTCTTACCGCATGGAATATGGCCGAACCGCACAAGTGGCGCAGTTATCTAAGCGCGCCCATTGCTGATCGGATGATATTGCTGATTACGCTCGTCCTGACAGTGGTCGCCGACCTGACCGTTGCGATCAGCGTCGGTGTGATCCTGGGCCTCGCGGTCCGCCTCCGTCGCCGCAATGTTCCGCCAGCTGAATGGGAAACGCCGAAGCGATGAAGATCAGATAGGAGTACGTGAACAGCAGGGCTCGAAGAGCGTCAACTCGCGCGTGCTGCGGGACGGCGCATCATCGAACTACCGGCGGCGCGAATGGCGATCTGCTGATTGGACAGACTGTTAGGCTTTATCGCGATCCGTTCATTCGAGAGCGCGGTGGCCGCTTCGACAGTGCCGCTGCGAATAGCGGCCTCGACCAGGGTCAGATCGATGATATCACGCTGGGCGTGGCTGCCGCCGAAGCTATTGACGATGTGACGCGCCGCATAAAGCCGTTCGACCGACCGCTCGAAATCGCCGCGCCAGAAGGCGGTGAAGCCTTCGATCAAAGGAAGGCCAGTCCGCATTTTCCATGTATCGACTTCCGAGGCGTCGGCCTTGTCGCCATAGGCATTCAGGATTTCCGTGACGCGATCCAACCGGTCGGCGCCGAGATGGGCCATGACGCCATGCCAGTCATTGAAAGGATAAAGCTTGCCATCTGCATGCGGCTCCCAACAATCGGAAAGCTCCTTCCAGCGTTGACCCACATCATGGCCAGCCAGCGTCACGCGCCAAAGCAATGACGAAGCGTCGATGAGATCAGCGGCTACAACGCTTTTGGCTTCACGGACCGGTCCGTCATAAAGGGCGAGCGCTTCATCGCCCCGACCAAGATCGAGGCAGTAAACCGCTTTGTGCCACCAATTATGCACCTTGAACAAATTGTCGTTTGCGGACCAATGCGGCTCGCGATTGTTCATCCAAGCAATCCCGTCGCCAGGCCGGCCTTGCATTTCCATCACATGGGCGACAGCGTGGTGCGCCCAGCAATCAAGCGGCTCGAAATCGAGCGCTTCGCGACCTGCATCTTCGGCTTGATCGTAGTTTCCGGATTCCTCCAGACCGAATGAATACATTCCAAGCAGCACCGAGTAGCCGGGCATGTCTTTCGACCAGGACGGCAAAACTCTCGCAATCCGATCACGCAGATTGCGCGCATTGGCGCGGAAGAAATCGATCAAATGCCCGGCTTGCAAAGCGACAATATCGTGTGGGTAACGCATATTGTGCTGGTCGAGTAGATGTGCAGCTGCAGTCCACTCTCCGGCGAGAATGCTGTCGATGGCGCTTAGATGGGAGGCCTCGCATTCGTTCATCCGCATCCGGCTGACGCCATCGGCGATCGCCGCCGCGCCCGCAGCCGCTTCCGGTTCTGTCGCCAGCGCAAATAGATACGCCTTGAGAATATGCGCCATGACGAATTCGGGGGCCGCCGCAATCGCCTGGTCCGCAAGGGCGACGGGATCGCCACGGTAAAGCTGGTAGGCTTCGATCGCCTGACCGTAATAGTCTATCGCCTCGATGCTGGCGCCGGTGAGCCGGTTGCCCTGTTTGTCAGTCAATTTCATACTCATTCTCCTTTTTTGTGCGCATTTTTGCGCATTCTGTTGGCCAGCCAAACCGGCTCGCCTCGACGGGGAGATAGTCGGAGGCGGATTTTTCCGCCAGAATACTTGTGGTACAGTAGCCTCAATTCCAGTTTCCATGCGATTTTTCATGGATAACGACGCTTGGGGACGCAGCGTGGTCTTGGAAAACCTGAGTCAACTAGACTCTTGGTGCAGTTCGATTTGAGGCCGTAAATTATGCCTACGCTTGAGACAGAAAAACCATTGGCGACGAGAGAACAGATTTTGAACGCTGCTCAAGACTCTGTGCTCAGCAACGGGTTCGGCGCAACCTCTATTGAAGGACTGATTGCCTCGGTCGGCATATCGAAAAGCGGTTTCTTCTACCACTTTAAGGACAAAAACGAATTGGCGAAGGCGCTGCTGGTTCGCTATGTCGAGACGGATACAGCAATCCTCGAAGGGGTGTTCAAGCGTGCAGACGAGTTGAGCGAAGACCCGCTGCATAGCTATTTGATAGCGCTCAGAATGCTTGCAGAAATTTTTGCAGATCTTCCCAATGGACATCCGGGATGCGTGATCGCATCGGTTTGTTATCACGAGCGCCTGTTTAGCCGCGACGTTCTGGAGTTTAGCAAAAATGCAGTCCTCGACTGGCGCGACAGGTTTCGCGAAAGACTTGAGCGCATTGCAGAGGTTTACCCTCCGCGCATCGACGTCAACTTGTACGACCTTGCCGATATGATCGGTTGCGTGGGGGACGGCGGGATTATCCTGTCACGCGTAACGAAAAACCCGATGGCGCTGCCCACACAGATCAATCTGTATAGAGATTTTATTCGGCTGGTTTTTGCAGAGCAGTCTGATGCGGGAAAAGGTTCGGCGGATTGAGCGGGATTTGACTTATGGGTGGTCGGATGTGCAGACTGGCGCACAGTGCGTCATATTGTGAGTGCCAGAGTGGGCCTTGACAGTCGCGCGCTGGGAGCTTTACCGAAAAAATGGAGCGCCAATGTAATCTCGCGCTGTTGCGGTGTGCTGCATGCGGGCCAGGACTCGAAAAGTAGTTGTCAAAATGAACTTGCTGACTCACCAATATTACGTCTGTTTCAAAATCGCATTGCTTTGCTTCGCCACGCTGCTGGCCTTGGCTATTGGGGCATGCGACGGCAGTGAAAAGGCGACAGAAACTCAGCATATGCCTGAAAGCCCCAAAAAGCCGAATGTGGTTTTTATTTTTGCCGACGACTTAGGGTTTGGGGATGTCGGCTACTATAATTCGTTGTCCAGGATTCCGACCCCAAATATCGACCAACTCGCAAAAGAAGGTCTGGCGTTTTCAGACGCTCATTCGCCAGCGCCGATATGCGGACCGAGCCGTTACGGCTTGCTGACTGGCAGGTATTCATGGCGCAATCCCGGCGGAACCGGAAACGGTCATGACTATGACCCAATTAAAATCGAAGCAGGCCGGTTGACGCTGGCAAGCCTGTTTCAGGAATTAGGCTACAACACTGCGCAGATTGGAAAATGGGGGCTCCGCTATAATTATGGCGAGGCGTTGAAAAACGCGTCGATAGATAAGGATGCGATTACGCCGGAAAGCTTTGACTATTCAAAACCTATCCTCGGTCCGAACCTCCGTGGTTTCGATTACGCTTTCACGGCGGTCACATTGTCAGGGGGAAACAAGCGGACGGCGCCCGGTGTCGGGAAGTGGTATTTTGAAAATGGATTGCCCTATCAAGGGAGCAAGCCGAGGCCAGAAAATTTTGATTACTCAAAAGATCTGAAGATAACCAGCGACCGGGTTGTGGATTACATCAGAAACTATTCGGCGCCTGACAGCAATGACGCTGCTTTTAACCTTAATCGCGAAAAACCCTTCTTCATTTATTTTGATACGATCTCGCCGCACTTGCCCTATGCACCGCAAAAAGATTTTAAAGGTAAAAGCAAGGCGGGAGAATTTGGTGACTTGATGGCTGAGCTTGATTTTCGCGTTGGCGAGATCGTTACGGCGCTAAAAGAAGCTAATCTCTATGAGAATACGATACTCATTTTCACCTCAGACAACGGTCCGGAGCAAAACGCCTATGAGCGCATACGACGGTATGACCATTACAGCATGGGGCCATGGCGTGGTGTTAAAACACATATGTGGGAAGGCGGGACTCGCGTACCGTTCATCATCCGTGGCCCCGGAATTGTCGGCGCAGGACGGTGGGTAGATGAGCCCATTATTTTGACGGACGTAATTTCAACTTTTTCAGAAATGTTTGAGTATGATATTTCCGGCCACGCCGCCGAGGACAGCAATAGTTTCCTGCCTTTGTTGAAGAATATGCCAGGAAACTTTTCTCCAAGTCCGATTATTTACCAGAGTATCCGCGGTGATCTTGCTATTCGCGATGGCGATTGGGTCTTGATCAATGCGCCGAGTGGCGCCGCTGGCGGGCGCCGTGAACCTCAATGGTTTCGTGATTTGATCGGCGCCCAACCGCATGAAAGCGCGCGAGAACTTTTTAATTTGCGCACAGACCCGCAAGAGAAAGAAAACCTCTATGCAAGCCAGCCAGATGTCGCTGAACGCTTACTGCGCGAATTGAAGGCAATCGAAGCGGGCGCAGATCAGCGCAAGGATTAGCGGAGGCCTATAATACTCCACGGGTTTGGCCTAATCCTCTAAATCGATTAAGTTCTTGAACTATCCTGTTGACTGCTTCGCAATTGCGAAGTAAGCGTCCTTTCAACTCATCAAGACCAGCCGAGGGATAGGCCCTTTGACGCTGGGGCAACCGCCAGAAAGTCAGACCGGCTTTTTCGGAAAGGTGCCAATTCCTGCGGGCGGTTTTGCCTCCCGAGAGATGGGTCGGACGAAGAACTGCGCCGAGGCGCACAGAATTGTTCGATTTAGGTCTCTTGCGAATTTCCTGTTGAGACGACGTGGAACGCAAAGAGGCCGGTAATGACCGCAGCTCAAAAAGAACGAACCGAAACCAAGCCGCAAAAGTCGCAACCCTTTTGTGACGTCAGCGTATTTTTGCCCGCCGATTTCACGCTGGATAGCGGCGAAACGCTGAGCCGCCCTGAATTGAAAGTTCGCGTCTACGGCGATCTGGAAAATCCTGCTGTCGTCGTGACCGGCGGCATCTCCGCTGGACGCGCCGTCGCAGACTGCAAGGATTGCCAAGGCTGGTGGCGCGACATTGTCGCGCCGGGCGGATTTGTTGATCTCAACAATTACTGCGTCATTGGTTTTGATTTTCTGCCCAATGCTGGTGAGACGGCGCGCACGGTCACGACACGAGATCATGCGCGGGCGCTGGCTGATGCGCTTGATGTTCTCAACATTGAAAAGCTTTACGCATTTGTCGGCGCTTCTTATGGCGGCATGATCGGGCTCGCCTTTGCTTCGGAATTTCCCGGCCGCCTTGAAAAACTCTGCGCGATTTCGGCGCCTGACAGGCCACACCCGGCCGCAACTGCATTGCGCGGCGTTCAGCGCCGGATCGTAAATTTTGGCGTGAAAGCCGGCGATGGGAAGTCCAGCGTTGCGCTTGCGCGCCAGCTCGCCATGGTCACCTACAGAACGCCGGAAGAATTTGAGGCGCGCTTTGACAGCAACCCGGGCAAGGCGGCGGGCGATGCTTATGATGTTTGCGAGTATCTTGTGGCGCGCGGCAACGCTTATGAGATGGACCCGCAGCGATATGTGACTCTTTCCGATTCAATCGATCGGCATCGCGTCGACGCGGCGAGCCTTAAGACGAAAACTTTGTTCGTTGCAGCGACATCTGACCGGCTCGCGCCGCTTTCCGGCATCCAGCGCCTCGCATCTGCCGTGAAAGGTGCGCAACTCATCGAAATCGAGTCTTTGTATGGCCATGACGCGTTCTTGAAAGAGACCGGCGCCTTGGGCCCGCATATTAAAAAATTCCTGAAGGAGAAAAGATCATGAGCCACGCCTATCGCCCAGAAACGTTGATTGCTTCCGCTGGCGTTGCAGCTGATCCCGCCTTTAATTCGGTTTCGCCGCCGCTGCATCTGTCGGCGAATTACGCGTGGAGTGATCCGCTGGACAAACCGCAATATGACTATGCGCGGTCTGGCAATCCAACGCGCACCCAATTGGAGGAGGCGATTTCGCAGCTGGAAGGCGCCGCGCGCGGCGTCGTGGTGTCTTCAGGCATGGCGGCGCTAGATCTTGTCCTGAACCTTGTCGATCCGGGCGATGTGGTTCTCGCACCGCATGATTGTTATGGCGGCACGCACCGGCTGCTGACCGCGCGCGCCAAACGCGGTCAGTTTGAGCTTGTCTACGCTAACCAGACAGACCCGGTTGCATTGGCGGCGGCTTTTCAGCGCAAGCCGAAACTGGTTTTGGTGGAGACGCCGTCAAATCCGTTGCTGCGCATTACCGACATTCGTGCGGTCGTTGCTCACGCGAAATCGTGCCGGGCGATTGTTGTTGCGGACAACACTTTCCTATCGCCCGCGCTTCAGCGCCCGCTCGATCTGGGTTGCGATGTTGTAGTGCATTCGACCACCAAATTCATCAATGGTCATTCCGATGTGGTTGGCGGCGCTGTGCTCGCTAAGGATAAGGCGCTTGGCGATGAACTTGCCTGGTGGGCGAATTGTACGGGCGTTACGGGCGCGCCGTTTGACTCATTTCTCACCTTGCGCGGACTGAGAACGTTGTTCCCACGAATTGAGCGGCAGCAAGCGACAGCAGGCGAAGTTGTCGCACGGCTCGCGGGCGATGACCGTATCGCGCAAATTTACTACCCGGGGTTAGAGACCCATCCTGGCCATGAGATTGCCATGGCACAGCAAAATGGCTTCGGCTCGATGTTTTCGATTGAATTTTCGGAGGGCGTCGATGTTATTGAACTGCTGCGCCAGCTCGAAATCTTTACAATAGCAGAGTCGCTTGGCGGCTTTGAAAGCCTGGTTTGCACGCCTGCGGCGATGACTCATGCGGCCATGACGCCAGAGGCGCGTGCGACAGCAGGTATTAGTGATCGTCTTGTTCGGTTTTCGATTGGACTTGAGCATGTGGACGATCTCGTGCGAGATATTGAGACGGCGCTTGATCTTGCTATTGCTGAAAGTGCCGGAAATGTAGCGTATTTGGCGAATGGGGCGGCGAGCAAATGTGCCTAGATGTACAGGAAAAAGTGAGTCTGAACGACTTTAAACATGAAGGATTGGCGCGGAGGTTGCGCGTTTCCGTTGCCGGGCTTGGCGTGATCGGCGAAGGCGCCGCTTTGCGCCTTGCGCAGGTCGACGAGCCATATGCGCTATGCGCGGCGCTGGTGAATGATCCGACCAAGGAGCGCGAAGCAAGCCTTGCGAAGTTGCGAACATATTCCGACCCTGATGTTTTTCTCGTTGAACACCCCGACGTGGTTGTTGATGCCCTGCCATCTGGAGAGGCTGGTCGCCGATTGATCGAAGCAGCGTTGTCGCGCGGGATCAGCGTCGTCACCGCAAATAAACAGGCCATTGCAGGCGTCTTGACGCCGCTGCACGAGCTTGCCAGTCGCAACAAAGCGACATTCGCTTATTCGCCATCGGTTGGCGGCGGCGCCCCGATGATCGAAACCATGCGCCGGTCGCGAGTGGAAGGCGAGGCGCGTGTCGTTTCCGCTATTCTCAATGGAACGGTGAATTACATCCTCTCAGCCATGAAAAGCGGCGCTTCATTCAATGAGGCGATCCGCGCGGCGCAGGAGGCTGGCTTTGCGGAGCCTGATCCGACGGCGGATCTTTCGGGCGAGGATGCCCGGGCCAAGATCTCCATTCTCACCTATGAAGCTTTTGGCCGGGAATTTCCTCAAAACTCAATTCGTGTTGAGGCGCTAACAGCAGAGCGGGCGGCGGAGTTCATCAAACTTGGCGGCATCTGGAAGCAGATGTCGGTGATAAAGCGGGCTGGCGATGGCGGCATCTCAGCTCGAGTCCGGTTTGAGCGTGTCGATGAAGATGCGCTGTTCTCCAAAGTGGAGGGCGAGGGCAACGCTTTGCGCGTGCTCAACACCAATGGCGGCGAGTTCACCTGTCAGGGCAAAGGCGCTGGACGCGGGCCGACCGTCGACAGCATTTTCGCGGAGCTCGAAAAAATCGCCAAGGCGCCGCCGGTCGATAGTGAAAATAATGCGCGCCGCATAACCACTTTCAGCTAGAAGAAGAACATGACTTCGCTGAATCATCAAAACGGGGCGCTTGGCGCCGCGGCTTTGGCTGCGCGCGCGGCGAAACGCCTTGTGGTCAAGGCGGGTTCGGCGATTTTGTGCGGCGCGGACGGCGCAGTGCGCGGCGCCTGGCTGTCCTCACTCGCTGGCGATATCGCCTATATGCGCAAACAAGGCTGCCATGTTGTTGTGGTGACGTCTGGCGCCATCGCCATCGGCCGCAAACGACTAGGGCTTGCTGGTCCGCTGCGGCTGGATGAAAAGCAGGCGGCCTCCGCGGCGGGGCAGGCGGCGCTCGCGCAAGCTTGGCAAGTTGCGCTGGAGCCGCATGACATTACGATCGCGCAAATATTACTAACGCTGGACGATACTGAAAACCGCCGACGTTATCTCAATGCGCGCGCAACATTCCGAACGCTGCTGGACCTTGGCGCACTGCCGCTGGTCAATGAAAATGACACAATCGCAACCAGCGAAATTCGTTATGGCGATAATGACCGGCTGGCGGCGCACGCTGCGCAACTGGTTGAAAGCGATTTGTTGATCATGCTGTCTGATATAGATGGGCTATACACAGCTGATCCTCGCACGGAAGCGAACGCCGCGCACATTCCGTATGTTTCATCGATCACGCTGGAGATTGAACGTGCGGCAGGTGGCGTTAACAGACAGGCTGGCGTTGGCTCGGGCGGCATGGCGTCAAAGATTGCGGCGGCGAAGATCGCCGGGAATTCAGGCTGCGCGGCGATCATTGCGCCGGGCATGGGCGATCATCCCTTGCGTGCTGTTTTGGAAGGCGGAAGGGCGACCTTGTTCAAACCGTCAGCAACGCGTGATAGTGCGAGGCGGCAATGGATCGCAGGGCGCTTGAAACCCTTGGGTCAAATCACAATCGATGAAGGCGCGGTGAAAGCACTGTTCAATGGCGCCAGCCTGTTGCCCGCCGGTGTGAAAGCTGTCGCCGGTGAGTTCGCGCGCGGAGATGCGGTTGAAATCGTATCAGTGAGCGGCAAGCTGATCGGTCAGGGGCTCAGCGCTTATGATGCAGTTGAAGCGGTTAAAGTGGCGGGCGCCAAGTCGGAACAGATTGAAGCGCTGCTTGGCTATCGCCGGCGTCCGGCTTTAGTGGAAAAAGACGATCTTATTTTAAGGTCAGAGCGATGAGCGACGATTCTGTCTTTGCGGAAATGGAGCAGCTCGCGATGAAAGCGCGCACCGCCGCGCGCGCCATGGCGGCGGCGACAACGTCGCAAAAAAACAAAGCTCTGACTAAAGCCGCAGCGCTGGTCCGCGAGCGCGCCGGATATGTTCTTGAGATCAATACCATCGAACTTTCTGGAGCGAAAGCGCGTGGAAAGGATGCGGCGTTCATTGAGCGTATGACGCTCAATGCCGAGCGGGTTGAAAGTATTGCCTTGGCGCTGGAGGATATCGCTCTGCTCGATGATCCCGTTGGCGCATCCATCAAAAAGTGGACCCGGCCTAACGGTCTGGAGATTGAACGCGTCCGGACACCGATTGGCGTGATCGCCATTATTTATGAGAGCCGCCCCAATGTCACGGTGGATGCTGCAGCGATAGCCGTGAAGGCAGGCAACGCCGTTATTCTTCGCGGCGGGTCAGAATGCGTCAAAACCTCGAAAGCGTTGTTTGACTGTTTTCGTGAGGCTCTCGGCGTTGCAGGGCTTCCTGATCGTGCTGCGCAGTTTGTCAAGACCACAGACCGCGAGGCCGTCGGCGCACTGCTGACGGGGCTCGGCGGTAAGATCGATTTGCTTATTCCGCGCGGCGGGAAGTCACTGGTCGCGCGTGTTCAGGCAGAGGCGCGTGTTCCCGTCCTCTCGCATCTCGATGGTATTTGCCATGTCTATATCGACCGGGATGCGGATTTGAAAAAAGCGGTTGAGATTGCCGTCAATTCCAAAATGCGGCGAACGGGCGTTTGCGGCGCGATGGAGACGCTGCTGATTGATCGAGCTATCGTCGAACTAGCCTGGCCGCCAATTGAGCAGGCGTTGCGAAAATTGAACTGTGAATTGCGCGGCGATGAAGCATTGCGTGCGATTGATCCGAATGTTACGCCTGCAAGCGAAGAAGATTTTCAAACAGAATATCTTGCGCCAATTCTTTCGGTGGCGGTTGTGGACGGCGTCGCAGGTGCCATTGAACATATCGCGAAATTCTCGTCTTCACACACAGAGTCCATAGTAACGGAGAACGAAGAAAC
Source organism: Hyphococcus sp. (assembly GCA_021604585.1). GTDB lineage: Bacteria > Pseudomonadota > Alphaproteobacteria > Caulobacterales > Parvularculaceae > Hyphococcus. The sequence goes on from BQJG01000062.1 coordinate 17,226, forward strand.
GGCGCGGCGGTTTCTCGCTGAAGTCGACAGCGCGATTGTCATGCACAACGCCTCGACACAGTTTGCGGATGGCGGGGAGTTTGGCCTCGGCGCGGAGATCGGCATCGCCACAGGCCGGCTGCATGCGCGAGGGCCGGCCGGCGTCGAAGAACTGACGACCTATAAGAATGTGGTGCGTGGAACCGGGCAGGTGCGGCCTTAGATTCTCGAAATGACCTCTGGCTGATCTTTTAACAAACCGGACCATCCTGTGACGCCAGACACAGCAGCATTTTCAGACATCTCTATGGTTAACACATCAGGACGAAACGCCCTGACCAACCGAGGAGAGAGAAAATGACCAACCAGATATTTAAAGCCAGCGCTTTCGCTTTCGCCGCCGCAGTCGCCATGACCGGCTTCGCCAACGCTCAGGAGGCTTCGTTTGACAACGCTTCCTTGATGCAGACCATCAATGCTGACCTTGACCAGCAAAACGAGAAATTCACCCTTGCCGTTTTGGACCGCGCCGACGCAGGTGTTCAAGCGCGCCTCGCCAAGATCGACAATGTCTTTGAGCCAGTCGCAGAGCCACAGGATTTCGACTTCACGGCCGCCACTGCTGATACAGGCGCCAAGCTGGAATTTGTTGCGATGTCTTCTGCGGAGTTCGAGATCTCCAAGAAAACCGCCAATATCGAGAACCCATTCGAGCCGCGCTTGCCGATGGCGCCCGTCATGATCGCGATCGACGGCGGCCAGTACTAGGACTTGCGATCTCTCTTCTCAGCGGTGCGCCATAGACGAACCATATGTTCAAGCGCGCCGCTTTCGGGAGGCTGACTTCGCAAGCGCCTTTCAGCCGGGCGAACCCGAAAAACATCAAATAATCAATTCCCTATACTGTTTGACGGTGGCTCCATCTCGCCACTAAAGGTCCGACCGCTATTCGACCTATTCTAACCTCACGACATAATCTGCTATTCAACCGGCTGCCCTGAGTGCCGTTAACGAAAAAGATGCCGGGATTCGGCGTTTTTTGCTTGTTTGTTAATAGGGGCGTGTTGTAAGGCCATATTGCGCCGCAAAATGGCGCGACATGGTGAACAATGCGGGTTTTGGCGGATATCGGTTTCAAGGGAGAGGGCGCGGCAGCAGTCGTGGACCCTGTGCTTATGGCAATCAGCCTCCTTCTCGTGGTGGTACTCCTTATTAGCCCCATTCGGGGAGCGGCCATGGAGCCCGCGCGCTAACGCAGCAGCACGGACCTTCAGACACCCGCTCCCGAAAGGAAGCGGGTTTTTTAATGTCTGAGGGTTCGTTCAGGAAAGTTTGAACGGACAAATGACAGCGAAAAGATCAGACGCAATTACCAAAGGCCCGGCCAAGGCGCCGGCGCGAGCCATGTTGCGCGCCGCTGGATACGACGACAAAGATCTCGCACAACCAATGATCGCGGTGGTCAACACCTGGTCGACGGTGACGCCCTGCAACATGCATCTCGACAAATTGGCCGAGCCGGTGCGCGAAGGATTGCGTGCGGGCGGGGCCACGCCGATCGACTTTAACACCATCGTTGTATCTGACGGCATCACCATGGGCGGTGAGGGGATGCGCGCGTCGTTGATCTCGCGCGAAGTCATCGCCGACTCGATTGAACTCGCTGTGCGCGGTCATTCGCTTGACGCCGCGGTCATTCTGGTGGGTTGCGACAAGACCTTGCCGGCCGCCGCCATGGCTTTGGCGCGGATGGATATTCCCGGTGTTATTTTTTATGGCGGCACAATCATGCCCGGCCACTGCAAAATCGGTGGTGAAGATAAAGACCTCTCCATTCAGGACGTGTTCGAGGCGGTCGGCGCTCACGCCATGGGCAAGATCGACGATTCTGAACTCGACACGATTGAGCGCGCGGCGTGTCCCGGCGCTGGCGC
>BQJG01000063.1 GCA_021604585.1 Hyphococcus sp.
CGATGAAGGCTGTGAGACTTTTATTGAAGTCGGGTCTGGAAAAGTGCTGTCAGGTTTGATCAAGCGCATTGCACGCGACGCGGCGACGCTTAATGTGAGCGAACCCGGCGATATCGATGCGTTTGTGAAAGCCTGACGCAACTTTTCAAAACCTCACGACGTATCAACAGAAAGGATGCGGCATGTTTGATCTTACGGGCAAGCGCGCGCTTGTAACGGGCGCAACCGGCGGCATCGGCGAAGCCGTTGCCCGCGCCTTGCACGCGCAAGGCGCAAGCGTTGCGATCTCCGGCACGCGCGCGGAAAAACTTGAAGCGCTTGCGAGTGACCTAAAAGAGCGCGTCTTCGTCACGCCATGTAATTTGTCGGATCTCGATGCGGTGGATGCGTTGCCAAAACAGGCGAGCGAAGCCATGGGCGGCGTTGACATTGTTGTTTCAAATGCAGGCGTCACCCGCGACAATTTGATGATGATGATGAAACCCGATGCATGGGACGACGTCATCAAGATCAATCTCACCGCTTATTTCCGCCTCGCCAAAGCGTCTTTGCGTGGCATGACCAAGCAGCGCTTCGGCCGCATCATTGGCGTAACCTCGGTTGTCGGCGTGACGGGCAATGCGGGACAGGCGAATTATACGGCGTCCAAAGCCGGGATGATCGGCATGTCCAAATCGCTGGCGCAGGAAGTGGCGAGCCGCAACGTCACCGTAAATTGTATTGCGCCGGGCTTTATCGCGACGCCCATGACGGATGCGCTCAACGATCAGCAAAAAGAAGCCATTCTGGGGAAAATTCCCGCCGGCGCCATGGGCTCCCCGGATGACATCGCCGCGGCTGCTGTCTACCTCTCGTCAGACGAGGCGCACTATGTGACCGGGCAGACTCTCCATGTGAATGGCGGCATGGCGATGCTCTAGACCCTTGCCGGGGCGGTTTTGGCGTTGCAACAATTTGCAATATGCCGTAATTGCGCCCCGAACGTCGCCTTTGGGCGGCCCCCCGTACCCCGATGGGCAACCATCTTTCAGTAACCCGCTGAACAGCGTAAATAATCGTTTTACCCAAGGAGCGTTGAATGTCTGATCTTGCAGAACGCGTGAAGAAAATTGTGATTGAGCATCTTGATGCGGATGCGGCCAAAGTCGAACCAAAGGCCAGCTTCATCGACGATCTCGGCGCCGACAGTCTCGACATTGTCGAGCTCGTCATGGCGTTCGAAGAAGAATTCGACGTTGAGATTCCTGATGACGCCGCTGAGACCATCCAGACGGTCGGCGACGCCATTAAATTCATCGAAGAACAAAAAGCCGCTTAGGCCGTTCTTCCCGTAACGAGCCGCCGGGCTGGCAGCACCGGCGGCGCCGATTGCGGGTTTGCAAAAGACCGCATCGGCGCCGGCCAACGCCGCCATCACCTCGGCTTCTCAAGGGTCGGAGTTTAACCGTATGCGTCGCGTTGTCGTCACCGGAATGGGTATTGTCTCTCCCTTGGGGGCGGGACTTGATGCTGTCTGGACGAGGCTGACGAACGGTGAGTCGGGCGCCGGCCCGATCGAACAATTCGACGCGTCTGGCATGGCATGTCATATCGCGGCTTCCGTTCCGCGCGCCGACGGAACGCGCGGCGGCGATAAGGCTGGCGCAGCGGCGTTCAGTCCTGATGACTGGGTCGAACCGCGCGAACAACGCCGGATCAGTGATTTCATTATGTATGGAATTGCTGCTGCGCAAATGGCGTTCGACGATTCCGGGCTTGAACTCAAAACAGAAGAAGAGCGCGAACGCGCTGGCGTGATGAACGGCTCCGGCATAGGCGGGCTCGACGGCATTGAACGCGAGGTGCTGGTCCTCAACGAAAAAGGGCCGCGCCGGGTTTCTCCTTTCTTCATCACCGGCAATCTGATCAATCTGGTGTCGGGCCAAGTCTCAATCCGGCTCGGGCTGAAAGGCCCGAACCATGCGGTGGTGACGGCATGTTCGTCCGGAGCCCATGCGATTGGAGATGCAGCGCGGCTCATCGCGCTTGATGATGCTGACGTCATGCTTGCAGGCGGTTCGGAAGCTGCGATTTGTCCGATCGGCATTGCAGGCTTTGCATCCTGCAAAGCGCTGACGACGCATTTCAACGATACGCCGGCGAAAGCGTCGCGTCCTTATGACAAGGATCGCGACGGGTTCCTGATGGGCGAGGGCTCGGGCTTTCTCGTGCTCGAAGAGTACGAACGCGCCAAAGCGCGCAGCGCGAAAATCTATGGCGAGATCATCGGCTATGGTCTTTCGGGCGACGCGTATCACATCACATCGCCCGCCGAAGACGGCAATGGCGGCTATCGCTCAATGCAGATGGCGTTGAAGCGTGCGGGTGTTGCGCCGAAAGATATCGATTACGTCAACGCCCACGGAACATCGACGCCGGTGGGTGATGAGATTGAATTACGCGCGGTGGAGCGGCTATTTGGCGCCGCCGCTGAGGGGCTTGTCATGTCGTCGACAAAATCTTCCGTCGGTCATTTGCTCGGCGCCGCTGGTGCGGTGGAGGCGATTTTCTGCTTGCTCGCTATGCGGGACGGCATCGCGCCGCCGACGCTTAATCTCGATAATCCTTCGGTCGAAACGCCAATCAATCTTGCCGCCAATAAAGCGGTGAAAAAGCCGATCAATGTAACCCTCTCCAACTCTTTCGGGTTCGGCGGCACCAATGCGTCGCTGGTGATGCGGCGCGTCTAGGCGCGCAAGACTGATTTCACGCAAATTCGCAGGTCAAAGCCGGTTTCCCCTCGGCGCAAAAACCCTCTAAACTCCACCAGAATCGTAGCTGGGGCTACGCGAGGCGTGGGCGGTGGGATGAGAGACTTCGGGCAAGCAAGACATTCTGACTGGCGCGTGCGGCAAAGGGGCGGCGCGGTGAAGTCGTTTCTGTTTTTTCTGCTGGCGCTGACGCTGCTGGCGGCGCTTGCTGTCGGCGCTGGCGGCTATCTCGGCTACCACGCCGCCACACGGCCGGGCCCGGCCGCGCAAAACACCATCGTCTTGCTGCCGCCGGGCAGCGCAGTCTCGACCATTGCAAAACAACTTGAAGCATCTGGCGTCATCGAACATCCGGAAATTTTTATTGCGGCGGTGCGCATTTGCGGCGCTCAAAGTAAAATCAAAGCGGGCGAATATAATATCCCCGCCCATGCCAGCGTGATGGAGATCATTGATCTGCTGCGCGAGGGCAAAAGCATCCTGCATTATTTCACGGCGCCGGAGGGGCGCACCACGGCGCAGATCATCCGCCTACTGAATGCTGACCTTGTGCTTGAAGGCGACATCACGTTAGAGCCGGGCGAGGGCGAGTTGCTGCCTGAGACATTCGCTTTCACGCGCGGTGAAACACGCGATGCGCTGTTGCGGCGGATGATGAAGGATCAGGACGCGCTGATCGACGCCCTATGGGACGGACGCGCCATGGAGCTGCCGTTCACGACGCCAGCGGAAGCGATCATCCTCGCGTCGATCGTCGAAAAAGAAACCGGCGTCGCCGATGAGCGCCCTCGCATCGCCGCCGTGTTCGTCAACCGCCTGAAAAAGGGCATGCGGCTCGAATCCGATCCGACAATTATTTATGGTCTGACGCAGGGCGAGCCTTTGGGCCGGGGCCTGCGCGTCAGTGAGTTGCGCGGTGAAACGCCTTACAACACTTATGTCATTCGCGGTCTGCCGCCGACGCCCATCGCCAATCCGGGCCGCGCCTCGATCGAAGCGGTGCTCAATCCGGCGGACACGCAGGACATATTCTTTGTGGCTGATGGTTCAGGTGGTCATGCCTTTGCGCCGACCTTGCGCGAGCACGAATCCAACGTGGCCAAGTGGCGCCAGATTGAGCGCGAACGCGCTGCCGCGGCAAGTCAGGGCGGCAAATGAGTTTCCGCCCAAGCGCTTCATTGCAGTCGATGACCGGCTTTGCACGCGTCGAGGGCGCGCATCAAAGCTGGCGGTTTGTCTGGGAAGTCAGATCCGTGAACGGGCGCGGTCTGGAATGGCGCGCGCGGTTGCCAGCGGGATTTGATGCGCTCGAACCGGAGATGCGCAAAACTGCGAAGACGAAACTTTCGCGCGGCTCATTAAATATCGGACTGACGCTCAACACGGACAAGCCGGAGATCGGCTATCGCGTGAATGAGGCGATGCTCGCGGATGCGCTCGCCATGATCGAGAAAATCCGTTCACAGATCGACTGCGCGCCGCCGCAGGCCGAGGGCTTGCTCGCCCTGCGTGGCGTCATCGAGCAAAGCGAAGAACAAATCAGCGAAGACGATCGCAAGGCTTTAGACGGCGCGTTGCTTGCCTCTTTCGGAAAGGCGCTGGATGGTCTGGCCGATATGCGCCGCAAAGAAGGCGCGGCTATGGGCGCCGTCCTCGCCGATCATTTCGCCAGAATTGAACAACTGATTAAAGACGCCGCCGCCAACGCCGCGGCTACACCCGCCGCCATTCGTGACCGGATTGCCGCGCAACTGGCTGAACTGCTGGATGGCGCGCTGCCTGAAGAACGCCTCGCGCAGGAGGCGGCGATGCTCGCCATGAAGGCGGATGTGCGAGAGGAGCTCGACAGGCTCGCCTCTCACGTAGAGGCCGGGCGCGCGCTGCTGGCGAAGACCGGCCCGGTGGGGCGCGACCTCGATTTTCTCACCCAAGAGTTGAACCGCGAAGCGAACACGCTTTGTTCCAAAGCCCAGGACATGGACTTGAAACGCACCGGGCTGGAGCTCAAACGGGTGATCGACCAGTTGCGCGAACAAGTGCAGAATATTGAATAGGCCAGAAGTGTGAGCATGAAAATCCGATGATCGGCGGCGACCTCAAAGTAGCCCGCAGGGGGTTGATGTTCATTCTGTCGAGCCCGTCCGGCGCCGGCAAAACGACGCTGGCAGATCGGCTGCTCACCAAGGATGGCGAAATGGTGCTTTCCATTTCCGCCACTACGCGCCCGCGCCGCCCGGGCGAAGCGCACGGCAAGGATTATTTTTTCGTCTCCGAAGAAGATTTCATGCGCATGCGCGACAATGGCGAGTTCATGGAATGGGCGAATGTGTTCGGTCACTATTACGGCACGCCGCGCAGCCTCGTTGAAGAAGTGCTCCGTCAGGGCAAAGACGTATTATTTGATATTGACTGGCAGGGCGCGCAGCAACTCGACGAAGTCGCCGGCGAGGATGTGGTCAAAGTGTTCATCCTGCCGCCCTCGCGCGAGGAGTTGGAGCGTCGACTGCGCAGCCGGGCCAAAGACCCTGAAGACGTGGTGCAGAAACGCATGGCCAAGGCCGACGCGGAAATGTCCCACTGGGCCGAATATGACTACGTCATCGTCAATTACGATCTCGATGAGTCGGAAGAGTTGTTACGCTCAATTCTCTTTGCGGAACGCCTGAAGCGGAGAAGGCAGGTGGGGCTGTCAGCGATTGTGAAAGAGATGGTGCGCGGGGAGTGACGGGTTGACGAAGCTTGACAAATTTTCTTCTCATTTTTGATCCATCGAGAGCAGACAGATGGTAAAGCTTTTTATGATTAGATTCTATTTTTTCATGTTCTTTGTAACGCTAACCGGTTCGTGTGAAAGCGTTGGCGGACTTAACGAGTCCACAGCAGGGTGTTTGTATAATGATGACATTCGCGAATGGACCAGATTGCCAAACCCACCCGCTAATGCGGAAAGACTTACGGCTATAATTGATAAGAATGCGTATGATGGGAATATTTATACATTCAATTCTGAGGAATGGTTTGCTCTCCCAACGGGTGAAGTTATGCTTTGTCGGAGATATATTCCGTATAAAGTGGTTCTATCAAGCGAATGGTGGAGCTTTGACTCGTCGATCGAGAATCCGAAACTTTTGAGTCACGACGGAATTATTGTAGTGAATTGAATGTTTTGCCTTAGGCTCTGTTTGCAAATCGGTTAAAGCGCAGACGGTAAATGGGCTTGTCAGCAATTGTTAAAAGATGGAGCGGGGGAGTGGGGTTGCGCCTTTCCTCCCCCGCCTGCGGGGGAGGTGTCAGCGAAGCTGACGGAGGGGGTTAAGTGGCGCCGGCGTCAGAACCCCCATCGCCCCTTCGGGGCACTTCCCCCATAAATGGGGGAAGAGAAAGTTGCGCACGCCGCCCATCCTTCGAGACGCAAAAATCCTTCATCCTGAGGGCTTCCGCAAAGCGGAAGCGTCTCGAAGGACGAAGAATTTTTGCTCCTCAGGATGAAGGTGGAGCTTAGCTGCGGGCAAACAACAACGCGCTTCGCTTGCGAAAAGCGCGTTCGTAAATGAATCCCGGATCAAGTGCTAGATAAGACGTTCGCTGCAGGTGTGGGCGATTGAAAAATAGTCTGGGAAGGAACAGCTAGAAAAATTCGCCAACCAATCGTGTCGTTCACTTGACCTACGCTGCGGCCGGATCAGGCTGGTGCAGCCCGACAATGTTGCCTTCCGTATCCTTGAAATAGGCGACCCATCCGACGCCGGGCACGGGGAATTTCGCCATGGCTTCGCTGCCGCCGGACGACACCGCCTTGGAGAAATATGAATCAAGATTGTCGACCTCTATTGTCACGCCCCAGCTGTTGATCGGCTGACCGTCTTTTGGGTCGGGCCCGCGGCGCTTCATGATCGCGCCGTGAATGCCGGGCTCGTCATCCGCGCCCGTCAGGAGTCCCCAATACTCCATGTCGCCGTAACGCTGGGCTTTCCACCCGAAAACGCCTTCATAAAACTTGATCGCGCGTTCCGGCTCAGCTGCATGAATTTCAAAGTGGGTCGGTCTCGGCATGGCTGCCTCCCTTGTTGTCCATGCGCATCATACCGCAGACGCCCCTTATAGCGAATTGCACCTGCGAAGCACAAAAAACGCGCCTCTCTTGCGAAAGGCGCGTTTTGTTTGTGCAGAAATCTGCAAGCGACGCCTACTTATAAACCACTTTCGCAATTTCATAAGAGCGCGATCCGCCGGGGGCGGAGACTTCGACGCTGGCGCCTTGCTCTTTGCCGATGAGGGCGCGGGCGATTGGCGAGGAGATTGAAATCTTGCGCTCCTTCACATCAGCTTCGAGATCGCCGACAATCTGCCAGATTTTTTCTTCTTCGGTGTCTTCGTCGATCAGCGTGACGGTGGCGCCGAACTTCACGGTCTTGCCGTTCAGCTTCGTCACATCAATGACTTCGGCGCGTGTATATTTGTCCTCAAGATCGAGGATCTGGGATTCGATCCAGCCCTGACGCTCCTTGGCGGCGTGATATTCGGCGTTTTCCGAGAGGTCGCCATGGGCGCGCGCTTCAGAAATCGCCTGGATCACCGCCGGGCGTTCTTCATTCTTCAGTTTCTTTAGGTCGGCCTCGAGCTTTGCGTAGCCGCCGAGCGTCATTGGGAATTTCTCCATTCCAGCGCCCTTTCTCTCCTGCTGCAGGGGGTGGCCCGGATGGCCGTTTCCTGACTGGTGAACGAAAAAAATAGCGCGGCCGGGCGGGTCGCCGGGCCGACGCTGAATTTCGCAAGCCGGCTATGTAAGCCTGATGAGCGGTGATTTCAAGAGCGCACAAGACCCGAACGGCCCGAATAGCCTGTTGAAAACAAAGGAATTTCGCGGAATTAAGCCTGAAAGTAATCCTGCAAGGGCGCGACCTCGAGATCGCCCGACCGCATGGCCTCAATCGCCCGAACCGCAGCCCTGGCGCCCGCCGCCGTGGTGATGCAGGGGATTTTCTGGGCGAGCGATGTGGTGCGAATGGAGCGGGAGTCCTTGATCGACTGCGCGCCTTCGGTGGTGTTGAACACCATGTGGACTTCGCCGTTTTTCAGCGCGTCGACAATATGCGGGCGCCCTTCGAGGACTTTGTTGACGCGTGAAATTTCGAGTCCCTGCGCGATCAGATAATCGGCGGTGCCGCCGGTGGCGATAATCGAAAAGCCCATCGCGAGAAGCTTGCGCGACGCGTTGACCATATCGGGCTTGTCGCCGTCTTTGAGCGAAATGAAGACCCGGCCCGTCATCGGGATGCGCGCGCCGGCGGCGATGAGACTCTTTGCCCGCGCTTTGTCGAAATTCACGTCGATACCCATAACTTCGCCGGTCGAGCGCATTTCCGGCCCGAGCACAGTATCGACGCCGGGAAAGCGCGAGAATGGGAAGACAACTTCCTTGACCGCCGTGTGCGTGAAGTCCGGCCAGACGAGATTCAAATCTTTGATCTTTGCGCCAGCCATCACTTTCGCGGCGATGCGCGCCACGGGAAGGCCAACGGCTTTGGCGACGAACGGCACTGTGCGCGAGGCGCGCGGGTTCACTTCGAGCAGATAGATCACATCGTCTTTGATTGCATATTGAACATTCATCAGCCCGACGACGCCGAGCGCCAGCGCCAGCTTGTTGGTTTGCTCTTTCAGCGTTTCGATGGTCGCTGCGGACAGCGTATAAGGCGGCAGAGAGCAGGCGCTGTCACCGGAATGAACACCTGCCTCCTCGATATGTTCCATCACGCCGGCGATGAACACGGCTTCGCCGTCGCAGATCGCATCCACATCGACCTCGACCGCGTTCTGGAGGTAATGGTCAAGCAGTAACGGCTCGTCTTCATTGATCTCGATCTGTGCCGTGGCGAGATAACGTTTCAATCCCGCCTCGTCGTGAACGATTTCCATGGCCCGCCCGCCAAGCACATAAGAGGGGCGCGTCACCAGCGGATAGCCGACGTCTTTTGCAGCGTCAGCGGCCGTTTCGCGCGAGATGGCGGTGGCGTTTTCCGGCTGGGTGAGCCCAAGATGCTGCACGAGTTTCTGGAAACGTTCGCGGTCTTCCGCGAGATCAATGGCGTCATACGGCGTGCCGAGAATAGGAACGCCCTCGCTTTCGAGAATGCCCGCGAGTTTCAGCGGCGTCTGGCCGCCATACTGAACGATCACGCCGAGCAATTCGCCGGTCTCACGTTCCTTCGCGACAATTTCCAGCACGTCTTCAGCGGTCAGCGGTTCAAAATAGAGCCGGTCCGACGTGTCGTAATCGGTGGAGACAGTTTCCGGGTTGCAGTTCACCATGATGGACTCAACGCCGATATCGGCCAGCGCGAAGGCCGCATGACAGCAGCAATAATCGAATTCGATACCCTGGCCGATGCGGTTGGGCCCGCCGCCGAGAATGATAACTTTTTTACGGTTCGTCGGGTTCGATTCACAGGCCGGCGCGCTACCGAATGACGGTTCGTAGGCGGAATACATGTAGGGCGTTTTGGCGGAAAATTCTGCGCCGCAGGTGTCGACACGTTTGAACACGGGCCGGACATTGCGCGCATGACGATGGTCGCGCACTTCTTTTTCCGTGCCGCCACAAAGCTGCGCCAGACGCTTGTCGGAAAAGCCCATGGACTTGATTGCGCGTAGACGCTCTGCGTCGCCGGGAAGGCCGTCGCGTTCAATCTGTTTTTCGGCCGCGACGATCTCGGCGATCTGTTCGAGGAACCACGGATCATATTGGGTGATCGACCGGATCTGTTCCAATGGCAGTTCATGGCGGAAAGCCTGCGCGGTGACGCGCAACCGGTCGGGTGTGGGCGCCGCCAGCGCGGCTCGGAACGCATTAGCGTCATCGCCTTCGCCAAGGCCGGGAATTTCGATGGGGTCAAGTCCGCAGAGGCCGGTTTCAAGCGAGCGCAATGCCTTCTGCATGGATTCTGCGAATGACCGCCCAATGGCCATGGCTTCGCCGACCGATTTCATCGCGGTCGACAGCGTCGCCTGCGCGCCGGGAAATTTCTCAAAGGCAAAGCGCGGAATTTTGGTGACGACATAATCGATGGTCGGCTCGAAGGCGGCGGGTGTCGCGCCGGTAATGTCATTTTCCAGCTCATCGAGCGTGTAGCCGACCGCGAGTTTTGCTGCGATGCGCGCAATGGGAAAGCCCGTGGCTTTCGACGCCAATGCCGATGATCGCGACACGCGCGGATTCATTTCGATCACAACCAAGCGGCCACTGTCGGGATTGACCGCAAATTGAACATTTGATCCGCCGGTTTCGACGCCGATCTCGCGCATGACGGCAATCGACGCGTTGCGCATCATCTGAAATTCTTTGTCCGTGAGCGTCAGGGCAGGGGCGACGGTGATGGAATCGCCAGTATGAACGCCCATGGGGTCGATGTTTTCGATGGAACAGATGATGACGCAATTGTCCGCCTTGTCGCGGACGACCTCCATCTCGAATTCTTTCCAGCCGAGCAGACTTTCATCGATCAGCACTTGCCCGACCGGCGAGGCGTCAATGCCGGACCGGACGAACATGTCGAATTCTTCGCGGTTATACGCAACGCCGCCGCCGGTTCCGCCGAGCGTAAAAGCCGGGCGGATGATCGCGGGCAAGCCGATTTCATCGATATGTTTAAGCGCGTTTGCGACACCGCTAGCGCGGTCATAGCCAATGATTTTTCCGGCGTCGTTTTTGACGGCTGGTGATCCGGCGATGACCGAGCGCGGGTTTTCAAGCCCGATCTTTTCCATTGCTGCGCGGAATTTTTCGCGGTCTTCGGCTTTTTCAATCACATCGGCGCGGGCGCCGATCATTTCGACTTTGTATTTTTCAAGAACGCCGGCTTCAACAAGATCAAGCGCGCAGTTGAGCGCGGTCTGTCCGCCCATGGTGGGGAGTAGCGCGTCGGGACGTTCCTTTGCGATGACTTTCTCAACGAATTCAGGCGTGATCGGTTCGACGTAAGTTGCGTCGGCGAGTTCCGGGTCGGTCATGATCGTCGCAGGATTGGAATTGACGAGGATGACCCGGTAGCCTTCTTCCTTGAGCGCTTTTACCGCCTGCACGCCGGAATAGTCGAACTCGCAAGCCTGGCCGATCACGATAGGGCCGGCGCCGATGATGAGGATGGAGGAAATGTCGGTGCGTTTGCCCATTACTACTCGCGCGCAACCCCACACAAGCGAGCGTGCCAATTGGCGAGCCGCGCGCAGCGTGGGCGTGAAGAATCAAATGTCGATTAAAGCGTTCTCTTAGGCGAAGCGGGCAGAGAGGGAAAGGGTTTCCGGCAACTCATTTTCCCGTTCATTTCCGGGCTTGACATAGAACCAAAAGGTTTCATATAAAGCAAAACCAAAAGGTTTTATATTATGCACGCTCGCGATCACTCCCAGCCTGTCTTTCGTGCACTCGCTGATCCAACCCGGCGCGCCATCATTTCGATGTTGTCGGCCGGTCCGCGGCCTATTGCAGAGATTGCTGATGAATTTGAGATGACGCGCCCCGCCGTGGCCAAGCATCTCGCCATTTTGCGTGAAGGCGGGCTCATCGCCGTGGAGCCAAAGGGCCGTGAGCGTATCAACCGGCTCAATCCGGCGGCGCTCAAAACCGCCGCCGACTGGATCAATCATTTCGATCAGTTCTGGGACGACCGTCTCGCCAAGCTCAAACAAGTCGTGGAGGACAAATCATGAGCAAGACCAACATCGTCAAAACCATCTTCCTGAAAGCGCCGCCTGAGCATGTGTGGAAATTTCTGACACAAGCCGACAAGCTGGCGCTTTGGTTCCATCAGGGCGAAGCGGATCTGAAGGAGGGCGGCGACTGGGCGCTGTTGACCAATACGCTTGGCAAGGAAGGTCAGCGCATGTGCTGGGGCAAGGTCGTCGCCTTGAAGGCGCCGGAAAAATTGGTGCACACATTCACACACAACTATCTGGAAGGCGTTGAAACCACCTGCACCTGGACGCTCGAATCCGTCAAAGGCGGCACGGTTTTGACCTTGGTGCATGAAGGCTGGGACAAGCTTGGCGACGGCGCCTTTCCCATGGCCGCAGATCACGACACTGGCTGGGATGAGCACTTCCAGCGCCTTCGCAGAGTCACAAGCTAACCAAATTTTTATCGGGGGCGGGCGTTTTTACGCCCGCCTTCGGTGTATTCGCCCCGCCGTTTCGGATAAGTTGCGCATGGGACTGGCGCGCAGAATCAGGCGCGAAGGAGGGCGATATGAAATTCATCAACACCTTTATTGCAGGCGCTTCATTACTTGCGACGCCGCTGTTTATCGGCGCAGCGACGGCGAGCGACACCGTTGAAATTCGCGAATGGGAGGTGCCGTATGAAAACTCCCGGCCGCGCGATCCTTTCGCAGTGGATGAAAGCTCGGTCTGGTTTGTCGGTCAGGCGGGCGGGTATATCGCCCACCTTAATCCGAAATCCGGCGAGATATTCAAGATCGACCTTCGCGAAGGTGAAGGCGCGCACAACCTGATTGTCGCGCCAGACGGGATCGTCTGGTATGCGGGCAACCGCCTCGGCGTGATCGGCCGCGTCGATCCAAAGACGCAAGAGATTGAAGAAATCCCGATGCCGGATCCGGCGGCGCGCGATCCGCACACATTAATCCTCGACGAAGAAGAAGAACACATCTGGTTCTCGCTGCAGGGCGCCAACATGATCGGCCGGCTGACGATTGAAGATCGCAAGGTCGATCTCGTCCCGTCGCAGACCGAGCGCTCGCGCCCTTACGGCATCAAGTTTGGGTCTGACGGGTCTATCTGGGTCGCATTATTTGGAACCAACAAGCTCGCCAATCTCGACCCGGAAACGATGGCGCTTCGCGAAATCGTGCTGCCGCGCGAAGAAACCCGCCCGCGCCGCATTGAAGTCACGAGTGATGGCCGCGTCTGGTATGGCGATTACGCCAAGGGCATTCTCGGCGTCTACAATCCGAAAACGGAAAAATTCCAGGAATGGCCGATGCCGCAGGGCGAAGGCGCAAAGCCCTATGGCATGGCGACGGACGGCAAGGGCCGGATCTGGATGGTCGCCACTGGCGTTTCGCCGAATGTATTTGTCGGCTTCGATCCGAAGACGGAGAAATTTTTCTCGGCGACCGAAGTGCCTTCCGGCGGCGGCACGATCCGGCACATGCATTATCATGCCCCGTCCGGCGCAATCTGGTTCGGCGCGGATACGAATTACATCGGACGCGCGATTGTTGAACCGGCGCTGACGGACTAGGCAACGATGCGCGGGTTTTACGCGTTTTTCGCCGCCGGGCTGGCGTTGACCGGTCCGGCGTCGGCCTATCCGAATGGCGCGCCATGGGGGTCGGCGAATCCAGATGCAGCTAATAGCTGCAATTCCTGCCATTTCGATGGGGATGTGGTGATGGAGTCCGATCTTATCTCCATGACAGGCTGGGAGCCGTTGGTCGGCCCTGGCGATCAATTTGAGCTGAGGTTGATGTTTAAAAAAAGCAAAACCGACACGACTGTCGGAATGCAAGTTAGCGCCAACGTCGGCTCGTTCCAAGGGGAACAAGATGGGTTAGAAACGCTGGGGTCACAAATCCGATCTACTGCCGCGAAAGGCGGCTCCGGATGGCTTGTATGGCGATTTAAATGGACCGCACCTGCAAAAATGGATGCGCCAATCACTTTTCATATTGCAGTAAACGAAAGCAACGATGATCTATCTGCATTAGGCGACCAAATTCATCTTCGGACACTTACTTTGTACGCCGAATGACTTATGTCCACCGTTTCGAAAGCTTCTGGTCCATCGCGTTCGGCGCCTGTTTTTCCGCGCCCTGATAGCCGGTGACCTTATCGGCGACGAAGGGATTATTCGCTCTTTCACGATTAAAGGTGGAGACCGGGCCATGGCCGGGTACGAATTGCAGATCGCCCAGCGGCCATAATTTGCCGGTGATGGAATCGATCAATGTCTGGTGATCGCCACGCGGAAAGTCCGTGCGGCCGATCGAACCCGCAAACAACACGTCGCCGACAAAAGCGATATTCGCGCCCTTGTGATAGATCACCACGTGACCCGGCGTATGGCCCGGCGTGTAGGTGACGCCAAATTTAATTCCGTCGAGATCGAGTTCGTCGCCATCGTTCAGCCATTGGTCCGGCGCGCAATTCTCGCCCATGCCCGGATGGCCGTATTGCGCCCAGTGATCGGCGATGCCGTCGAGCCAGAACGTATCTTCCTTGTGCGGACCGATGATCGGCGCGCCCGTTGCGCGCTTAACAGCTTCCGCGCCGCCCGCATGATCGAGATGGCCATGGGTCAGCCAGATCTGTTCGATGGTCGCGTCCATGGCTTTTGCGGCGTCGAGAATTTTCTGCGCCTCGCCGCCGGGATCGACCACGGCGGCCTTGCCGCTGGCTGCGCGAATGATCGAACAGTTCTGCTGGAACGGCGTGACGGGCACGATCTGCACGGAGAAGGGTAGTTGCTGTGTCATTTCAAAGATGTATGGCGCTGCGAAAGGCGAAGCAAGGTTAGGTCGCGATCGATTTCAGCGTCACCAAGGCAGTTGCGACCATCTCGCGCTTGTCGCCGGTCTCGGCGAAAACGTCGGAGCGAATGACGCCGACCGATGCGCCACGCGACAAAGCCGTCGCTTCCGCGACCAGCATGTCGCCTTTGGCGGGCTTCATGAAGTTAATCTTGAGCTCGATGGTGAGGCAGGCCTTGCCCTCGGGCAGGACCGACGCGTAGCACGCACCGGCTGCATGGTCTGCGAGCCCGGTGACGACGCCCGCATGGACATAGCCGAGGAACTGCACCAGCTCTTCCTTCGGCGCGACTTCCAGCGCGACAAAGCCTTCTTCCAGCGTGCGGACGCGGAAACCGGATTCCTTAGTGAAGCCGCGGGCGGTGGTGATGTGTTCGAAGGTTTGTTTCAGATCGCTGCGCATATTTTGAAGCTATTCGGCGAAGCAAACCAGCGCCAGTTTCTTGTGCAGTTCCAGCTGCTAATCCCGCGCGCGCTCTCGATATTCGCGGTCGGCGATGGTGACGACGATGCGCTCGCCAGCGGAGAGATAGGACGGGATCATCACGCGCACGCCATTATCGAGCAGTGCGGGCTTGTAGGAGCTTGAAGCGGTCTGGCCTTTGACGGTCGGCTCAGTCTCGGCGATTTCGCGAGTCGCGGTTTCGGGCAGGGTGACGCCGAGCGGGCGGCCCTCATGGGTTTCGATTTCAACCGCCATGTTCGCCTCAAGAAACGCCGCCTGCTCGCCGACCAGCGACGCCGCGATATGGATTTGTTCGTAGTTTTCCGAATCCATAAACACGAACATGTCGCCTTCATCGTAAAGATACTGAAACTTGCGCTGTTCGAGGCGCACCCGCTCGACCGTCTCTGCGGCGGAAAAGCGGTCATTGTATTTGGTGCCGGAAATGACGTCCTGCATCTCGACCTGGTTGAAGGAGCGCAGATTGCCCGGCGTTCTGTGTTCGGTTTTGACGACCACAACGAGCTTGTCCTTGTAGCTCAAGACCATGCCCGGACGGATGGCGTTGCCGGCGATTTTCATAAATGACCCTTGCGACTGGATGTTCCGGCGCGGGTCTATAGCCGGGCCGGCTGCGCTTGGCGAGGGGGATTACGCCGCCTTCAGCCGCTCCACAAACCGCCGGAACAGGTAAAAGCTGTCCTCCGGGCCGGGCGAGGCTTCCGGGTGGTGCTGGACTGAAAAGGCCGGGGCATTTTTCAGCGCGATGCCCGAATTCGATCCGTCAAACAGCGACACATGGGTTTCGATCACATTGGCGGGCAGGGATTGCCCGTCGACGGTGAAGCCGTGATTCATCGAGACGATTTCAACCTTGCCGGTGGCGAGGTCTTTCACCGGATGGTTGGCGCCGTGATGGCCTTGCGCCATCTTTTTGGTTTTGGCGCCGGCGGCCAGCGCCAGCATTTGGTGGCCGAGGCAGACGCCAAGCGTCGGCACCTTGTTTTCGATCAGTTGACGGATCACCGGCACGGCGTATTCGCCGGTCGCCGCCGGATCGCCGGGGCCGTTCGACAACACAACGCCATCCGGTTTCTTTTCCATAATGTCGTCATAGCTCGCTCTGGCGGAGACGACCGTGACGCGGCAGCCCTCGCTGGCGAGGCGGCGCAAGATATTGCGCTTCACGCCATAGTCGATGACGACAATATGCGGACCTGAACCGTCATGAGCGCCGTAGCCTTTGTTCCATTCCCAACCTTTTTCGGCGTGGACATAGCTTTGCAAGGTTGTTACATCCTTGGCGAGGTCGCGGCCTTCAAGGCCAGCCCATTCGCTGGCGCGTTTTGCCATCGCGGCGACATCAAAATTCCCGTTTGCATTGTGTGCGATCACGCCATGCGGCATGCCGGTCTCGCGGATCAGCGCGGTGAGCGCGCGCGTATCAACGCCGGCGATGCCGATGATCCCGCGGCGGCGCATCCAGGCGGAGAAGTCGAGCTGTGCGCGATAGTTGGACGGGCTGGTGTTCATGGCGCGAAAGATCCCGCCGCGTGCAGCCGTGGAGGCGGCGGGCGAAGCGTTTTCAACGTCTTCTGCGTTAACGCCGACATTGCCGATATGCGGGAACGTAAAAGTGATCAGCTGGCCAGAATAAGACGGGTCGGTCAAAATCTCCTGATAGCCCGACATGGCGGTGTTGAAACAGACTTCTCCGACCGCTTCCCCGGCAGCCCCAAGCCCTTGTCCGTAAAGGGTTGTTCCATCCGCCAGCACCAGCGCGGCGGTGGGCTTTTCGGCAGGTGCTTGACTAATCTTCATGGATGAATATCTCTTCCCGGCCTTGTTGCGTTGCAGAGGCGTTCAGCGGCGCTGGCGATAGCGGCCCCCCTGTGCGCGAATTGGCTGATGCGCAAATCGGCCGGAAGCTAGGCGAAGGGGCCCAGAGGGTCAACAACGGATAAATTAGAGATTATCCAACAAAACTAATCACTTACAACGGGGTATGACGCAGCGGCGCGAATTTTGAATTCGCTTGCACGCTGACAATGGAGAATCAGATGCTGAGAAGCCAAATCGACACAGCGTTAAAAACGGCCATGAAAGCCGGTGACGCGAAGCTGCGGGTGGCGACCTTGCGGCTCGTCAACGCGGCGATCAAAGACCGGGACATTGCCGCGCGCGGTGAAGACCGTTGCGAGGGCGCCACCGAAGAAGAAATTCTCGCGATCCTGACCAAGATGGTGAAGCAGCGCGAAGAGAGCGCGGCCGCGTTTGAAAATGGCGGGCGTCCGGAACTCGCCGAGCAGGAGCGCGCCGAAATCGCGGTCATCCGCGAATTCCTGCCGCGTCAGCTATCGGAAGATGAGGTCAAGGCGGCAGTGTCGGACGTCATCACCGAGTATGACGCCGCCGGTTTGAAGGACATGGGCAAGTGCATGGGCGCTTTGAAGGAGCGCTATAACGGCGCCATGGATTTTGGCGCCGCCGGCAAGCTGATGA
Organism: Hyphococcus sp.; assembly: GCA_021604585.1. Taxonomy (GTDB): domain Bacteria; phylum Pseudomonadota; class Alphaproteobacteria; order Caulobacterales; family Parvularculaceae; genus Hyphococcus. The sequence continues at coordinate 17,247 of BQJG01000063.1, forward strand.
AAGACCGGTTGAGTTAGGAAATTTTCGCGAGCCGGTCGCGATAGCGGCGGCTGCCGGGAACGATGGTTCCGTCTTTCAATTCTATCTTTACATCGCCTTCGCCGGTCGGCTCGATTTTTTCGATCTGACCGGCGTTGATCACCCATGAGCGATGGACGCGGACGGCTTTGACGCCGGCGCCGATGAGCTGGTCCTCGATGGCGCTGAGCGTTGTGCGCGCCAGGTGGGTTTCCGCCCCGGCGTTCAATTCCACATAATTCGATGCAGACTTCACCCAGATCACTTTGCCGGCGTCGACAAAGACCGAGCGGCCGCCGCATTTCAACGTCAGGCGATTGGTTTTCCGGGCGTCCTCGTGCGCAGCGGCGATCTCCCGGCGCTGTAGCGCCAGCTGCCGGCCAAAGGTGATGAAAAAAGCGATAAGCACATAGGTAAGGGCGTCCTTGCGGAATTCATAAATGAAGTCGCGAACGGGATTGTCGGTGAAGATGTAGGGATAGTCATAGGCGATCATGAAGGCGAGTTTTCTGAGCGCCACCATCGCGCCGATATGAACGGTCGAAAAAACCACCATCGCTGCGGCGTGAACGGCGAGCACATAGCGCCAACTATGCTGACCGGGCGTCGCTAGCGTGACCGCGCGGGCAATCACCCAATACAGAATGAGAATAACGAAGACGCTCGAGATTTCGTAGATCGCGACCTTGGCCGGATCGGCGTCAAGCTGGTGGCGCGCCACCTCGGTCAGGCTGGAAAGAATGTCGACGATCAAAAAGGCGATGAAGAATCCGGCCATCCAGATGAATGTCAGCCGGTCGGCGCGGGCGTCGGCGCGCTGGGGTGATTCGAGCGGGGCGGGAACTTCGGTCATGGCGCGGTTTTAATGCGGCTCCGTGCAAAGCTGCAACTTGGACGAGCCCCAGAAACCAAAATTCGTCCCCGAACGGTCGCCGCTTGTCCCCAAAGCCGCCGATTTCCGGCAGTTCGTCACGCCGCGCCGCCATTTGCGTCTTCGCGCTGGCGCGCGGCGCCGGCCTCATTCAGCAATCGTTCACCGCAACCAGCAAGGATATTCCGCATGGCCATCGCCGACACGACCGGAGTTTTCACGACCCATCACAACCGCCGCTACGATCTCGACTGGCTGCGCATCATCGCTTTTGGCCTGCTGATTTTTTACCATGTGGGCATGTTCTACGTGACCTGGGACTGGCACGTGAAAAGCGCTTATGCCGGTCCGGCGGCGGAACCTTTTATGTCGATTATCAATCCGTGGCGGCTGGCGCTGTTGTTCTTCATCTCTGGCGTGGCGGTGCGCTTCGCCAGTGACAAGGCTGTTTCAATCCGTCAGTTCGCTGCGTCGCGCGCCTATCGGCTGGGCCTGCCGATTGTGATGGGCATGATCGTCATTGTCGCGCCGCAAAGTTATTTCCAGTTGCGGCAGCCGGGCGCCATTGAGCCGGGGTATTTCGCCTTCTGGGGCAATTATTTGAAACTCGAACAGCTTTATCCAATGATTACGCCCACATGGAACCATCTCTGGTATGTGGTTTATCTGTTCGTTTATGTGCTTCTGCTCTCGCCGTTTCTGCCCTTGATGCGGCGGCTGGCCGAGGGCGCCGGCGCGAAACTGCTGAACGCCGTCGCGGGCGGGCCGGTTCGGCTGCT
>BQJG01000064.1 GCA_021604585.1 Hyphococcus sp.
TGAGTGAATGGCCGGTTTTCGATGATGCGCTGAAGAACGACGGCGCCGCAGCGGAAATGAACTGGGTCATTGATCTGATCTCCGGCGTGCGTTCCGTGCGTCAGGAAATGAATGTGCCGGTGGCGGCGAAAACTCCGCTGATCTTTGTCGGCGGCTCGGCGGAAGATCAGGCGAGGCTCGCGCGCCATGACGAGGTGTTGAAGCGCCTTGCGCGCCTGTCGGACATCAAAAACGCCGACGCGGCGCCGAAGGGCGCAGTGCAGATCGTCAATGGCGGTGCGGTTGCAGCGTTGCCCGTGGCGGACTTTATCGACATTGCTGCGGAGAGGGCGCGCCTTACTAAGGAAAAAGACAAGGCGGAAAAAGAAATCGCCAACATCGACAAGAAGCTCGCCAACAAGAACTTCGTCGACAAGGCGCCGCCGGCAGTGGTTGAGGAACAACATACCCGGCGCGCCAATTTCGAAGCGGAGCTGGTGACGCTTGATGCTGCGCTGGCGCGGTTGAAGGACTTATAGCCAAATACTCCGCTCATCCCCGCGAAAGCGGGGATCCAGAATTACAGAGTTGCACTTAAAGTCATGGATCCCCGCTTTCGCGGGGATGAGCGGGATTAGACGTTTCAATTCAGCTTGGAAACGAGCGCGGCTTGGTCCTGATGAGCGTCATGCGGCACGCCTTCTGCTCGCTCAAGAGGCTTCAGCGCTACAACCAGCAGTCCTTGCACATCAACGCCGCGATCCTGCCTGAGCACCGCTTGTTCAATCGATGCGATTTCAAGATCGGCGGCTTTCAGTGCGGTAGCGACATAGTCGGCGGAATGGGCAAAACGCAGGGTATCGCGCAATTCAATGTCGCCAGCCTCGGCGCGTTCTAGGGAAAAGGCGAACAGGGCGCCGGGCGCCAGTTTCGCCGACGCCGCGACGAAGACGCGCATTAAGTCGCCCAAATAGATGAACACATCGGCGGCAAGCATCAGGTCGTATTGGTGTTCGGCGGCGCTCAGAAAACTCAACACGTCAGCGCAAGTCAGATCATTGTAGACGCCCTTGGCGCGGGCTTCGTCGATCATCGCGCCGGCGAGGTCGACGCCCTCAAGCCAGCCGGCGTTTGCCGCAAACGCTTCACCCGCAAGCCCGGTGCCACAGCCAAGATCGAGCACGCGGGCAAAATGCGGTGGCTCAACAACATTTAACGCCGTCACCATCGCCGCGAGCTGTTGCGGCGTGGCATAACCCAATCGCTCGACCAGCGATTTGTCAAAACTCTTGGCGTAGGAATTAAACAGCCCTTGCACATAGGCCAGCGGCGCGGCGTCGATCTCGACACTGGCGTCGAGACGGGAGAGTTCGAGGCTGGCGCCAAGCGCGTCGTCGCCATCGAGGTGCAGCGCTTCGCGAAACGCCTGCGCGGCGCCTTGCGGGTCATGGGCGTCGCGGCGCGCGCGACCTAGCGCGGCCCAGGCGTCCGGCCAGTGCGGCGCAAGCTCAAGAGCCTGTTCAAAAAGATCGGCGGCGGCGATGTGATCGCCTTCGCGGGCCAGGGATAGCCCGTACTGATACCGGCGGTCGGCGATAAGGTCGCCCGATGACCGCATGACGCGACGCATAAAAACTCCGGAAGCAACCCGAACAACAACCCAGCGGCGGATTTGATCCAGCGCCGAATAAAAAGCAAGCGGTTTTGTTGGTTAACTCGTCTCGGCGAGGAAGGAGAGCTGCGTCACCATAGCATTGCGCGCTTCTGCGTCGCGGTCGGTCAGTTTTGTAGGATAATCGCCAGTGAAACAATGGTCGGTAAAGGCCGGGGCGTCGTCATCGCGTTTGCCCTTGCGGAAGGCTTTGTAAAGACCGTCCAGCGACAGGAAGGCGAGGCTGTCAACGCCGATCATGACCCGCATTTCTTCGACGGTGCGGCCGACCGAAATCAGTTCTTCATAGGAGGGCGTGTTGATGCCGTAAAAATCCGGGTGGATGATCGGCGGACAGGCGATGCGCATATGCACTTCCTTGGCGCCCGCATAACGCAGCATCTGCGCGATTTTGCGCGAGGTCGTGCCGCGCACAACAGAGTCGTCAATAAGAACAACGCGCTTGCCTTCGATCAGGGGCCGGTTGGGCGAATGTTTACGCGCCACGCCCGCCTCGCGGATTTTCTGTTCCGGTTCAATAAAGGTGCGGCCAATGTGATGGCTGCGGATCAGCGCCATCTCGTAGGGAAGTCCGGTTTTCTGCGCATAGCCGATGGCCGCGGGCACTCCGGAGTCCGGGATCGGCGAGACCATGTCGGCGTCGCATGGCGCTTCCTTGGCGAGGCGTTCGCCGAGGCGTTTGCGCAATTCATAAACGCTTTGTCCATCGACGACCGAGTTTGGTTTTGCAAAATAGATCAGTTCAAAAATGCACGGGCGCGCCTGGGCCTTGTTCGGGAACACCTCGCGGCTTTCGATTGATCCGTCAGCCTTGCAGATCACGACTTCGCCGGGTTTGATGTCGCGCACGAATTTGGCGCCGATAATGTCGAGCGCGCAGGTTTCCGACGCAAGGATCGGCGCGCCTTTAAGATCGCCGAGCACCAGCGGGCGAATGCCGACCGGATCGCGCGCGCCGATCAACCCTTCCGGCGTCAGCACGGTCAGCGCATAGGCGCCTTCGATCTGTTTTAAGGACTCGATCAGCTTGTCGACAACGGAGAGATATTGCGAGCGTGCGGTCAGTTGCAGGAAGATTTCTGAATCTGACGTCGATTGGAATATGCAACCGCGCCGGACAAGATCGGCGCGCAATGTTTTGGAATTGGTGAGGTTGCCATTATGGGCGATGGCGATGCCCGTCTGATCAAGATCGGCGTAAAGCGGCTGAACGTTGCGCAACACCGTGTCGCCTTGGGTAGAGTATCGCGTATGTCCAATCGCCGCTTCGCCGCCAAGCTTGTGCAGTGTTTCGGCGGAGGAAAAATTGTCGGAGACGAGACCGAGAAAGCGCTCATTGTGAAAATGCTGGCCGTCATAGCTGGCGATGCCGGCGGCTTCCTGTCCGCGATGTTGGAGGGCGTGAAGGCCGAGCGCGGTGAGTGCAGCGGCGTCTTTGGTGCCGATAACGCCGAATACGCCGCATTCCTCAATTAGTTTTGGTTTTCCGACTAATACCTCTAGCTCAGCCTGGCGCGCTTTATAGGGCGGGCCAAGGTGTTTGAGAATGGCGGCGGCGCGTTCGGGCGTGGTCACGGCAACGTCGCCATTCGAGCTCATTGATTGTCGTCCTGATTGAGAATGTCGGCAATGGGATCGTCGTCTTCGTCACCATCGTCATCTTGCACAGCGCCTTCGTCTGGCTGGCTTTCCGTAATGGCCGGGTCAGTCGTTGTTACTGTCGTGACAATCTCGTTGAGATTGCTGCGGTCGCTGCGCTCATAGCCGCTGATCGAGGCGTCGACATCGTCTTCAACGGGTTTTACCGGCGCATCGAGATCGGCGGTTTCCGGCGTAAAGCTTTCAAACCAGTGCGCCATGCCGGCGGCGACTGGCTGGGTGATGGCGGAGCGCACGGAGTCCGGTTGCTTTGCTTCATCGAGATAATAGGAATAGCCGAGATAGCCGAGACCGATCAGCACCAGTCCGCGAAAGAAACCAAAGGCGCCGCCAGCAGCGCGGTCGATCATTGCGGAGCGACCGGAAAGGGTGACGCGCTTGAGCGCGAGGTGAAAACCGATATGCGCGGCAATGAAGAAAATGGCGATGAGGATGACGGCGATGATCGCAGCGCCGAAAAAGCTGCCTGACTGGCCGGTGACAGAGAGAATGGGTTCGATCAGCAACAACGTGACTCCGCCGGCGATCGCCAGCGCCAAAAGGGTCGAGAGTTCGCGCAAACCGCCACGCAACACGGCGAACGCGGTCGAAACGCCAACGACCACGAGAAACAGGAGATCAAACATTACAGAACCCGCCTATCATCGACGGCCATTATCGGCCGAGTCGCACTTTTCCCCGCGCTTTTCCATAGCGGTGCGGGCGGGAATTCTCAACCGGCAAAGATCAAGGATTTCGCGCCCATTTGACGAGATCGGCGAGGGTTTCCGCTTCGCTCACCCGCAATGTCCCGCTTTGGGCCCCGGTCGGGGCAAGGGCGCCGGAAAAGCCGAGCTTCTTGGCTTCTTTGAGGCGCGCTTCGGTCTGGTTCACGGGGCGCACGGCGCCGGATAAAGCGACCTCGCCGAACACCACCCTGTCGCGCGGCAAGGGCGAATCGAAGAGGGACGAACACAGCGCCGCCGCCGCCGCGAGATCGGCTGCGGGTTCGGCGATCCGCAATCCGCCCGCCACATTCAGAAATACGTCATTGCGTCCGAAATCGAGACCGGCGCGGGCATCGAGCACAGCAAGCAGCATGGACAGGCGGGCCCCATCCCAGCCGACCACGGCGCGGCGCGGCGAGGCAAGAGAAGAGGGCGAGACCAGCGCCTGGATTTCAACCAGCACCGGCCGGGTGCCCTCTATACCGGCGAAGACGGCTGCGCCCGACACCGCCGCGTCGCCGCCGGTCAGGAACAGCTCGGATGGATTGGCGACTTCGCGCAAGCCATCGGTAGACATTTCAAAGACGCCGATTTCATGCGCTGCGCCGAAACGGTTTTTCACTGCGCGCAGAATGCGGAAGTCGCGGCCCTGTTCGCTTTCAAAATAGAGCACCGCATCGACCATGTGTTCGACGACGCGCGGACCGGCGATTTGTCCGTCCTTGGTGACATGCCCGACCAGCAAGACAATACAGCCGGAAGATTTGGCGAACCGCACCAGTTCCTGCGCGCAGGCGCGCACTTGCGTCACCGTGCCGGGCGCGGCGGGCAGCGTGTCGGACCACAGCGTTTGAATAGAATCGATGATCACCGCGTCGGGGCGTTCGGCTTTGAGCGTCGCAAGGATGTCGCGCAACGATGTGGCTGAGGCGAGATGCACAGAAGTCTTTTCAACGCCAAGGCGTTTTGCGCGAAGACGGATCTGCGCCGTGGCTTCCTCGCCGGAAATATAGGCGATGTTTGCGCCGGTTTTGGCGAGACCCGAAGCGACCTGCAACAGCAAGGTCGACTTGCCGACGCCGGGATCGCCGCCGATTAAAAGCGCTGAGCCGGGGACCAGCCCGCCGCCACAGGCGCGGTCGAATTCATTGTTGCCAGTGAGGAGTCGCGGCGCCTCCTCGGTGGAACCCGAAAGCGCGGTGAATTCGATTTTTTTGCCTTTGGTCTTGACGGAACCGCCAGCCGCGCCTGCGAGTGATCCCGGCGGGCCCGCTTCGGAAGCTTCCTGCTGGATCGTGTTCCACTCGCCGCACGCCTCGCAGCGCCCGGCCCATTTTCCATAGACCGCGCCGCAAGACTGGCAGACAAATGTGTCAGAGTGTCGGGCCATGTTTGGTTAATGGATCACTATCGAGCGGAATACAATCGCCGCAAACGCAGATTATTCCTTGCCCGCCGCGAACATGATCAGCGCTTTGCTAGGGGCGATTGTTAAAATTTACAGATAATTTTCATCCTTTCAGAGCGGATAACAGCTAATTTTGGGCGGCCTGACATTCGTCAGGCGCTGTGACTGACGAATCAAAGACGAGGAGCAAGGGGGAAGAGCTAGGAGCAGTTTGTGACGATCATCGGCGTCATTTTTGCTGTTTTTTTATTTGCTGCCGGAGGTGCGGCTGGCTGGGGGTTGAGCCGCCATCATTACAGACAAAACCTTTCATCGCGCGTGGCGGCGAATAACGCTTTTATCTCAGCCTCCGCAAAGCAGTTGCGCACGCCCTTGAACCAGATTGTCGGCGCCTTGCAGTTGCTCGATTTTCAAAAAGAAGGCCTCAGCAACAAACAGCAGGAACTGCTCGGCGTCCTGAATGAAGGTTCTTACAATCTTCGCGGCGCGCTGATGGATATTCTCGACATTCTCGACCTTCAGACGAACCGGCTGAAAATCGAACCGTCAAAGGCCAGTTTCAAAGGAGCGCTGAAAACGCTTGAACGCCGTTTCGCCAAGCGTGCGCGCAAAAAAAACCTCGCCTTGACGTTCGATACGCGAAAGCTGTCTCACTGGCATTTTGAAATGGACCAGATGCGCTATGTGCAATGCGTCTCTACGATCATTGCGCAATGCCTCAAACAAACAGAAACGGGCGGCGTCAGAGTCTCCTTCGATTTTTCCGCCGACAGCGATCAAAAACACGGAAAGCTTGTTGCAATCATCAAGGACACAAGCGCCGGGATGGATCAGTACATGACTGAATCCTATTTTGAACCCGACAAATACGATCTCAATGCGGAGATGATGGATACGGACGGCCGCCGCCTGGCGCTGATGCTGTCGCGAATGCTGATTCTGGAAATGGGTGGGAGCCTGATTGTGAAAAGCGCTTTCGGCAGCGGTGTTGTTTTTGAAATCAGCATGCCGGTCGTCATGGCGCCGGCGCCTGAGCACGAGGTTGAACTGTCTGATGCTAGGCCAGTCGAGCGGGTGCGCCCGCGCCTTGCGAACAAATCAATCCTGGTGGTGGACGACGACCCGATCAATCTGTTGATCATGAAAGACCTGCTGATGCAGGGGCAGGCTGGCGAAGTCGTCACAGTGTCGAATGGCCTTGACGCGGTGAAGCACATTTCCAAAATGAAGTGCGATCTTGTGTTTATGGATATTGAGATGCCGGTTCTCGACGGCTTGACGGCGTCACGGGAGATCCGTAATTGCGGCCGCCCCTTCGCGAATGTGCCGATTGTGGCGATGACGACTTCCGTGCGGCCGGAAGATATAGCAAGTTATAAACAGGCCGGCATGAACGCCGTGCTGCCCAAGCCTGTCATCATCGATAATTTGTTTGAGACGGTGGAACGGCTACTTGCGAAGAAATCCCATAGCAGGGCCGCGTGAGCAAAGCGACGGGCGCCTGCGTCAGCGGTGAGGCCATCAGCTTTCCTCACGCTGCGATTGAAGGTTTGTCTCCAAATAGAATGCGCTACAATGCCGGCCCAATGGAGAAAGACATGGCCGGAAACGCCCTTAACAATTTCAATCCCTATCTTCACGGCCTGTATGCACCTGTGCGCGAAGAAGTCAGCGCTGACGACCTATCGGTTGTCGGCGAAATTCCGCGCGACCTTCATGGCGCCTATTTCCGCAACGGTCCCAATCCGGCGTCACCCCCAAAAGGCATGCATCACTGGTTCGACGGCGACGGGATGATTCACGGCGTCTGGTTCGAGAACGGCAAAGCCCGTTATCGCAACCGCTATGTCGGCACACAGGATCTGCGCGCCAATGGCGCCGCTGACATGCCGGGGATTTTTGAACCGTCGAAAGACGCGCCCGGCCGCAAGGTTAATTACCGCGATACGGCCAACACTGATCTCGTCTATCACAACGGCAAGCTGCTGGCGTTGTGGTATATTTCCGGCCAGCCCGTCGCCGTGGATGCACAAACACTGGAAACGATCCGCACCGAGACGTTCGGCGGCAAGCTGCCGCGTAATATCTCCGCGCATTCCAAGGTTGATCAGGTCACTGGCGAACTGGTGTTTTTCGATTATGCGCTATATGAGCCGAAAATGTGGACCGGTAATGTGTCGCGCGATGGCGTCCTGACGCAGTTTCAGGAGATCGATCTTCCCGGTCCGCGCCTGCCGCATGATATGGGGCTGACGGAAAACTACGTCATTCTGCATGATTTGCCGGTAATCTTTTCTGAAGCTGCAATCCGCAACCGTATGTGGCAAATTCATGTGGCCGATCAGCCGACGCGATTCGGCGTTGTGCCGCGCAAAGGTGGCGCGCCGAAATGGTTCGAGTTCCCGACATGTTACATTTATCATGTGATCAACGCTTGGGAGGAAGGCGACGAAGTCGTCATGGCCGCCTGCAAGATGGTTCCGAACGGGCTCAAACCTGATCCGAAATACGGGCCCTATGCCGCCATGGCCGATGTGCTGGCGCTGCGCGCGCAGCCTTTTCGCTGGCGCATGAATATGAAAACCGGCGAGGGATGTGAAGAACAGATCGACGATGCGGTGTCTGAGTTTCCTGTGGTCAATACGGACATGACTGGACGCAAGACGAAATTTTCCTATCACGTCCTCTTCGATAATTGCATCGAGCAGCGGTTTACAGGATTGCTGAAATACGACCTCGAAACCGGCGCGTCAGAACGGCATGAGTTTCCGCAAGGCGTTTATGGTTCGGAGCCGGCCTTTGCGCCGCAGGAAGGCTCAGCTGCCGAGGATGACGGCTGGCTGGTGACGTTCACGGCTGACAAGTACGGCAATTCAGAAGCGCATGTGATCGATGCGAGAAATTTCGCGGCGCCGCCTGTGGCGCGGGTCAAGCTGCCGCAACGTGTGCCTGCAGGCTTTCATGGCGTGTGGGCGCAAGGCGCGTAAAGCAACTTATTCCGCAGCTTCTGCGTTATCTTCAGGCGATGATTGCTGATCGTCGTTGGCTGCGCGCGCCGCCGCTCTGCGTTTCCATGCACGGCGCCAGCTCCCCGGCCAGAAGTGGCCTGAAAGCGGCACCACGGTGCGCTTCATAAAGGATTTGCGTCTGCGAACTGGTGTCGCCGTTCCTGCACTGTCCGAAGTTTCAGCGTTGAGATCGCCTTGCACAACGTCTTGGGTGGCAGGCTCGACTTTTGGTTCGGCCTTTGGCTCAACTTTGGGTGCGGCAGTCCCGGCGCCTTTTTCGGCAGGCGCAGCGGCGATTGGAGCCTCTGCTTTTGCTGCAGCCGATGCGGCCGGCGCCGATGCGGGTTTTGCGGCGGCTTGCATCGCGCGCTCAACTGTTGATTGAGGCGCCGCTTTGGCGGCGCCTTCCTGCGGTTTGGGAGGTTCGGGCGGTTTTGACGCTGCGGCCATCACGGGCTGCGCGGCGGGTAAATTGAGACCAGAAGGTTTGACCGGCCTGTCCGGTTCTTCCGGCAACGCGGCGGCGCCAACGCGGATGCCCGGCTGGAAGTAAGCGCGAGAAGCGCCCACCGCCAAGGATATGGAGCGCATGCCGCCGCCTGCGACTTTGGCTTGCAAGGGCGCCTGTTGCGCAACGGCGCGTTCAGCGACGGATGGCGCCGCCTGCTCGGCTGCGACTTTCTGGGCTGGTATTTGATCAGGAGCGCTGGCGTGCTCTGCCGCTTCTGTTTGCTCAGCGTTGAATTCCCGGCTGAGACGTTCCTGCATCTCGCGCGGCACGGCGGAGACATCCTCCGATGGCACGTCAGTGATATCGCCCGTCGGCTTGCCGGCGGCTTTTGCTTTTGCGCGCTCAATCGCAGCGTTTTTACGATCCGCGCGCGCTTTTGCGCGTTTGGCGACGGCGAGCGCTTTGGCTTTCTCGCGCGCCTTGGTTTTCTTTTCTTCTTCGCTTTTGTCGACTGTAGCGACTTCCTTCGTGACTGGCGCTGATTCTGGCGCCGCGGGCGCAGGACTGTCGAATTGCGCGACGCGCTCGTTCAAACGGTCGATCAGCGCGTCTTCGCTCTCGCTCTTCGCATCCTCAGTTGCAACTGCCGGCGCCGAGGTGGCCGCGGGTGCTTCCGTGCGGAACAGGGCGGTGATGTTTTCCGCGCTCAATGGTTCGAGATCGAGAAGCGCGCGAACCTCGTTGATGCGGTGCGGACGGAAATCTTTCAGATCGCCAACCTTGCCGAGATGATTGCCTTGCGCAGCAGTAAAGCCGAGCCCGCGCAATGCAGAAAGGGACGCCTGATCTTCGACGCCCACAGCCGTGATGGCGGCGTTGGCTTCGTTCGCCACGTCGAGCAGATCTGCGATGGCGGAAAGGCCAGGCCCACGCACGGTGCGCGCAAAGCGCAAAATCGCTGAGCCGCCGGTTTTGATTTCATCGAATGGAAACGGGTCGAGCGAGCGCAAAAGCTCATTGGCCCGGCCGCGCACTTCAATGGCGAGACGGGCGCCCGTTTCGCCAAGCCGGTCGAAATGCGCTTTGGCGGTTTCAATCGGCATATCCACCGGCGGCATCGGACATTCCAGCGTCACCAGATCGGCCGGGAAATCATGATCGCGGAGCAGCTTGGTGAAATGCGTGGTGAAGGCGTCGTCACTAAGATCGCTTAGCGCAAGATTCACCGAAAGACCCGGCGCCCACGGACCGCGCCAGTCCAGATAGGCCTTCAGCGCGGAGCCCAGCACATAGCGGGTAAGCTCGCTCATCCGCCCCTGGGTCTCGAAAAACGAAATAAACGCGCCCGGCGGCAACAGGCCCAGCTTTGGGTGGCGCCAGCGGACAAAAGTTTCGACGCGTGCGAGGGCGCCGTTTCCAAGATCGAAAACAGGCTGAAAAAGGACTTCGAAGTCCTTGTTCTTTAAGGCGTTATCAATATCGACATTTGATAGCCGAACTGCCTGTGCGCCCATCCCTAAGCCCTTCCGTCAGCCACTATGGCTGCGACCCCCGGTTAACATTCCGTCCATAATCCTTGGCGCGGGTTAATTCTCGCTGAACGGAAACCGGAAGTTATTCAGATCGGACACTGCTGCGATTCACGGCTCAAGGTAAACCGTTATTAAGCATGAAGGTGAATTGCGCGCCCAGTGCTACACCCGCGCCAGTTTCGATTTAGTAATCGAACTGTTCGCGCAGAATTCTCTCGTCGAGCGACTGCCCGCGATCAAACAAAAGCGTCATAGATATATCGCGATTCTCTCGGGCTTCGACCCGCGCGACGTCACGCACTTCGTGATTGTCCGCCACCCCGGATATGGGGCGCTTTTCGCTTTCCAGCGCTTCAAAGGTCACTACGGCATCATAGGGCAGCAGTGCGCCGCGCCAGCGCCGCGGACGGAACGCGCTGATTGGCGTCAGCGCCAGCATGTGCGCGCCAATCGGCAGGATCGGCCCATGCGCGGAAAGATTATAGGCGGTGGAGCCGGCCGGTGTCGCCAGCAACACGCCGTCACATGTCAGCGATTCCATCCGCACCTTGCCATTCACCGAAATGCGGATGCGCGCTGATTGCCGGGTTTCGCGGAACAGGGAAATCTCGTTGATCGCCATCGCCGTTTCCGTGCGCCCGTCAATGGTGGTCGCTGTCATCACCAGCGGATGAATGACCGTCGGTTCGGAATCGGCGATTCGCTCGCGCAGGCCCGCCATGTCGGCGTCGTTCATCATGAAGCCGACTGTGCCGCGATTAAATCCATAGATCGGTTTTCCGGCCGTCATATGCGTGCGCAGAACGTCAAGCATGAAACCATCGCCGCCAACCGCGACAATAACGTCGCAGTTCTCGACTTCGTGATGGCCGTAACGCTTCTGCAATTCGCGCAGCGCTTCCTGCGCAATTGGCTTCAAACTGGCGAAAAAACACAGTTTCAAGTCTTTCGCCTTGAACGATCCATCCGCCATTGTCGCTGACAGGGTTGTGGAGTCCGGGCGGGAACGCGTTATGATGCGCTGAGACTTGCGATTACTAAAAAATCTCATTGGTGCTTATGCCCCTCGATTTGCCCGCCGACTATACTGCTGCGACTATACGCGAAACTCTCGCCCGCGTCAGGGCTGACAGTGAAAAGCTCGCACACGTCCTAAGCCCTGAAGACTGCATGTTGCAGTCCATGGAGGACGCCAGTCCGGTCAAATGGAACCTTGCGCATACGACCTGGTTCTTTGAAACCTTTATTTTGGCGCCGCATGCGGCCGGATATGAGCCGTTTCATCGCGAATTCAGCTATCTCTTCAATTCCTATTACAATCAGATCGGCGACATGCATCCCCGTCCGAAACGGGGGGTGCTCTCGCGCCCATCGCTCGACATGGTCATGTCTTACCGTGCGCATGTGAATGAGGCGTTGACGCGGCTGCTCGGGGCGGCCGATGCCGCAATATTCGAGAAAATCACGCCGATGCTGGTTCTTGGTTGCGCGCATGAGGAGCAGCATCAGGAATTGCTGCTCACTGATCTTCAGCACGCCATGTATGAAAATCCGCTCATGCCGGTGGTTTATGAGGACGCGCGGGCGGGTGAGGGCGGCGAAGCGCCGGCGATGGCCTGGCGGCGCATGGAAGGCGGCGTTTGCGACATTGGCTGGGATGGCGACGGTTTCGCGTTCGACAATGAAGGCCCGCGCCACAAAACCTATCTGCACCCTTTTGAGCTGGCGAACCGGCCGGTGACCAACGCTGAATATATCGCCTTCATCGAAGATGGCGGATACGAACAACCCGATCACTGGCTCTCTGATGGCTGGGATTGCGTTCAGCGGCGGAATTGGCGCGCGCCTTTATACTGGCGCCGTGTTGACGATATCTGGCGGCAATATTCGTTGTTCGGCGAGCGTGAAATTAATCCGCATGCCCCGCTTTGTCATGTGAGTTATTTTGAAGCATCGGCCTATGCTAGCTGGGCGGGTGCGCGACTGCCGACGGAATTTGAGTGGGAGGCGGCGGCATCGCTGTTTCCGCTGGAGGGGCGCTTCATGGAGAACGGCGCTCCCGGCGCGCCGGTTCCGGCGCCGGTCCCCGATGCGCGAGACGACCGGCTTCTGCAACTTTACGGCGATGTCTGGGAATGGACGGCGAGCGCCTATCTTCCCTATCCGGGCTACAAACCCGCCCCGGGCGCGGTCGGTGAATATAATGGCAAGTTCATGTCGGGTCAGATGGTGTTGAAAGGCGGATCCTGCGCCACGCCGGCGGGCCATATCCGTTCCTCCTATCGGAATTTCTTCCCGCCCTCGGCCCGCTGGCAGTTTTCCGGGTTCCGCCTTGCGCGCGATCTCGACTGACACGCGCCGTGGCGTTTGACGGCCACATCTCGTAAAACCCCAGGACAGACCGATAAAGGGCGAACCGGGTGAGGAGACGACCATGACTGCACAGCCAAAAATGAATGAAGCGCTTGGCCAATCGGCGGGCTTCAACATTCCTGACCCGCTGAGCATTCCTTCGCTGAAGGGCAAGGTCAGTGACGAAGAATGGCGCCTGCGGTGCGATCTTGCGGCGACCTACCGGCTGGCGGCGGTCTATGGCTGGACCGATATGATCTTCACCCACATCTCTGCGCGCTGTCCTGATGAAGGCGGCAAGGCGCGTTTCCTGCTTAACCCCTATGGCGTGTTCTTTGACGAAATGACGGCGTCCTCTTTGCTGAAGGTCGATATTGACGGACAGGTTGTGGGCGAGACGCCGTATTTCTCCAACCCCGCCGGATTTACGATTCACTCCGCGGTTCATATGGCGCGCGAAGACGCGCACGCCGTCATTCATCTGCATACGCCCTATGGCGTGGCGGTCTCGGCGCAGCAGGGCGGGCTAAAACGCTACACACAGTTCGCCATGGTCGTGCATGACGATGTCGCCTATCACGGTTATGAAGGCATCGCGCTGGAACATGAAGAGCGCGAACGCTTGGTCGCTGATCTGGGCGCGCATCATTTCATGATCCTGCGCAATCACGGCACGCTCACGGTCGGCGCTAACTGCGCGACGGCGTTCTTGCGCATGTACTTTCTTGAGCAAGCCTGCAAGGCGCAAATTCTCGCGCAGTCCGACACAAAAGAACCGATTGAGGATACGCCAGCCATGAGCGCGCGCGTCATGCAACAGGGCGCCCCGGCCTTTATGCCCGGCCTTGGCGATAATCTCGCCTGGCCGGGATTGTTGCGCCGCTTGAACCGGCTCAGCCCTGGCTATGACGTTTAGATCGCGGCCTATTTCAGCGTCTTCAAATAGGCAATGAGGTCGGCGCGTTTTTCCGCATCGCGCTGACCGGCATAGGCCATGCGCGTGCCGCGAAGGAAGGCGGGCGGGTTTTCAATGAAAGCGTCGAGATTCTCATCGGTCCAGACAAGGCCGGACTCGGTCATCGCTTTGGAATAGGCAAAGCCTTCCACCTGAGCCGCTTCGCCTCCGGCGACGCCAAAGAGATTTGGCCCGACGCGATTGCCTTCACCCTGTTTAGCAGTGTGGCAAACGGCGCATTCATTAAACTGCCTGCGCCCGCGCTCTTCCGGCGTGGCGGGGGCCGAGGCGGTTTTCGCGCCCGGTGCAACCGCAGCGCCGCCAGTGCTTTCGGCTTTTTCACTGCAGGCGGCGAGGGCGAGAATGGAAATGAGGACAAAAAGGCGATTCATGAAGCGGACTCCGAAAAATTAACCGGCCCCCTATAACCCCCTAGTCAGGCCGGGTCCAATCCGTTATCAGGCCCACCGAAGCCCCTATAGCTCAGCTGGTAGAGCAACTGATTTGTAATCGTCTGCATCAAGATGATTTCCCCTTTGTTTTCGTTAGGCTAATCTGATCCGCGCCGTCCCCTTGCGGGAGTTTTGCGGGAGTTTGTGTAATCAAGCCGGCGTCTGGTTCGAGAATTTCTTCGCCGGTATGCAAGTCGATCACTTCCGAATATTCGCGCTTGGTTTTTGTCGCGGCTTTGAAGGCTTCTTCGGCGGTGTCAAAAGCGTTTACAAAATCGCCCCATCCGCCGGCCGGGTAAAAGGCGTCATAGGCGAACAGGGCGTAGCGCTTCATTGAATTGGTCCTTTCGTTAGGGCGGCGCGGCCATCGTCGGTGATGCTATCCCAGTATCCCTTGAAGTCGGGCCGATCCCAATAGCGCTCACCGAAGCGCGCCTCGATCTCTGGATATTTGAAGGGGCAATGTTCATCGCCAATCATCGCGCCGCGCTCGGTCCATCCGAGATTGAGGCAGTCGCTTTGCGTTCGACCTAAACGGTTTGCGGCGGGATCGGCGGGGCCTTTCAGTAACAGCGTCAGCCATTTCGCTCGGCTCGGCGTTAGTCGAGGATGAAGCGTTTGGAATGTCATAGTTATTTCGCCGCCTTGCGCGCGGCTTGGCGATACTTCGCGCTTCGGTGTTTAATCATGCCAATATAACGCTCGTGCCAGTCTTCGCCGAGAATCGCGTCGGCGTGTTCTTCGGCTTCCGACAAAGCTGCTTGCGCATCTTTACTTCCGCGGTGCAAAGGGGCTGGATGGCCGCATGCACGTCGTGCCTTGTCGAGTTCAAAAAGCGCTTCGGCACCGGGGATTGCCGCTTCCAGCGCGTCGACCGCCATTTTGATTCCACAATCAAATTCCTCGCCTTTGATCAGGTGATCGACAAGGCGGGTCAGGGCGATCTGTTCCGCATGCCATGCGATGCGGTGAGGCGTGATCTTCTTTGTCCATTCCAGCTTTGCGCGCAATAACTTAGCGCGGTGTTCTGGGTCAAAGGTGTAGCCGATCTTAGTGTTGCCTTTGAGCGTTGCGACATAGACGTATCCCGGCGTCGGCTCGAAGATCATGCTCATGCTTTTGGTCCCAGATCGAGATCGCTGGCGCGCCGGACAATTGTCGCGACGGACGCCTTGAACCGCCGTCCGATGGCCTTGCGGTCAATGTCCGGATCTTTCCACATTCGCTTGAACTCCGCGAGGTCCGCGCCTTTGAGGTCGATCGCCTTCGGGCGCCCGCCGCGTTTCTTTTTCGGCGCGGCGCGGGCGGCTTCGGTCTGGGCCTTGCGCTTGTCGCCAGTGAAGGCGCGGGCGAGGGCGGCATGGTCGGGCGTTGCGGTGAAAGATTTCGCCATATCAATTACATAAAGAGTTGCGGCCTGGGCGGTGATCGCCGCCAGCACGGTGAAAAGATCGCCCATATCGCGCGCGAGATGCGTCGCCGAATAGACGCATAATTCGTCGCCGGGTCGAAGGATTCGGACGGCGCGCGAGCGGGCCGGGCGCGGATCTTCCCCGGGTTTGACGCGCCGGGCTGGCGCGCCTTCCTCGATTAACTTGCCGGCGCCGATCTCGGTCAACGCCTCGCGTTGTTCGTCGACCGTCGCCGCGCCTTTGATTTTTGCCGTATATGCGATTTTCATTTTTCACGGCTCATAACTAGCACATGCCTTGACTTTTGCAACAGAGTATTGATACACGGTTAAGCAACGCGGTTTTGATACAATTGGGCGAGTCCCGGCGGCGTCAAAATCGGGAATGGCCGGGGTAGCTCAGCCGGTAGAGCAACTGCCTTGTAAGCGGTAGGTCGCGGGTTCAAATCCTCGCCCCTGGCACCATAAAAGAGGAGCGATCATGTCGCGCGCGCAAATTCGCAAACTTGAAGACAAGATCACCGTGGCAAAAGAGAAACGTGATCAGTATCTGCGCGAAACCTACAAGTTTGGCGATTCAATCGACTGGGAAATAGGTCGGCATGCGCAAAGTGGACATGTCGAGCGTGTCATTGGTGACCGCCTCGAAGTGTATAACGAGAAAACCGGCAAAACCCGGTTCATTTACGCGACCGATATTCTTTAACGTAAGGAGCGAAGGCCGTGCGGATCAATGTCTACAGCCAAGAGCTAACCGACGAAGTGCAGGTCGAAGAAAAACGCAGCAATACGGGGCTGGTTTATTCCGCTGTGCGCATCATCCTTCACAGTAGCGAGCGGCTGCATCATCCGCCCCGTGACGATGATCGCAGCGGGATAACTTTTTGGCTGCCGAAGTCCGCCGAGCGCCGCGAATCGCTGGCCTCGACATTCGAGAAAATGGCGGCGGCCGTTCGCGCGGCGCCGCCTGAAACCGGTTTAGATTAATCTAAGGAGCGATCGTGCCGAAGCGCATTCAATTGAAGCGGACGAAGGGATGGCGCAAGCCTGCGAACACAGTCGTCGTCTCGCGTCCGTCGAAATGGGGCAATGAGGCAAAGGTCGGCGAGCGCATCGGCGCGTTCATCACCGATCACAAGCGCGCCGTCGATTACTATGAGAAGCATGTCCTGCCGGATCTGCTGAAGCGTCACGACATCACCGAATTAAAGGGCAAAAATCTCGCGTGCTGGTGTCCGCCGGGTAGCGCCTGTCACGCCGACGTTTTGCTCCGGCTGGCAAATCAATAACGGGAGGCACGATGTCGGACCGCGTTTTCTTTTTCGTTTTCGGGCTGACCTTGGCGGTCATGGCAGGGCTGATGATCCTCGCGGATCTCGGCGTCGTTCTCGTTAAATAGGGGGCAGGATGCGCGCTTTAATTCTCATTATTTCGACAGTCACACTTTTGGGTTGCGAGGCTCAAATACAGCCGCGCAACACGGGCGGCGAATGTGGCGGTTCTGCAGACCTTGGTGAGTGCATCAAGGTTTGCCATGAAGCGCACGGACTCGCGGTTGATCGGCTGGAATGTATAGAGACGGCAATTTACGCCGCAACAGAATAATAACGGGAGGCACGTCCATTGCGCTGGCTGATCGGCTACAGCACCTGTCCGTTTACGCGCGCTGCGCTGGAAGCCGAAGGGCATGAAGTCTGGACCTGCGATCTGCGCGCCGACGATCATCCGCGGCATCTGCAATGCGACATCTGGGAAGTCGCTGGCGATCGATGGGATGCCGGGATCTTTCACCCGACCTGCACCTATCTGACATGCAGCGCCGCATGGGCGTTCAGTGATCCGGATTATGATCGCTATCCCGGCGTCGGTTATCACCAGAAAGTCGAGCCGGATACGCCAGTCGGCGCTGAGCGCCGCGCGCTGCGCGAGGAAGCCATCGAGAATTTCAAGCGGCTTGACGCGCTGCCCTTTCCGAAGGCGATCGAGAACCCGGCGCCGTCTTTCGTTTCGGGTTCGCACCGCCCGCCCGATCAGACGATTCAGCCATACGATTTCGGCGATAACGCCAGCAAGCGCACCGGCCTTTGGCTCGATCGCCTGGGGTTGCTGGCACCGACGATGCGTGTTCCCGGGCGGCTTGTGGAATGGCCGCGCGGTTCCGGCCGCATGGTCGAGCGCTGGTCAAATCAGACGGATTCCGGACAGAACAATGTCACGCCCGGCGCCGATCGATGGCTTGATCGCTCGCGCACCTATCCGGGAATAGCGGCCGCCTTTGGTGATCAATGGGGCCGACATGGTCCGGTGCGGGATCTGTTTTCGCTGGCAAGTTGAACGAAAGCCCCGTTATGAATAACAATGATTTTCCGCCGGAAGGCGAGCGCTGTCTTGACGTCGAAAAAGTCCTAGCCGAAGCGGCGCAGCGGATCCTGACCGACGCCGTCGGTCGGTTCCCGACGATGACGCTCGCCGATGCGGAACGGTTCGCGCGCATCACCTGGCGCGCCGGCGATGAGGAAATGGTCAACATTGGCTGTCTCGATGCGGCGGACATGATGGAAGTTGACGCCACGGCTGGGCCGGTGTGCGGCGACTGCCGGTCCAAGGCGCATTAACGCCCGTTATTTTTGCCGCTTGGCGGGCGTCGCTGGCGCCGTCACGTCCGCCGCTTCATTCATCGCGGCCGCGATATCGTCATCATTGACATGTGCATAACGCCGGGTTGCGGCCAGGGTTTTATGGCCAAGGGCGCGCTGGACAATCTTCAAATTCGAGCGTTTCGCGTGGCGCAAAAGATGCGTCGCGAAATCATGGCGCAAATCATGCCATTTAAGATCCATGACGCCGGCATCGGCGCGGGCCTTATCCCATACCTGGCGAAGCCCGGCGGCCGTCATGGGCGCGCGTTCGCCCTTTTTGGGGCCTTTCTGGCGCTGATAGGTGAAGACGCGGCTTTCGTGCTTTCCCCGTTCGGCGGACAGGATCGCCAGGGCGGGCGGTGTCAACGGGACCGAATGCCAGCGATCCATGGCGTCGCGATCCTTTACTTTGACGCGGATCCGGC
>BQJG01000065.1 GCA_021604585.1 Hyphococcus sp.
ATCCGCGCCAATTGCGATCCGGGCGACATTTTCTGCCGCCCGCGCCAGCGTCAGGGCCTGCTGCAGTGGTCCTATGATCCGTTTATTTGACTCTGCGCTGCGCCTAACCTGTCGCAATCGCCTGCATCAGCAATCCGCTGAGCCAGGCGCCGTAGGTGCCGAGCACATAGCCGAGCACGGCGAGCAACACGCCGACCGGCGCCAACGCCGGATGGAAGGCCGCGGCGAGCACTGGCGCGGATGCGGCCCCGCCAATATTGGCCTTGCTGCCGACCGCAAGGAAAAAATACGGCGCGCGAAAGGCGAAGGCGACAGCGATCAGGATCGCCACGTGGATTAACATCCAGATGCCGCCAACCATAAAGAGGCCCGGATATTGCGCCAGCGCCTTGATGTCCATTTTCATGCCGATGGTCGCGACCAGTACGAAAATAAACAGCGTGCCGATTTTCGATGCGCCCGCCCCCTCATAGCTGCGCAGCTTGGTGAAGGAGAGTACAACGCCAATCGCGGTGGAGATGACGATCAGCCAGAAGAAACCCGACGTTAAGCTGAACTTGTTGAGGCCCGGCGCGTTCTCGGCGATAAATGGCGCGATCGCATCCGCCAGCAAATGCGAAACGCCCGTGGCGCCGAAGGCGATGCCGAGAATAATCATCAGGTCAGTGGTGGATGGAATGCGCGCAATGGAAAGGCTGAATGTCTCCATCTTGTCGCGCAAATGATCGACTGAGCTGGTATCCGCCCGTAGCCACTTGTTGATGGCGCCCTGTTTGCCGATGCCGATCAGCAAAAACGCCATCCAGATTTCGGCGACGATGACATCGACGGTGATCATCACCGAATAAAGCGCGTCGGACGGTTTGAAGATTTCATACATCGCCGCCTGGTTGGCGCCGCCGCCGATCCAGCTGCCGGCGATGGTGGTCATGCCGCGCCATACAGCGTCTGGCCCTGCGCCGCCCACGAGGTCTGGCGCGAATGTCGATGTGATAAGGATCGCCAGCGGCCCGCCAATGATGACGCCGACCGTGCCGGCGAGAAACATCGCAACCGGCTTCCACCCCAGCCGCGCAATCTCGCGCAGATCGACGCTCAAGGTCAGCAGCACAAGGCAAGCGGGAAGGAGATAGCGGGACGCGACAAAATACAGTTGCGAGTGTTCGCCATCGACAATGTTGAAGGTGGTCAGGAGCGACGGCAGAAAATAGCAGAGCAGCAACATCGGCACGATGCCGAAGAATCGTTTCAAGCCCGGATGATTGCTGTTAGACGCCTTGAAGACGGCCGCCAGAATCACCAGCAGCATCCCCAGCACGACGGCGTCATTGGTGACCAGCGCTTGTGATTCGTTCATTATGGCGTTCCCTCTCTATTCGACATGAATTTATGAGGGCGTTTCGCTGTTAGGTAAATGCGTGAACGGACAATCAGTCTTAAAATCAGCAAAAACTAATGCTGTGTTTTCACGGCCGCATCCGCCAGCGCCAGAAAATCATCAGACGTCTTGACCTTCTCCACATCGCGGGCGGAGATTTTTACGCCCCAGTTTTTGGCGATGGCTTCATAGCGCGGCGCGCGCCAGTCGATCAGTTGTGCAAACGCCCAGCGGATAAAGGCGTCGGAATCGACTTTGGATTCAGTGACGCCGGTCTCTTTCAGATATTGCGACCAGACCCGGCGTAGAAACTCTTCATTGTAATACATCGGTTTCGGCGCTTTATCGAAACGCGCCTTCAACGCGTCTTTATGCGCCTCGTCGCCTTCAATGTAGATGATCAGGCAATGCGCGCTGAGCGCCGTCAGCACCGGATCGTTTTTGTCGGCAGGGTCGACCACTTCGCAAATCGAACCGCTGGTGTCGCAAATGAAATGCTCATAGCCGTAAATCGTCCGCGCTTTTTCAATAAACAAAGGCGTGTCGAGCATGGCGCGAATTTCCGCTTCGCGATGTTCACGCTGGCGGCGCACATAGTCGTCAAAGGGTATGCCGCCCTTCGCCGGATCGCCAGGCTTGCCGAGATAGGTCGATAGCGGAGACAGATTATCAAAAGTGATGTTGGATGAAATGTAAATCGAATCCGACAACAACAACTCGCGCAGCAGCGGCGCTTTCATCGCCTCGCGCTTGAAATTGTCTTCAATCGCTTCGTCCATATAGCGCGTGCCGATGCGGTAATCGACGGAATAATGAAACCAGCGCTCTTCAGCGCGCAGCATCGAGGCGATCCGGGTCTTGCCGACGCCGGACATGCCGAGAACCGCAATGGGATTGCCGCGTTTGTAAGGTTTCATTTCGCTTCGCCGTGTAGGTGCGCTCTCTGCATAGCCGGAATTGATCCGCTGGCCAATTGTCTAGCCGCGAAGCACTGAGGCCGGGTTAAGATGTGAAACCGAGACTCGTCATGTTTCAACAATAGGGATAGTTTGGCGAGATGACGCACAAAGTTGAAATCTCCACCCCGCCCAATGTTATGGCGCCCATCGGCCCCTACAGTCATATCGCCAAGACGGGCCAGTTTATCACTATAGGCGCGGTGGCGGGCGTTGACCCGGCGACAGGTGAATTGGCGGGCTCCGACATCGCCTCGCAAACGCGCCAAATCATCAAATCGTTTGATCTCTTGCTGGCGTCGGCCGGCTCTGATCTCGATCATGTCCTGCATATCAATGTCTTCCTTGTGGACATGTCGGAATTCGATGCGATGAACCGGGCCTATATTGAGGTGATGGGCGAGCGACGTCCTGCGCGAACCGCGATCGGCGTGTCGGGCCTGCCAAAAACGGGTGCGCGCCTGACGATGAATCTAACGGCGGTGACCGCAGCGGAGACCGGCAGTTAGCCAGCGGAGTTATTTGTTCTGGGAAAATGGTGCCCGGGGGCGGATTTGAACCACCGACACGCGGATTTTCAATCCGCTGCTCTACCAACTGAGCTACCCGGGCGCGCTGGATCGGGGCGGGCCCTGTCCGGCGGAGCGCGGCTTATAGGCCAGGCGGGGCGGATTTGTCCATGGCCTCACGCCCAAAAAGGCCCCCGGCTTCGGCGAAAATATCATCCGATTCCCGCGCTCTAATGGCCGCTTTGGCGAGCCTCCGGGCAACCGGGCAAAGGACCAGCCGGTTCAGGCTTTGCAGCGCGCGCCGGGCTCGATTAAGGAGGGGAAAAGGAAACCGTTCATGGCCAAAAAAACCAGCGCCGCCAGACCGGCGTCTGCAAAGCGAAAAACCGCGACCCTCGGCGCGCTGGAGGCGCTCGATCAACGCCCATCCGCGAAACCGCGCGTCAAGGCGCAACCGGAATTGACCCAGCTTGGCCAGCCCGCTTCGGCGGCTTCTGACCCGGCGGCGGCGCGGCTTGAAACGGCGCCGAACCCGCATGCGGGCGATGCTTATCTGGTGCGGTTCACTGCGCCGGAATTTACCTCGCTTTGTCCGGTGACCGGCCAGCCCGATTTTGCGCATCTGGTGATCGACTATGTGCCGGCGAAGCTGATCGTCGAATCGAAATCGCTGAAACTGTTTTTAACCTCGTTCCGCAATCACGGCGCGTTTCACGAAGACTGCACGATCTATGTGGCCAAACGCATAGTTGCGGCGATCAAGCCGAAATGGCTGCGCATCGCTGGCTACTGGTATCCGCGCGGCGGCATTCCGATTGACGTCTTTTACCAGACCGGCGAGCCGCCAAAAGGGTTGTGGCTGCCGGAAACCGGCGTCGCACCCTATCGCGGCCGCGGATAAGGGAGAGCCTTATGTTTCGTTCGCTCTTTATACTGATTTTATTGGTTGCGGCCTGCACACAGCAATCGCCGCCGCCAGACCAAACATCCGCCGAGCCTGGAGAGGCGGCGGCGCAACCCAAGCGCGGACCCGGCGCAATCATCGCGGCCTCAACGCCGGAAGACTGGCGAACGCTAAATCCGGAAAATATTCTGGTGTTTGAGTTGGAGCATGGGCGCGTGATTGTCGCGCTGGCCGAGCGGCTGGCGCAGGGGCATACGGCGCAAATCAAGAAACTCGTGCGTGAAGGGTTCTATGACGGGTTAAGTTTTTACCGCGTCATTGACGGTTTTGTGGCTCAGGGCGGCGATGTCTTCGAGACCCGCGAAATGAAAACGGCGGCGAAATCGATTGCGGCCGAATTCGACCAGCCGCTGACCGACGCCATGAAATTCAAGCCCATTAATGTTGTTGATGGCTATGCGGCGCGCGTCGGTTTTATCAACAGCGCGGCAGTCGGGGTTGATGAGGCGGGCGAGCATGTCTGGCGTTTGCATTGCACCGGCGCCATGGCGATGGCGCGCAATAACGAGCCGGACACCGGCGGCACGGAGTTTTACATCGCGCTTCAGCCGCAGCGCTATCTCGACCGGAATCTGACAGTGTTCGGTCAGGTCGTGGAGGGCATGGATGTTATTCAAACGCTGCGCCGGGTTTCGCCGCCTGAGTCTCCCGAAGACGATCGCGGGGAAATGATCAAATCGACTAAAGTCGCTGCAGATCTACCCGAAGGCGAACGGCCGGAGCTTGAAATCCTGCGGACCGACACGCCGCTCTTTGCGGAATATGTGGAATCGCGCCGCAACCGGCCGGAGGAGTTTTTCTATTTCCGGCCCGATCATGTCGATATTTGCGCCTTGCCGATTCCGGTTCGTCCCGTCAGTGAAGACTGAGTCACTTGCGAATGAACAAAGAGCGCAATGTCGGTCCATGGCGGGTGGCGCGGGAACGCGCTGCATTTGAAAATCCATGGATCAAAATTGTCGACCATGCGGTGGTCCATCCCGATGGAACGTCCGGCGAATATGGGGTCGTGCAGTTCAAAAATCTCGCGATTGGCGTTTTGCCTTTTGATGAAACAGGCATGGTCACGCTGGTCGGGCAACACCGTTTTCCGCACGACACTTATAGCTGGGAACTTCCTGAAGGCGGCGGCGCGCTCGGCGTCGAGCCGCTTGAATCTGCAAAACGCGAACTCGCCGAAGAAACCGGGATTAACGCACAAAACTGGGCGCCGCTCAGCGCGTTTGATGTTTCCAACTCGGTCACTGATGAGCGCGCCGTCTGTTTTTTCGCCTGGGGACTCAGCAACGGCGCCGCTGCGCCGGAACCGTCTGAGGCGTTAACCCTGAAACAGGTTAGCTTCAAAGCGCTGTTAGATATGGTGATGTCAGGCGAAATCACCGACAGTCTCACAATCGTGATGGTGTTAACCGCGCTCGCCAAGGCCTTGCGCGGCGAGGCGCCAGCCCCTATTTCCGCCCACATACTTGCGAGCGTTCCGCGAAAGTAGGAAACTTACGACACGCAGGAGCTGGTACATGGCGAAATCATCGGCAGAAGCATCGAATATCGTTGCCCTGGGCAAGGATCAGACCTGGTCGCGCATGCGCGTTGAAGCGGCGTCCGCGGCGGCGGCGGAGCCGGTGCTTGCGAGTTTTCTGCATGCAACCATTCTCAATCACTCATCGTTTGAAGTGGCGCTTTCTTACCGGCTGGCGCAGAAATTTTCCGATGCGGAAATGAATGCGATGTTGTGGCGTGAAGTTTGCGGCGAAGCCTATCGCAGCGAGCCGGCAATTGTCGAAGCCGCGCTGACTGATCTGCGCGCCGTTTTCAATCGCGACCCGGCTTGCCATGAATACATGCAGCCGCTGCTCTACTTCAAAGGCTATCTCTCATTGCAGGCGCAGCGCGTCGCCAACTGGCTCTGGCGTCATGACCGGCAATCGCTGGCGCTCTATCTGCAAAGCCGCATGTCGGAATTATTCGCTGTCGATATTCATCCGGCGGTGACCTTCGGCAAGGGCGTCTTCATCGATCATGCGACCGGCATTGTCATCGGCGAAACGGCGGTTGTTGAAGATGATGTGTCGATCCTGCAGAATGTAACGCTTGGCGGCACCGGCAAAGACGAGGGCGACCGCCATCCGAAGATCCGCCGCGGTGCGCTCATTAGCGTCGGCGCGAAGGTGCTCGGAAATATTGAAGTGGGCGAAGGCGCCAAAGTGGCCGCCGGCAGTGTCGTTCTGAAATCGGTGGAGCCCCATTGCACCGTTGCCGGCGTCCCCGCAAAGCCAGTCGGGCAATGCTCGGAAAGCTCCCCATCCGAGACGATGGATCAGAACTTCTACTACGACACTTATTCGATTTAGGTCTGCTGAAACAAATTGGCCTGGTGCGGCTGGCGGGCCTACACTCATTTCATGATTCCAATTTCACTTCTCGATCTGTGCCCGATCATTGAGGGCGGCGACGCGGCGCAGGCGCTTCACAATGCACGCGACCTTGCGCAGCTTGGCGAAAGTCTCGGCTATCGGCGCATCTGGCTTGCCGAGCATCACAATATTCCGGGAGTCGCGAGTGCAGCGACATCGGTTGTCATCGGCTATGTGGCGGAAGGAACGAACTCCATTCGCGTCGGCGCCGGAGGAATCATGCTGCCCAATCACCCGCCGCTGGTGATCGCTGAACAGTTCGGCACGTTGGCCTCGCTTTATCCGGGCCGGATTGATCTTGGACTGGGGCGCGCGCCCGGCGGCGACATGAATTCAATTCGCGCTTTGCGCCGCCCCATGCGTGAAAACGGTGAAGACCGGTTTCCCTATGATGTGCGCGAGCTGCAATTTTTTCTCGGGCCCGCTGAGGAAGGCAAATTGCAGGCGGTGCCCGGTGCAGGTACGCATGTGCCGATCTGGATTTTGGGATCGAGCCTGTACGGCGCACAACTCGCGGCGGAGTTCGGTTTGCCATACGCGTTCGCGTCGCATTTTGCGCCAGCGGAACTGGAGCGCGCGATCCACGTCTACCGGACAAGTTTCCGGCCATCGGAACAATTGACGAAACCATATCTGATGCTCGCGTCGAATGTGATCGCCGCCGACAGCGATGATGAGGCGCAGCTTCTGGCGACATCGCTCTATCAGGCGTTCGTCAATCTGCGCACGGGCAGGCCCGGAAAATTGCCGCCGCCCGTGGCAGGCTATCTGGAAAGCTTGGATCCAATGGCGCAATCCATGCTGCGCCAAACCTTGTCTTGCTCTTTTGTCGGGGGACCAGAAACGGTCAAACGCGAGATGCAAACCTTTATCGACCGCCATAGGCCTGATGAGATGATGTTTGCCGGGCAGGTTTTTGACCATGGCGCGCGGCGCCGGTCCTTTGAAATTGCCGCTGAATGTGCTTCACAGCTCTCTTTGGCTTGAGGGCGTTGCATGCGCGTTGATCTGTTTGATTTTGAATTGCCAAGCGAACGCATTGCGCTGTCGCCGGCCAGCCCGCGCGATGCGGCGCGTATGTCATGCGTTGCCGGAAGTAAGATTACTGACAAAACCGTGCGCGATTTGCCGATAATGCTGCGGCCCGGCGATTTGCTGGTGGCGAATGATACCAAAGTCATTCCGGCGCAGTTGTTCGGTACGCGCGCGCCGCGCGACAAAAGCCAGAGCAGCGACGCCGTGGCGATTGAAGCGACGCTTCACAAAGATCTTGGGGAGAATAGTTGGCGCGCGTTCGTGCGCCCGGCGAAGCGCCTGCGAGAAGGTGACGTCATTGAGTTCAAGGGCGGGCTGCGTGCAATCGTAAAATCCCGCGGCGGCGCCGAGGCGACGCTGGCCTTCGACACGGGCGGACACAATTTCTTCGCAGCGCTGGATGATGCGGGCGTCATGCCCTTGCCGCCCTACATTGCGCGCAAGCGCCCGGCGGGTGATGATGACAAAGTGAGCTATCAGACCATGTTCGCAGACGAAGCGGGTTCCGTCGCTGCGCCAACGGCGGGCCTGCATTTCACGCCGGATCTCATTGCCGCGTTGAAAGCAAAAAACATTGATCAAACCACCATCACCTTGCATGTGGGCGCAGGCACGTTCCTGCCGGTCAGCGTCGACGACACCGCCGATCACAAAATGCACAGCGAATGGGGCGAGATCACAGAGGCGCAAGCGGCGCGGATCAATGAAACGCGTAAGGCTGGCGGGCGCATTATCGCCGTCGGCACAACGTCATTACGCTTGCTTGAAAGCGCAGCCGATGATGACGGTGTGGTCAAACCCTTCGCAGCCGAGACCGATATCTTTATTACGCCGGGTTATCGGTTTAAGGCGGTCGATATGTTAATGACCAATTTTCACCTGCCGCGCTCGACCCTGTTCATGCTGGTTTGCGCTTTCGCCGGAACCGATGCGATGAAGGCCGCCTATGCGCACGCCATTGAAAATGAGTATCGATTTTATTCTTACGGCGACGCCTGCCTACTGGAGCGTATGCGATGAGCGAAATTTCTTTTGATGACTTCCTGAAAGTCGATATTCGCGTTGGAACCATCGAACGCGTCGAGCCCTTTGAAAAGGCGCGCAAGCCGGCCTGGAAGCTGTGGGTCGATTTCGGCCCGGAAATCGGCGTCAAGAAATCCTCCGCCCAGATCACCGTGCATTATGATGAGGCGGCGCTTGTGGGACGTCAGGTGGCGGCGGTGGTCAACTTCCCGCCGCGCCAGATCGCCGATTTCATGTCGGAAGTTTTGGTGCTTGGCTTTCCCGACGAGCAGGGTGAAGTGGTGCTGATCGGGCCGACGCAACACGCGCCCAATGGCGGGAGACTATTTTGAGCGCGGAATTTTCTTTCACGTTGAACGCGAGCGACGGACCGGCGCGCACTGGCGTCATCGACACGCCGCGCGGTGAGATCAGGACGCCGGCCTTCATGCCGGTCGGCACGGCGGGAACGGTCAAGGCGATGCTGATCGATCATGTGCGCGAGACGGGCGCCGATATCGTGCTCGGCAATACGTACCACTTGATGCTGCGGCCAACGGCGGAGCGCGTCGCCTCGCTTGGCGGTCTGCATCAATTCATGAACTGGCCGCGCCCGATTCTCACCGACAGCGGCGGGTTTCAGGTGATGTCGCTGTCGAAGCTGCGCAAGCTGACCGAAGACGGCGTCGCGTTTCAGTCGCATATTGACGGCTCGCGCCACATGCTGACGCCGGAACGCTCGATTGAGATTCAATGCCTCTTGGGTTCCGACATTCAGATGCAGCTCGACGAATGTCCGGCGATCCCGATTGAACATGGCGCAGCGCGAGAATCCATGTTGCTGTCGGCGCGCTGGGCAGAACGCTCCAAACGCGCCTTTGAAGAAAAATCAAAACCGGGTCAGGCGCTGTTCGGCATCGTTCAGGGCGCGAACTACGAAGATCTTCGCCGCGAAAGCCTCGACAAGCTGATGCAGATCGGGTTTCCGGGTTACTCGATCGGCGGGCTGGCGGTGGGCGAGGGGCGCGAGGAAATGTTTCGCGTGCTTGAATTCACGACGCCGCATATGGACGCCGCCCGCCCGCGATACCTGATGGGCGTCGGCAAGCCGGCCGACATTGTCGGCGCCGTGGCGCGCGGTGTCGACATGTTCGATTGCGTCGCGCCGACTCGGTCGGGACGCCACGGTCAGGCCTGGACGCGGGCGGGCGCGGTCAACATCAAGAATGCAGGGTTCGCCGATGATCCTTCGCCGCTCGATCCCGGCAGCACCTGCCCCGCGAGCCGCGATTATTCCAAAGCCTATCTCCATCATCTCTTCCGCGCCGGCGAATATCTCGGGCCCATGCTGCTGACCTGGCACAACCTTCATTATTATCAGGAGCTTATGGCGGGCATGCGCGCGGCCATCGCGGCCGGGCGGTTTGCCGATTTTGTCGCGCAGTTTCGCGCCGAGACCGGCGAAGAGATTGTTTGAAATTGGCTGAAAAATCAGCCGCCGAATCGGTTGACCGGGCGATAAGCCGCCCCTATGTTCCGCGCCTTCCAAGGCGGTTGCCGCTTCACGGAGACGTGGGCGGCTTTTCTTTGCCGGGTATCGCAAGTGATCGTTTCGCGCTGTCCGTCGCCGTTCGTGGGCCCTTAGCTCAGCCGGTAGAGCAACTGACTTTTAATCAGTAGGTCGATGGTTCGAATCCATCAGGGCTCACCAGTTTTCTCCAGCATGCTTAGCAACAGTGACGCTGGACGTTTCGCCGCTCGCTTTCGGTGCGATCTGTCACTTCGCCGTCTCGCGCGCGATATATCCGTCAATCACGCGATCAAGCACCGTCATCGGCACATTGCCGCCAAGCACCACCGCGTCATTGAACTGGCGGAAATCAAACTTGTCGCCGAGCGCGGCTTTGGCTTTCTCACGCAAGCGGACAATCGCTGAGTGGCCGACTTTGTAGCCACATGCCTGGCCCGGCCAGGCGCAATAGCGGTCGACTTCGCTTTGGACCTCTTCCGGGTTTGAACCATTATTGGTGACGAACCAGTCAATCGCTTCGGCGCGTGTCCAGCGTTTAGCGTGCAGACCTGTATCGACCACGAGGCGGCAGGCGCGGAAGGCGAGCGACTGCAGATAGCCGAGCCGCCCGACCGGGAAGTCATCATAAACGCCAAGCTCATCGGCGATCTGTTCGGCGTAAAGCGCCCAGCCTTCGGAATAGGCGTTGAACGCGAGCAGCGAGCGGATCAGCGGTTGCTTGAACGCATACTCGCCCTGCCAGACATGGCCCGGGATGGCTTCGTGATAGGTGAGATCGGGCAGGGAGAAGCGGCTGTGCAGATCTGGCGTCCTGAGATTGATCCAGAAATGTCCCGGTTGTTTGCCGTCAATCGAGCCGGCGCCGCCATAGGCGCCCGGTGCGCCGGCCTCAACGTCTTTCGGTATACGTGTCACCTCCAGAAAGCCGGGCACGAGCGTTTCAAAAGCTTGCGGCATCCGCGCGCGAATGTCGGTGAGCGTCGTTTCAATTACGTCCATGATTTCCGCGCGCCCGGCATCGCCCGGTGAGAATTTATAACGCGGGTCTTCGGCAAGCGCCGTCATTCGCGCGCCAACCGAGCCGTCTGTGTAGCCAATGGAGCGCAGGATCGGGTCCATGCGCGCATGCAAGCTCTCCAATTCGTCGCGGCCCATCTGATGTACTTCATCGGGCGACATGGTGGTGGTCGTGCCGGCTTTCAGCGCCCAGGCGTAGTAGGCCTCGCCCTCGGGTTTGGCCCAGATGCCGGCGTCGCTCGTGGCGCGCGGGGCCAGCGCTTCGAGCGCTGCAATCTGTCGCTCTATGGCGGGTCCGATTTTGCTTTCCGCAATGGCTTTGGCTTTGTCTGCGTAATCACCGCCGAGGCTTGTCGCTTTCGTTGCGAGTGTCGCCACAATGCCCCAGTTTTCCACCGGGGTTGTTCGCGATGTATACATTTGGCCCAGCGTTTTCGTCATCAAATAATCAGGCAAGATCACGCCGAGCTCACCGGCGGCGATCGTGCGTTCAGTTTCTCCGTCGAGCTGGTCCGCATAGGCTTCCATCCGCGCGAGATACGCGCCGGCGTCTTCTATTGTTTCAATCGTGTGCGATGAATCAAGGAAAGTCGGTATCTCGACAAAGGCGCCGGTGTTCTGTGCGACCGCATAGGGGCTGTTGCGGTATGACCAGTTGGAGTTGAGCAGCGCGACATCGCCATAGGGAAAATCGAATCCCTCCGCTGTGGTCTCAAAAACCGTGCGCACCACATCGATATTCAGCGCGTCGTCCGGCGCCATGGCTGCGGTGTCGACTTTGCGGAGCCGCGCGAGCGTCTCGCGCACGCCGCTTTCGATTTTTGCCTGGCCCGCCGGCGAACGATCAGTGAGCTTTGATTTGAGACCAAGATATTTTCCCGTGTCGATGCCGGCGCTCGACGCGCTTTCAGGATAGGCGGCGAGGATTTGATCGGTGATCTCTTGCAGCAGCTTCGCGGAGTTATCGTCAGTTGCGGCTTCGGGCGCCTTGGAACAGGCCGCGGGCAGGACGGAGATGGCCGCCGTGGCGGCTGAGGAACAAAGAAGCGTGCGGCGAGACAGTTGCATTGGTGAAGCTCCCGGAATTAGCGTTAGCCGCACCGTGCCGCGGCGACGGCGCCAACGCAACTGCGATGCTCGGGGAGCGGCAAGAAAGCGCGCCGCCACAACTGTGACGGCGCATTTTTTTGGTGTTTAGGTGAGTGCATTGTAGGCGTAGAAGGCCGGCGCCAGGGCTGCCGTTATAACGGCCACACAGGACAGAACGGCGAAAAAACGAATCATGACGCGCTCCTTTCAGTGCTTTGAGTTGCTTCGATTTTGACGGCGGCCAATCTACAGTTAGGCGGCTTTGCCTGCCGCGATGGCGTGAACCGCTGCGGCGTTGAGCAGTTGCCCGCCGATGGCCCAGTCGCCCTGATTGACTTCCTGAACACGAACCCAGGTGTAAGGGCGCATATTTTCACCTTCGACGGCGATCATCGCCTCGGTGACGCGGTCGATGATTTCCGCTTTCTGGTCTTTGGTGAATACGTCTTTGATGACATCAATTGTTACGAGCGGCATTGGGTTTCTCCTTTTTTCTGTTGTGCCGGGACGAGGTGTCGCGCCGCGGCGGATGAGTAGGGTGTACCCCTCCATGGCGGCAAAAATCCTGAAGAGGATCTGGAGAAATTCGGGAGATTTTAGAAATTACGGTATAAGCGGCGGCGATGATTTATACGTTTGAGAATTTTGAACTTGATGCAGGCCGGGTCGAGCTGCGCCGGGACGGTGACACGGTTGCGATAGAGCCGCAGGTCTTCGCACTGTTGTTGCTGCTGGTTGAGAGCGCCGACCGGATGGTGTCAAAAGATGAGATTATCGAGAAAATCTGGGATGGCCGCATCATATCGGAATCGGCACTCACCAGCCGGATCAAATCCGCACGCCATGTGCTGGGCGATGACGGCAAGGCGCAAAAATACATCCGCACCATACATGGAAAAGGTTTCCGGTTTGTCGCGGCGGCAAGGCCCGTCTCATCTGCAAGGGCGGCTGTCGCCCCCGCGCCGAATGTGGTTGCAATCGACAACACAGACGCCGCAGCAAAACCATCCATCGCTGTTCTGCCGTTTCGCTTGGTTGGGGTCGCAGGTCCTTATGCGCCGATAGCCGACGCCTTGCCGCATGAGCTGATTTCAGAATTATCGCGGCTGCGTTGGTTGTTTGTCATTGCACGCGGGTCGACATTCCGCTTTCGGGGCGTGGATCCAGATATTGGTGAAATCGGCCGTGCGTTGGGCGTTCGTTATTGTTTGTCAGGCGCGATCGAAGTTGCCGGCGCACGCATCATCGTTACGGTTGAGCTCGCCGATACGCGCGATGGCGGCGTCGTCTGGGCGGAGCGCTATGTCGCGACGGTCGATGATATTTACAATATCCGTACACAGATAGTTTCCAGCATTATCTCTTCGCTCGAAATTCAGATACCGATGCATGAGGCCCAACGAGCAAGGCTGATCGCGCCGGAAAATCTCGACGCCTGGTCCGCCTATCATCTGGGGCTGACGCATCTTCACCGTTTTAACACCAAGGATAATGATGCAGCGACAGCAATGTTCGAGCGCGCTTTGTCGCTCGATCCCCGCTTTGCGCGTGCTCATGCCGGACTGTCATCGTCTAAATTTCAGGATGCGTTTTTGCGCTACAAAGACGATGTCGACGGCGCGCGCAAGGCGGCGCGGCAACATGCGGAGCGCGCGGTGGAGATTGACCCGCTCGATCCATATGGAAACTTTGCGCTGGGGCGCGCCCACTGGATTGAAAACAATATCGAAGGCGGCATGGGCTGGTTGGAGCGCTCGGTACAGTTAAGCCCGAATTATGCGCAAGGCGTTTATGCGCGTTCCTGGGCGGACGCCGTGATGGGGCGTGCGGAGATCAGTCGTGAAAATGTCGATCTGGCGTTGGCGCTCAGTCCGCTCGATCCGTTTCGT
Source organism: Hyphococcus sp. (assembly GCA_021604585.1). GTDB lineage: Bacteria > Pseudomonadota > Alphaproteobacteria > Caulobacterales > Parvularculaceae > Hyphococcus. The sequence continues at coordinate 13,785 of BQJG01000065.1, forward strand.
TATGGCATGCTGGGCGTTCGCGCCTTCACCTATCTGATCGATGGAGATGATGCGCAAGCTTCACACTGGGCGGAACAGTCTGCACGCACGCCAGGCGCCCATGTCCTGATTGCGATGATTGCGGTTGTGGCGCACGCCGCCAATGGCGATCATGAAAATGCGGCGCGCTGGGCGGCGAATGTGCGGGCGCGCCATCCGACGGTCAGTCAGAAAGAGTTTTTTATCTCATTCCCGTTCAGCCACGAGAAAACCCGCCGACGCGCGTCAAAGGCGCTGGCGAAATACGGATTTTAGGTCGGTTTTAACGCGCCGCAGAGTTGGCGTGCGATGGCTGATAACTATGCGTCGCTGCGCGCGAATGTGCGGGCGCGGCGGCGGGAAAGCTGATGAAGTTTGCTGCGTATGAGCTCGGCGCCAGCTTAGCGTTGATTTTCAAAGGAGGCGCCTTAGCGCAGTTATTTCGCTGCGACATGCGCAATGGCGTAAGGAATTCCGGCCTTTCTAGCGCAAATTTGCCCCTCGATGTTTGCATTGTTATAGTTGGCTGTATTCTTGTTCAACATAGTCACTATACGGAAGGTATGGGGAGATGATTGTAAGAACATGTATCGTTTCAGTATTTGTGTTGTTTGTTTTTGGCGCGCAAGCGTCGGCGCGCCCATTCGCCCGCGATTGTCCGGCGGGCGCTGCCGAAAATTTTGAAGAAGTTGTCGCTTTTCTGGATTCTCATATGGACAGCGTCAGGGCGATTTATGAACGCGACAATAATTATCATGCGCGCCGGGGCGCCAATCGGCGGGTTGAACGAAGGCTTGGGCGGGACCGCAAACTTGGAAATTTATGGTTTGCCTGCGCCAACAATTCCGCGCCGCTTTGCAAAGATTCCAGCGGCCGGCATGCAATGGGCGCCGCCAGCAACAAAATCAGGATTTGCTACACCAAGGTGAGAGACGGAACGCTTGCAACATCCGGGCGCGGGTTCTGCCGGCTCACCGAATTGGTGGCGCATGAATTCGGGCATGCTGTCGGCATCAAAAAAGACAGAGTCGGAAATCACTCTGACAACCGGAACGATCGCGTTTACCGATGGGGCTTCGCATGGGGTGATTACTGCCGAAGCGGCGGGTTTGATCACGACCTTCGTTAGCCTGCAGCAATAGATAAGAGCGCGGCGAGATCGTTCTCGCCGTGTTCGTTTCACCCGAATAAATCCATCTGTCCGGAGACCTCCTCCGGCACGCGGAACAGCGATAAATCGAGACGCGTGCGGTCGCGGTCAAAGCCGAGCCGGGCGCGGGCGGCGCGATTGCGCTGGCCGAGGAGTTTCGCATAGGGCGTGGTGATCTCCTTGCCGCGCATCCAATGCGGATCGTAATCTTTGCCGCCATTCATGTCGCGGATATGCTGCATGATGCGCTTGGCGCGGTTCGGCGCAAACGCCGCCAGCCATTCCTGAAACAGGGGCGAGACTTCAAGCGGCAGGCGCAAAATGGTGTAGGCGGAGAATGTCGCGCCCATCTCGGCGGCCTTTTCCATGATCCCTTCCATCTCGTCGTCATTAAGGCCGGGGATCATCGGACCGGTCATGACGCCTGTGGTGACGCCCGCATCGCTTAGGCGGCGGATCGCTTCGAACCGCCATTTCGGCGCCGAGGCGCGCGGCTCCATGGATCGGGCCAGCGCTTTGTCCTGAGTGGTGATGGAGATCATCGCGCGGGTCAGGTTTTTCTCCGCCATGGGCGTTAAAATATCGAGATCGCGCGTAATGAGTTGCGACTTGGTGAGGATCGTCACCGGATGATTGAACTTTGCAAATACGCTGAGCACGCCGCGCATGATCTGAAAACGCCGTTCGACGGGCTGGTAAGGATCGGTGTTGGTGCCCATGGCGATCACCGCCGGGCGATAGCGCGGATGGGAAAGTTCTTTTTCCAAGAGTTTGGGGGCGGAGGGTTTGGCGAAGAGTTTCGTTTCGAAATCCATGCCGGGCGACAGGCCCATATAGGCGTGGCTCGGGCGCGCAAAACAATAAATGCAGCCATGCTCACAGCCGCGATAGGGATTGATCGACCGATCGAACCCCACATAGGGCGAATTGTTGAAGGTGATGATCTTGCGCGGATTTTCGTATGTCACGTCGGTTTTGAATGGTTCGAGGTCTTCCTCGAGATCCCATCCGTCATGCGTTTCCTCGCGCTGGTCCTTTTCGTAACGGCCCGACGCATTAGACCGCGCGCCGCGCCCTTTCCCCTGGGCGGTCACCCGGGTTGCTTGCTCCTGGGCGGCGGAGGCGTCCGCCCCATTCTCCCCCATGGTTTTGGGGCGGCGGTGCAACGGGTGAAAGGAAAGATGCGCGGCGCGGGCCATGTCGAAAAGTTAGCAAATCAACAGAACAAATCAAGAACATTTTTTGCCCAGCAAGCGCATAATGTCCAGCGTGCTTGACACCACCCTGCGCCCGCTCTATGTAAAGGAAGCTTGTCGTAAAGGCTGCTTGTCATAGGTGGAGAATGTCATGAATGCGAAAAAACTCATTGTCGGGATGGTCTGGCTGGCGGCGCTCGCCTTGTGGATCGGGATTGGCGTCTATTACGTCACCGCCGAACCGGAGCTGGAACAGTGGACGCTTGCGGTCACCATTGGCGCGATAGGGATGGAAGTCGCCTTCTGGACAACGGCGGCCGTGCTCGGCCTGACGCTGTTTGAGAGCCGCAAGGCGGTGTTCGGGTTCTTGACCCGGCCGTTTCGCCGCGGCGCTTAAATATTCAGTCTAAGGATGAAAGGAACGCGCCATGTCGGAGCGTATTAAGAAAGCAAAACGCCGCTATACGATCGAGCTGCTCGCCGCTATGACTCTGTATCTTGTCATTTTGTTTGGCGCACTGACCATTGCAAAACCGATGGAGCCGGGACCAATGCTGACCGTGCTCGCCCTGGCGCCGTTAGCGCCGCTGCTTGTTGCTTGTTATTCGTTCTTTCGTTTCTATCAACGCATGGATGAAATGCAGAAACGGGTGAGCGCCGACGCGGCGGCGCTGACCCTCGTTGTTGCTTTTCTTGTCGCGATCACACTCGGTTTCTTGCGGCGCTTTGGCGTTCTGGATTTTGAAGACGACATGATGCTGTTCGGCCCGTTCCTGATCATCGTGTGGGGCGCCATGCGGTTCTGGCTCGGCGGGCGGGATTGCTGATCATGGAAAACCGGCTGAAAGAACTGCGCGCGGAGCGCGGCTGGTCGCAAGCTGATCTTGCGGAAAAGCTCGACGTGTCGCGCCAGACCGTGAACTCGCTCGAGCGCGGCAAATACGACCCCTCGCTGCCGCTGGCGTTCAGGATTGCCGGGTTGTTCGCAATTCCGATTGAACAGATTTTCACGCCTGAAACAGGAGGTATCGCATGAACAGAAGAGTCCGCGCCGGGATTATGGGTGCTGCCGTCATGTTCGCCATGGCGGCGGCGTTGAAAGATAACGCTGTGGCTTTCGCGCTTGGGGTCGCTGCGCTGGTTGCCTTTGGCGGCCTGTCGTCGGGCCGATGCGGCGACAAAGACTAAAGGGGGGAAGCGGTGGCGCATTTCAAAGGAACGCTGCTCGCCTGTTTCGGCGCCGCGCTGATCCCCGGCGCCGCTGTCGGCGTGGCGCTGGGTGACGTCGCGCTCGGGCTGTCGACCGGCGCCGTCGCGGCGGCGATCATGTTTCTCGCTGCCCGGCCAAAACAGTTTCCGCAATAATACTGGATCAGCTTTGCGTGACCCAAAAACCGTACGCCTTTCGTTTGCAGCATGAAACGCGTAAGGCTTGCGATCCTGATATGGTCGCTGCCTCATGATCTCCATCGTCATTCCGACCCTGAACGCTGAAGCGCGTCTGGCGCAATGTCTCGACGCGCTGGTCACGTCAGCACTTGATGGCCTTGTGAAGGAAGTCATTATTGTTGACGGCGGTTCGACAGACGTCACGCTTCCCATGGCCGACAGTTTCGGAACGCGCATTCTGACGGCGCCGCCGGGCCGGGGCGGGCAATTGGCGGCTGGGGCGAAAGCGGCGCGCGGAGAGTGGCTGTTATTCCTGCATGCGGATACGGTGCTGGAAGAAGGTTGGAGCAATGAAGCCGCCGAATTCATCGAAGGGAATCTGTATGCGGCGGCTGTCTTTACGTTTGCGTTTGACGCTACGGGAATCGCGCAGAGGCTGGTCGCGTGGGGCGTCATGCAGCGTACGCGCTGGGTGAAAGCGCCTTATGGCGATCAAGGACTATTGATTTCAAAAAAAGTCTATGACGAGATTGGCGGCTTTGCCGACATGCCGCTATTTGAAGATGTCGATATAATCCGGCGCCTGATCCGGATTAAGGGCCCCCATGCTTTGCATATTCTATCTTCAAAAGCGGTGACGTCCGCAGAGCGATATGAGCGCGATGGGTATGCGCGGCGCGTGCTCAGAAATTTTGTGTTGCTGATGCGCTATCAGCTGGGTGTCTCTCCGGAAGAGCTTGCCAAGGCTTACCGCTGATGCGCGGCACGCTTGTCATTATGGTGAAGGCGCCCGTGGCGGGGCGGGTGAAAACCCGGCTCGGACGTGAGATTGGCATGGGCCGCGCGGCGGCGATTTTCCGTATCATGACGAAGCGCACGATTGCCGAAGCCTCGAAAGGCGGCTGGCGCACCGTGCT
>BQJG01000066.1 GCA_021604585.1 Hyphococcus sp.
TGAGAACACGCCGTTTTACGGTTTCGGCATTGTCTGCCTCGATCACCCCGAAGTGCAGGCGCTGGTGGGCCGCGTCACTGACCGGCGGTTGATCACTTACGGCGTCAATCCGCAGGCCGATGTGCGCGCCGCAAATATCCGTCATGAAGACGGCGTTTCGGTGTACGACATTGTCTTCCGCGAGCGTGGTCAGGAAGTCGGCCGCATCGATAATGTCCGCCTGCCCATGCCCGGCAATCATAACGTGTTGAACTCGCTGCCCGCTGCGATTGTCGCCAAGCGTTTGGGCGCCACCGACGCACAGATCAAATCCGGCCTTTCCAAATTCGCCGGCGTCAAGCGCCGCTTTACGCTGGCGGGCGAGTGGAAGGGCGTCAAAATCATCGACGATTACGGCCACCACCCGGCGGAGATCGCGGCGGTCCTGCGCGCTGCGCGCAATATCGCCAAGGGCAAGGTCATCGCCGTGGTGCAGCCGCATCGCTATACGCGCCTGCGCGATCTGTTCGACGACTTCTGCGCCTGCATGAACGAAGCGGACGTGGCGCTGATCGCCGATGTCTATGCGGCGGGCGAGGCGCCGCTTGAAGGCTTTAACCGCGACTCTCTTGTGGCCGGTCTGGAAAGCCACGGCCACAGGCAAGCCCGCGCGCTCAACTCATTTGACGATTTGCCGTCGCTCATCGCGCAAACCGCCGAGCCCGGCGATTATGTCATCTGCCTCGGCGCCGGCGATATTACAAAACACGCGAATGGGTTGGCGAACGATTTAAAGAGAGCAAAATAAATCATGCGCATTTTCTTAGCCTTGATTTGTGTACTCATCGCAAGCTTCGCCTCAGCGAACGCCTGTTCATGTATTTGGCCTGAGAATATGACGGTTAAAAAAGATTACGCAAGAAAAGATGTAATATTTCGTGGCGTATTTCTAGAAGCCAAACAGTTCGAATCTGAACGAACATCAATTTTGGACCGGGTAGGAAAATTTGAAGTGCTTGAGATTCTGAAGGGCGACGTGGCTGTTATCGCAGATGTTTATTATTCTGAAGACGATGGTGCCAACTGTGGGCTGAGCTTTGAAGCAGGAAAGGAGTACGAAATTTTTGCTGGTATCAACGATGAGAACAGAATCGTAACTAGCGACTGTAGCGGCACGCGGGAGGCTTGCTTTCGGGGGAAGTGGTCATGGGAAGACTATCGTAAAGTTGCCAAGAAAAAGCGCTAATGCCTGAGTGTATATCAGTTTCAGACCTCCCCATCGTTCGCGGCAAGTACACCGAAAACGCGGACCTCTCCGCGCTGACATGGTTTCGCGTCGGCGGGATGGCCGATGTGTTGTTCATGCCTGCCGACGAAGATGACCTCGCGCATTTTTTAAAAGAAACGCCGGAAGAGATCCCGGTGCATGTCATGGGCGTCGGATCGAACCTGCTGGTGCGCGACGGCGGCGTAAGAGGCGTCGTCATCCGTTTCGGATCGCCCTTCCGGAAAATCACCGTCGACGGGATGCGCGTTTCCGCCGGGGCCGGTGCCATCGATGCGCAGGTCGCAAAAGCCGCCGCGCAGGCGGGCGTCGCGGGCCTCGAATTTTTTCGCGGCGTGCCGGGCGCGATTGGCGGCGCCGTCAAAATGAATGCGGGCGCTTATGGCGGCGAAGTCAAAGACGTGCTGGTCGAGGCTGTCGCTTATGATCGCCAAGGAAAGCGCCGCATCCTCTCCAATGATGGGCTCGGCTTTTCCTATCGCCATTGCTCGGCGCCTGAGGATTTCATCTTCACCAGTGCGACGTTTCAGGGCCGCCCGGACGATCCCGACGCCATCATCGCGCGCATGGACAAGATCAGCGAGATGCGCGAATCCACGCAGCCGATCCGCGAGCGCACTGGCGGCTCGACCTTCGCCAATCCGGACCCGGAACTCTCCGGCGGCCGCAAATCATGGCAGTTGATCGACGAAATCGGCGGCCGGGGCCGGGTGGTTGGCGACGCGCAGGTCTCTGAGCGGCACTGTAATTTCATCATCAATCGCGGCGATGCGACGGCGGCGGACCTTGAGGAGTTAATAGAGTCTTTACGTAAGGATGTCTTAACCAAGACGGGCGTCGAGTTGCAGTGGGAAATTCGGCGATTAGGGACGAGGGATTAGGGTTGTTTTTGATGACGTATTTAATTGCCCCTCACCCGAAATCGCTTTGCGATTTCGACCTCTCCCAAGGGAGAGGTAAAGTGTTGCGTGTGAAGCCGGCCTACCTCTCCTTGGGGAGAGGTCAATTTTGCGCAGCAAAATTGGGTGAGGGGAAATGACTCGTAAGTACAATCGTATCGCGGTCCTAAAAGGCGGCTGGTCGCCGGAGAGGGAAGTGTCGCTCAACTCCGGCGCGGCGGCGGCGAAGGCTCTGCGCGAGGCGGGCTATGAAGTGATGGAGATCGACGCCCAGCGCGATCTGGCCGCGCGGCTTCACGAAGCCAAACCCGATGCAGTGTTCAATGCGCTGCACGGGCAATGGGGCGAAGATGGCTGCGTGCAGGGCCTGCTCGAAGTGATGGGCATTCCCTACACTCATTCCGGCGTGCTGGCCTCGTCGCTCGCTATGGATAAACAACGCGCGAAAGCGGTGTTTGAAGATGCCGGCATCCCGTCGCCCTTCGGCAAGATTGTCACGCGCGAAGAAGCCGCGAAGGGCCATGTCATGGAAACGCCCTATGTGATCAAGCCGAATGCGCAAGGATCGTCTGTCGGTGTCTTTATTGTGCGCAAGGGTGAGAACCGTCCGCCCTCAGAGCTGACCTCGAAAGAATGGTCGCTCGGCGATGAAGTACTGGTGGAGAAGTTCATTCCCGGTCGCGAACTGACCGTCGCCGTCATGGGCGACCGCGCGCTTTGTGTCACTGAAATCACCACGGCGCTCGCATTCTATGATTACGAAGCGAAATATGCGGCGGGCGGATCGAAACACGTGCTTCCCGCTGAATTGTCCGCCGACATCACTGAGCGCTGTCTCGATCTGTCGCAGCGTGCGCATGATGCGCTGGGCTGCCGCGGCGTCTCGCGCTCGGATTTCCGCTACGACCCGCAAGCTGACGGCGAACAGCTTTTCTGTCTGGAAGTGAATACGCAACCCGGATTGACGGCGACATCGCTTGCGCCGGAACAGGCGGCGCATCTCGGCATTCCATTTCCGGAACTCTGCGCCTGGATGGTGGAGGACGCATCATGCCAAAGGTAAAGAAAAAACCAGCTCGGAAAACGGCCAAGCGCAGATCGACGCGCAAGAAAAACCAAGGTTTTTTTGAGCGCGTCAGCGCCATCTGGACGCGCTTCTCTCATGCGCTGGTTGCCAGTTCCGCATTGATCGCCATCGTTGCCTTGGGATTTTTATGGGCGGGCGGTTATGTCGGTCTGATGGGCGAGAAATTGAATCGCGTCGTCGGCGCTGGCGCTGTCACGGCCGGTTTTGAAATCAACCGCATTACCGCGCGCGGCCTCACGCAGGCAAGCGAGGACGAAGTCCTTTCGGCAGTCGGGCCGGTGATCGGTTCGTCGATCCTGCATTTTAATGCTGATCGTGCACGCGCTTCGGTTGAACAGCTCGGCTGGGTGCGGTCGGCTGCGGTGTCGCGTCTGCTCCCCAATACGGTGCATGTCTCTGTGCGCGAGCGCACCCCAGCCGCTGTCTGGCAGCTGTCTGGCAATCTGCATCTGATCGATGAGACGGGCGCAGTTATTCGCGAAGTGAACGCATTTGAATATGCAGATTTGCCGCTGATCGTCGGCGCTGGCGCGCCGGGCGCCGCGTCTGAAATGCTGAAAGTGCTGAGCACCGAGCCTGAAATGCAGCGGCGCGTATCAGCGCTTATTCGCGTCAGCGACCGGCGCTGGAATTTAAAAACAAAAGCAGGCGTTGAAGTGAAGTTTCCTGAACGCGGCGTCAACCAAGCCATGCATTATCTTGCGCGCTTGCAAGATGAGACCGCTTTGCTTGACGAGAATCTCGAATATGTTGATCTTCGGAATCCGGAAAACTTTGTCTACAGAAGAAAAGGCGCGGTCGAGTTGGACATGCCGCTCGGTCAAGTCCGGTAATCGCGAATTCAAGCGTCAGGTAAGGGTCGTTTAGTGGCGCAGAAGAAACAAAACAGAAAACGCCGCAAGGATGAAACGCTGGCCGCCGCGCTGGATATTGGCGCATCGAAGGTGGCGTGTTTTATCGCGCGCATCAGCCCCGAAGAAGAGCACGTCCCGCATGCGGAGATTATCGGAGTCGGTTGCTACGGCGCGCCGGCGAGCGGTCGCGCGGGCGCCAGCGCCGAAGCGATAGAGACCGGCGTCAAAAACGCGGTCGAAGCGGCGGAACGCATGGCGGGCGAACAGGTCACCCGCGTCATCGTCGCTGTGCCAGGCAAACATTTGCGCGGGCGCCGGATCGGCGTCGATCTCGAAGTCGCAGGCGGCGTCGTCGCGCAGGAAGATTTAGACGACAGCCTTGCGGAAGGCTCCAAGATCGCAACGCCGCCGGACTGCGCGCCGCTGCATTCATTAGCGACCGGCTTCAAGGTTGATGGCGAAGACGGCCTTGGCGATCCGCTAGGCCTGTCGGGCAGCACCTTGTCGACACAGATGTTCGCGGTCGGCGCCAAGCAAAGCTATCTCGACAATCTCGCCGATCTGATTGAACGTTGCGATCTCAAGGTCGAAGAATTTGCGGCTGCGCCCTATGCGGCGGCCGAAGCGGTGCTGCTCGAAGATGAGAAAGAACTTGGCGTGGTGCTGATCGATATTGGCGCCGCAGCGACAGGGTTCGCCGTTTATGACAATGGCGTCCTCATCGAATGCGGCGGCGTGCCGGTTGGCGGCGGGCATATCACCCGCGACATCGCCCAGATTTTCGGTGCGCCCTTGGCTCATGCGGAACGGGTGAAAACTCTTTACGGCGCGGCGTTGATGGGCCCAGGCGATGAGCATCGTTTCATTGATTTTCCGCAGCTTGGCGTCGCCGGCGAAACGGCGCGCGCATCACGCGCGGACATTTGCGAAGTCATCCTGCCGCGTCTTGAAGAAATTTTTGAACTCGTCTCGGAACAATTGCCGGATGACGGCCTGCGCCGTTCCGGCTTGCGCCGCGTTGTGCTCACCGGCGGCGGATCGCTGCTTGTTGGCGCGCGCGAAGTAGCGGAACGAACCTTGGTGATGAAAAGCAGACTTGGCCGCCCCGCCGCAATTCCGGGATCGCCGGAAGCCGCATCGGCGCCCGGCTTTTCCGTTTGCGCAGGGCTCATTCAGCATACCGCAAATTTAGGTGGAAATCGCAAAAGCGGACTTGGCCTTTTGCGCCAATCACCCCAAGCAGAGATGAAACCATCTGTGCTCGGCGGCGTTGAGTCCTGGCTGCGCGCAAAATTCTAAAAATGCGCTTCTTGATGAAGCGCGATCAAACTTCAAACCGGCGCCGTCTCAACCTCTTAAAAAAAGAGACGGAACCGGGAGTCGTTAAGGCCCTGTTAACCATTTGGAAAGGGTTCTGAACGATTCTTTAACGACGATTAACGAACGGGGAGAGGGCGCCCACAAAGCCCGGAAACTTGCGCATCATCGGAGACATCCATGCCACTTAACCTCAGCGTGCCGGAACTGACAGAATTGAAACCCCGCATTACCGTGATCGGCGTTGGCGGGGCGGGCGGAAACGCCGTTAACAATATGATCGAAAGCCAGCTTGAGGGTGTGGAGTTCGTTGTCGCCAACACCGACGCGCAGGCGGTGGGCTTGTCTAAGGCGCAAAAGAAGATTCAGCTTGGCGTGAAAACCACCCAGGGCCTCGGCGCTGGGTCCATTCCCGATATCGGGCGTGCGGCGGCCGAAGAGTCTCTCGATGAAATTCTCGAGCATGTGGGCAACTGCCACATGTTGTTTGTCACCGCCGGCATGGGCGGCGGCACCGGCACCGGCGCGGCGCCAGTCATCGCGAAAGCGGCGAAAGAGCGTGACATTCTGACGGTTGGCGTTGTCACCAAGCCATTCCATTTTGAGGGCGCACGGCGGATGCGCCTCGCGACGGCGGGCATTGAAGAGCTGCAAAAGCATGTGGATACGCTGCTGATCATTCCAAATCAGAATTTGTTCGCCATCGCTAATGAGCGCACGACCTTCCACGAGGCTTTCGCCATGGCCGACCAGGTGCTGCATTCAGGCGTTCGCGGCATCACTGATCTGATGGTCATGCCAGGCCTCATCAATCTCGACTTCGCTGATGTTCGCACGGTGATGAGCGAGATGGGCAAGGCGATGATGGGCACGGGCGAAGCCGAAGGCGACAAGCGCGCCATTCAGGCCGCCGAAGCTGCGATTTCTAATCCGCTGCTCGACGAGCAGTCCATGAAAGGCGCCAAGGGCGTCTTGATCAACATCACTGGGTCCATGGATATGACCCTGTTTGAAGTGGACGAAGCTGCGAACCGCATTCGCGCCGAGGTTGACCCTGACGCCAACATCATTGTCGGCTCGACCTTCAATCAGGATCTCGAAGGCAAGGTGCGCGTCTCGGTTGTCGCCACGGGCATCGACATCGAGGCGAAGGACGTCAATCGTCCGCAGATCAAGATCAACACCGGCGCCGTATCGAAGCCTTGGCGCGAACCGACGCCGGTTGACCGTCCTGCGGCAGCGCCTGCGCCAGTTGCTTCAGCGTCCGCCGCTCCTTCCGCGCCGCGTCCAGCAGTTTCCACAAACGCCGCCGCGCCGGCGGTTAATCCGGTTGGCGACGTTCACGAGCGGATTCGTAAAATGCTGACCGAGGGTCAAATGGCCGATCCGTTGCCGCGCAGCGCACTGCCGGTTCGCGGCCCAGCCGCCCAGCGTCCGGTTGTGCGTCCGTCGGCCGAGTCCCGGCCTGAACAGCGTCAAGATCCGCGGCATGAACAGCGCCACGGCATCAACCCGTTCCGTGGCGCTCAGGCGCTTGGCAAGCATTCGCTCGAAGCTGCGGTCGATATGTTCAAAGCGCTTGGCGGCGCCGAGGATCGCCGGGATATCGCCCCTCCACGGGCTCCGGAAGCGGCCAAACCAGCGACCGGTCCCCGGGGCGATCTGTTCGACGATCAAGATGACGCCGATCTTGAGATCCCGTCTTTCCTGCGCAAGAAAAAGACCGGCTGAGATCCGGGAAAAACGTTTAATTTCTTGTAATCAATAACAAATCGCGCCCAAAGTAAGCGCTTGGGCGCGATTTTTCGTGTTCACGGAGCAACAGGTTGTAGCAATCGGAAATAAAGCTTCATCATGGGCGCTATTCGTTTTCTCAGGAAATCGTTAATGTCATTCGCATTGGCGCACCGCCCGGTGGGGGAGCCTCGCGGCGGGTTGACGTCAAAAGTATCGCGTTTGATGGGTGATCATTCCATGCGTAAGCCTTCCTTGCAGCGGACACTCAGCAGGTCTGTCACGTTTGCCGGGGTGGGACTTCATTCAGGCGAACCTTGCAGGGCTGAATTAAAGCCTGCCGCCGCCGGACAAGGCGTTGTGTTTCGCCGCACTGATCTCTCCAGTGAGTCCAACGAGATTCCCGCATGTCCGGAAAATGTTGTCGGCGCGGATCACGGTACGACGCTGGCGAATTCATTTGGCGCGAGCGTGGCGACGGTTGAGCATGTTATGGCCGCGTTGGCGCTAACCGGCGTCGACAATGTGGTGATTGAGGTGACTGGCCCGGAAATACCTATTCTCGACGGCAGCTCAGCAGCGTTTGTCTCGGCTATTGCTGAAACCGGGCTGCAGACCCTGAACGCACCCCGCCGCGCGCTGGCTGTGGAAGAAATGCAATCCATTGAAGATGGTGATCGCGCCATTCATCTTGAGCCATTTGACGGCCGATGCATCGAGATTGAAATTGATTTCGGCGACTGCATGATCGGGCGGCAGACCCTTTCTCTTGACCTGAATGACCCAAAGGACATTACCCGGCTTTCGGCTGCGCGAACCTTTTGCCGGCTGCACGAGGTTGAGGCGCTGCGTTCAGCCGGGCTGATCCGTGGCGGGGCGCTGACCAATGGGTTGGTGGTGGACGGTCACAAGCTTCTCAACGAAGAGCCACTGCGGGATCCGGCCGAATTTGCGCTGCACAAGGCGCTCGATCTGATTGGCGATCTTTATCTTCTCGGCGCGCCGCTGATCGGACGAATTCGCGCCGTGAAGCCTGGACACGCGCTCAACACCCGGGCCGCCTTGGCGCTTTCAAGCGCATCGGAAGCAGCACAACAGCCTGCCCGGGCCACCGCCTGATCCGAAAATTATTCCTCACGACGGCTCAGCCGCCAATCCAAGCCGCTGATTGTTTGACACGCCTGCCTGGGCCCAACTACATAGTCGTCGCTCAAGGACGTCACCCAAAAGCCCCATGCCGGCAGTCGGCGAGAGGGCGAAAGAAAAGGCCTGTTTCCTGTGAAAATGCGTTTTGCCTCGATCGCCAAGCTGGTCTGCATTCTCGCCGCGTGTCTGGCTGTCGCCGCCTGCGGCTCATCGGGTAAAAAGAAACAGAAATTCGCCTATGTGGAGCGCCCGGTTGAGCTGCTCTACGCCAACGCCACGCGTGAACTGGAGCGCAAGCGCTACGATACGGCGATCGCCTATTTTGAAGAGGTTGAGCGCCAGCACCCATATTCGGCTTGGGCGCGCCGGGCGATGTTGATGAAAGCGTTCTCCTACTATCAGGGCAATGACTACGATGAGGCCGTGACCGCGATTGACCAGTTCATCTCGCTGCATCCTGGCAACAAAGACGCCGGTTATGCCTATTATCTGAAAGCCATGTGCTATTATGAGCGCATTCGCGATGTGGGCCGCGACCAGGAATTCACAAATGACGCAGTCGCCGCGCTGAATGACGTGGTCCGCCGTTATCCGGATACGGAATATGCGCGGGATGCGCGGCTGAAACTCGACCTGACCAATGACCACCTTGCCGGCAAGGAAATGTATGTCGGCCGGTATTACCTGAAAGCCAACAAGCATATTGCGGCGATCAACCGTTTCAAGAAAGTCATTACCGACTACCAGACAACCAGCCATGTTCCCGAAGCGCTGCACCGGCTGGTCGAGGCGTATCTGGAATTAGGGATTGTCGATGAAGCGCGCGCCGCCGCCGCTGTGCTTGGGTATAATTATCCCGGCAGCCAATGGTATCAGGACAGCTACAAGTTGTTTGAATCACGCGGCATCCTTGCTGAAGGCTCTGAGTCGAAACGCGCCAAGCCCGAAAAGCTCGAAACGCCAGCGCCATCTCTTGAGGACGTTAATCCAAATTCACTCCGCGCCATTGAGCCGCCATCTCCGTCTGAGCTGGAAGCCCTCGAGCCGCCGAACAATGCGCCCGAAACCAGATTCTAGGACGGGCGCGCCTGCTTTAACCGGGGCTCAAACTGCGTTACATCCTTATCGGCGAAATGACGGCTTTGGCCGCTGTGAATGGTGTTAACGCGACGCGATGCTGACTGCGCTTCACATTCAGGATTTTTTGCTGATCGATCAAGCGCGGCTGGCGCTGGGCCCCGGCATGACGGCGCTGACGGGTGAAACCGGCGCGGGCAAGTCGATCCTGCTTGATGCGCTAGGCCTTGCAGTCGGCGGGCGGGCGGAGCGCGGCGCAGTCCGCCAAGGCGCCAAGCAAGGCGTCGTCTCCGTTATCTTCGAACCGAAAGCCAACCATCCGGTATGGTCCGTGCTGGAAGAGAACGGTCTCGACACGGGCGAGGATCAGGTCATTCTTCGCCGCGTGCAAACTGCAGATGGACGGGGACGCGGTTTCGTTAACGATCAGCCGGTTTCCATCGCTATGCTTAAATCCGTTGGCGAAACACTGATTGAAATTCATGGCCAGCATGACGGACGCGGGTTTTTAACCGCAAGCGCCCATCGCGGGATGCTCGATGAATTTGGCGGGCTGACAAAAAAAGCTGATGCAACCGAGGCGTTGTGGCGGCGCTGGCGTGATGCAGAAGACGCGCTTGAAACTAAAAAGCGCGACCGCGACGCAGCTTTGCGCGAAGCAGACTATCTGCGCCATGTCGTTAATCATCTCGGCAAACTTGATCCGCAGCCGGATGAAGAAGCTGCTTTAGCGATGCGGCGAACGGAGCTGATGGCGTCAGACAAGATCGCTGAAGACTTACATGCGGCGGCGACAGCGCTGGGCGAGGGCGCCTTTGATTCCAAACTTGGCGTTGCATTGCGCCGGATCGAAAAAGCCGCGGCGACACTCGCTGATCAGAATAATCCGCTCGCGGTTGCCGTCGATCGGCTGCATGCGGCGCTGAACGAAGCCGCCGAAGCGCGCGGGGCCATTGAGGCGGCGATCGACCGGTTCGGCGCCGACCCGGATGAACTCGACAGGGTGGAAGAGCGTCTGTTCGCGATCCGCGCTGAGGCCCGCAAGCACGGTGTGGCGCCGGACGGCCTGTCGGCGTTACTGGCGAAATCGCGCGCCGCCCTTGAAGATCTCGAATTGGGCGAGGCTGCTTTTGGCGCGCTTGAAAAGGACGTGCACGAAACCAGGGTCGCCTTTGAAAAGGTTGCGCGCGGGCTATCGAAGGAACGCGCCGCCGCCGCGCTCAAACTCGATAGCGCCGTTGCAAAGGAATTGGCGCCGCTCAAGCTCGGCAAGGCGGCGTTTTCCACGCACATCAAAACGAATGAGGCGAATCCGACCTCTGATGGTTTCGATGCGGTTGAGTTTATGGTGGCGACCAATCCCGGCGCGCCGGCCGGGCCGCTCAAAACAATTGCATCGGGCGGCGAGCTGTCGCGTTTTGTCCTCGCCATGAAGGCGGCGTTGGCGGCGAAAGAAAATCGCACCGTAATTATTTTTGATGAAGTCGACGCTGGAGTCGGCGGCGCCGTCGCCGATGCGGTGGGCGAGCGTCTCGCGCGATTGGCGCAAGATGCGCAAGTTCTGGTCGTCACCCACAGCCCACAAGTGGCGGCGCGGGCTGGCGCGCATTGGCGTATTGAGAAAACTCAGACCAAATCATCGACGCTCACCAGCGTTACTGCGCTTGCCGATAAAGATCGTACGGAAGAAATCGCCCGTATGCTGTCCGGCGCTGAAGTGACTGACGAAGCCCGGGCTGCAGCGCGTCGCTTATTGGGCGCGCCGACTGCGGCAAAAAAAGCGTCGCGAAAGACTGCAAAAGCGGGCTGAATTTGCTACCCTCATAGCGGGAATCGCTGGCTCGAAAATACATCATTTCTGTTGAATTCTTTCACGAAACCCCGTGTTGGTGAATAGTTATCCACCAAAACCAGACTGGCCGTATAAAAGCTGACGGCGCAATTTTGCGACGCTCAGCAGAAGGGTTTTGAGACAACCAATGGCGAAAAAATCGGCAAATGGCGGCGTGCTTGTTCCGGTCAGCAAACTGCTTCCGGAAGAAGCCGAGGCGGAACTCGCTCGGCTGGCGGCTGAAATTGCCCGCGCGGACACGGCGTATCACGAGAAGGACCGTCCGGAAATTTCCGACGCACACTATGACGCGCTGCGCCAGCGCAATTTGTTGATTGAAAAACGCTTTCCAAAATTAAAGAGGCCAGACTCGCCATCCGACAAGGTTGGCGCCAAGGCGTCGACAAAATTTGAAAAAACCGCGCACGCAATCCCGATGCTGTCGCTTGATAATGCGTTCAATGACGAGGATGTCGCCGAGTTCGCCAAACGCGTGCGCAAATTCCTGGGGCTGGGCGAAGAGGACGGTGTTGCCTTTACCGCGGAACCGAAGATCGACGGGTTGTCGCTCAATTTGCGCTATGAACAAGGCGTGTTGAAAGTCGCCGCGACGCGCGGCGACGGCGCCGTCGGCGAGAACGTCACGGCAAATGCGCTGACTCTAAGCGATATTCCGCAAAGCCTAAAAGGCGCGCCGGATATTTTAGAGGTGCGCGGCGAAGTCTATATGAGCCACGAGGATTTTGAGGCGTTGAATGCGCGGCTTGAGGCGGAAGGCGAAGAACCCTTCGCCAATCCGCGCAATGCGGCTGCGGGCTCCTTGCGCCAGATCGATGCGGCGATCACCGCGTCGCGACCCTTGCATTTTTTCGCTTACGCTTGGGGTGAGGTGAGCGAACCGCTCGCCGAAACACAATGGGATGCGCTGCAACGATTTAAGAAGCTTGGGTTTAAAGTCAATTCACTGACCACGCGTTGCGACGCCGTTTCGGACATGATCGAACACTATCGCAAGATCGAAACGCAGCGCGCTTCCCTTGGCTATGACATTGACGGTGTGGTCTACAAGGTTGACCGGCTCGATTTACAGGGACGGCTTGGTTTCGTTTCCCGCGCGCCACGCTGGGCGATTGCGCATAAGTTCCCGGCGGAAAAGGCTACGACCATCTTGGAAAAGATCGAGATACAGGTGGGCCGCACCGGCAAACTCACCCCCGTCGCACGCTTGAAACCTGTAACGGTTGGCGGCGTCGTCGTTTCAAACGCCACTTTGCATAATGCGGACTATATAGCGGAGAAGGACATTCGCGCCGGCGATACGGTCGTTATTCAGCGCGCGGGCGATGTCATTCCGCAGGTTTTGGAAGTGGTTAAAGAAAAGCGCCCGAAAGGGGCAAAGGCGCCGAAACCATTTGAGTTTCCGGCCCGGTGTGCTGAGTGCGACAGTCATGCGGTTCGGGAGGTTAACCCCAATACCGGCAAGGCAGATGTGGACTGGCGCTGCACCGGCGGGCTCACCTGCCCCGCGCAGGCGGTGGAACGCTTGAAACATTTCGTCGCCCGGCAATCGTTTGATATAGACGGTCTTGGCGAAAAACAGATTGCGGCGTTTTTTGAAGAGGGGATCATCCGCGAACCGGCGGATATTTTCACGCTGCGTGAGCGGCAGGAAAAGAAGTCGCTCGATCTGTACGTCTACAAGAAAAAACCCAATGGCGATCTCGTTCTGAAAGACGGTCACCCAACGCCGACCAACACCAAATCGGTGCATAACCTTTTTGACGCCATTGACGAAAAGCGCAGCATTTCTTCGGTGCGGTTTATCAATGCGCTCGGCATCCGCCATGTGGGGGAAACCAATGCGCGGCTGTTTGCCAGTCATTATGGTGATTTTCAAACGTTTTACGCCGCCGCGAAAAAGGCGCGCGACGAGACCAGCGAAGCCTATCAAGACATGCTGTCGATTGACGGCGTTGGCGCGCTGGTGGCGCGCGGCGTGATCGACTTCTTTGACGAAGCACATAATCGCGAAGCGGTCGACCGGTTGCTCAAGCAGGTAACGCCGGAAAAAATGGTGAAGGCGAAAACTGACAGCAAAGTTGCGGGCAAGACCATTGTATTCACCGGCACGCTGGAAACAATGACCCGCGAGGAAGCGAAGGCGCGTGCGCAAAGTCTGGGAGCGAAAGTCTCCGGCTCCATCTCGGCGAAGACCGATTATCTGGTCGCCGGTCCGGGCGCCGGCTCGAAGCTGAAAAAAGCAGCTGATCTTGGCGTGACCGTGCTGACAGAAGATGAATGGGCGGCATTGGCGAAGGGGTGAAACAGGATAAGATGCTTTCAGCGGCGCAAGCGGTCTATAAGGCAACGATCGAACGGGAGGAGTGTTTATGAATGGCGTCGCGTTTCTCGCTGGCGTGCTTGCCGTATTGGCTGTCGCACTCGCCGCCGCCTATAATCTCCTCGTCAAACGCAGGCAGCTTGTTAATAATGGCTGGTCCGACATTGACGTGCAGCTCAAGCGCCGGGCCGATTTGATTCCGCAATTGGTGACGACAGTCAAAGGCTACGCCGCCCATGAGCGCCAGCTCTTTGAGGAGATCGCCGAAAAGCGCAGCGCCGCAATGGCGGCAGGCGACGACCCCGCCGCGCGCGGAGAGACGGAAAGCGGACTGTCGCGTCCAGTGGCGAAACTGATTGCGGTGGCGGAAGACTATCCCGAACTGAAAGCCAGCGGCAACTTTCTCGATTTGCAAAATGAACTGGCGGAAACGGAAGACAAAATTGAAATGGCGCGGCGATTTTATAATGGCGCCGTGCGGGAGCTGAATACGCTGGTGGAGAGTTTTCCGGTCAATTTGCTTGCGGGGCCGTTTGGGTTTTCCTCGCGCGGATATTTTGAGATTGAGCCCACAACTCGCGCTGCACCGGCAATTGACCTCGATTACGGTGCATGATGGTGCGGCGATTTTTCATCATTATCTTGCTGCTGGTCTGGCCTACCGTTGGACTGGCGGTTGAACAGATCAACGATTTCACTGTCGAAATAGACGTTCAAAGAAGCGGCGATATTACCGTCAAAGAAACAATCGCCGTCACATCGGAAGGCAAACAGATACGCCGCGGGATTTATCGCGACTTGCCGCGATATTATGAGAAAGACGGCGCGCAGCTTCCCTATCGTTACGATGTTACGCGGGTCATGCGCGACGGCCGGAAAGAGCCTTACGATATTTCACGGGATGGCAACGCGTTTCGGATACGCATTGGCGACGCCGACATATTCCTTTCCGATGGCGCGCATGTCTATGAAATCGAATATGCCGTCAAAAACCAGATTCGATATTTCGACGCATATGATGAGCTCTATTGGAACGTCACCGGCAATTACTGGAGTCTTCCCATTAGCGCGGCGAAAGCGATCATCTATTTTCCCGATGGCGCGCACGTAACACAAACGGCCGGCTATACTGGCCGTATGGGGAGCGCTGAGCGCAATTATGATTACAGGCAAGAGGGCGGCGCGCATGTTTTCACAACTACGCGCCCGCTACCCTTTCAGGCTGGGCTGACGGTTGCGGTCGGTTTTGAAAAAGGCGCCGTTGACCCGCCCTCAGCCGCCGACAAGCGCGCGGAATGGTGGGCGCGCCATGCCTCCGCGCTGCTGCTGGCAGGCGGGTTCAGCCTATTGTCGATTTTTTACATGGTCTCTTTCAATCGCGTTGGCCGCGATCCGTTGAAGGGGCCAGTCTTCGCCCGTTATGAGCCGCCGGAAGGAATGTCGCCAGCCGCCATACACCACGTTTTCTACCGGCGCATCGTCGGTCATCGCGCGCTGATCGCATCATTGCTTCTGCTTGCCATAAAGGGCCGCATGCGAATTGATGCGAAGGACAAAAAGAAGACGGATCTTGTCCGGCTCGACGCATCAGGCTTGAATATGGCGAATGAAGAAGATGCTCTGTTGCGCGATATCTTTAGCGGTCGTGAAAATATGACGCTCGGCGGCAAATATGACAGTACATTCACCGCCGCATACACTGGATTTCAAAACGAGCTGAAAAAGAAATTCGGCGCGCCTTATTTCAAATGGAACCGGGGTTTTTTGATAGCCGGCATTGTGCTTACGATTCTTATCGTCGTTATCGCCAGCAATTTGTCGGTTGCCTGGTCCGTCTGGCACACGTCGACAGTTATTGTGCTTGTCGGCCTAAGCGTCGTCTTTTCATATTTGCTGCCGGCGCCGACCGAAAAGGGGCAAACCATCCGCACAGAGATCGAAGGTTTCCGGCTCTATCTGGAAACGGCGGAGAAGCTGCAGCTTAACGCGGCGAAACCGGGAACCGACGCGCCGCCGCCCATGACGACAGAGCGATATGAACGGTTCCTACCCTTCGCCATCGCATTGGGCGTTGAAGATCCCTGGACGCGTCATTTTGAAAAACTCATTCCGGAAGAAGCAAAAACTTATCAGCCGCGATGGGCGAATATGCATGGTCGCGGCTACTCTTCGCTGCATGGGCTAAACCGCAGCCTTGTTTCCTCCATGTCTTCCGGCGTCTCCAGCGCGCTGCCGCAAAGTTCATCCTCATCCGGGTCGAGCGGCGGCGGGTTTTCTGGCGGCGGCGGAGGCGGCGGGGGTGGCGGTGGATGGTAAACGCCCAGCCCTTTGTGTTTCAATCTTCTGCTAAACCGGTCACGGCGATTGGCAGAATCAACCTTCAATTCCAGCCAGGGGACGCCGCTTAACTCTTTTGCCTGACTCTGACGGCGCGCCATTGCGCAAGCCTTCGCCGGCGCGCTACACACCGCCAAAAGCCGCGCGATTTCAACGCGTAAACACGCCGTCCATGTTCTTCGATCAGGCATGAGCGGGAGGAAACCGGAGAGATTGATGAGCGAGACGCCGCCGCTGTCTTTATATATCCCTGAGCCTGAATTCCGCCCCGGCGACAAGCCGGACTTCTCCAACGTCCCGATCCCGCAAGCGGGCGCCGCGCCGCGTCCGCCGATTGATGCAGAAGCGGGCGATATTCGCGAGCTGGCTTACACCATCATTCGCGTGATGAATCGCGATGGCGAAGCGGTTGGTCCCTGGGCTGACATGCTGAACGACGACGAGATCAAGGATGGTCTTGAAGATATGATGCGGGTGCGCGCCTTTGATGCGCGCATGTTGATGGCGCAACGGCAGGGCAAAACCAGCTTTTACATGCAGGCGCTCGGCGAAGAAGCGATCGCCTGCGCGTTTTCAAAAGTGCTGTTGCCGGGCGACATGAATTTCCCGACCTATCGCCAGCAGGGTCTCTTGTTGTCGACGGACTATCCCATGGTCGACATGATCAATCAGATCTATTCCAACGCCGCCGATCCGCTGATGGGCCGTCAGTTGCCGATCATGTATTCGTCGAAGGAGCACGGCTTCTTCACCATCTCCGGCAATCTTGCGACGCAATTCATACAGGGCGTCGGCTGGGCCATGGCGTCGGCGATCAAGGGTGATACGAAAATCGCAACGGCGTGGATCGGCGAAGGCTCGACGGCGGAAAACGACTTCCATTCGGCGCTGGTCTTTGCGTCCACCTATCGCGCGCCGGTGGTCTTGAACGTTGTCAACAACCAGTGGGCGATCTCGACGTTTCAAGGCATTGCGCGCGGCAAGGCGGCGACGTTCGCCTCGCGCGGACACGGTTTCGGCATTCCGTCGCTGCGCGTTGACGGCAATGATTATCTCGCGGTGTATGCGGTCGCGAAATGGGCTGCGGAG
Source organism: Hyphococcus sp. (assembly GCA_021604585.1). Lineage (GTDB taxonomy): Bacteria > Pseudomonadota > Alphaproteobacteria > Caulobacterales > Parvularculaceae > Hyphococcus. Next base: position 16,977 of record BQJG01000066.1, read on the forward strand.
CGCGCGCGCAAGGGGTTGGGGCCGACGCTGATCGAACATGTCACCTATCGCATGGGCGGTCATTCGACCTCGGACGATCCGTCCGCTTACAGAGCGAAAGAAGAAGCGACCTGCTGGCCGCTCGGCGATCCGATTGAGCGGGTGAAAGATTATCTCATCAAGCGCGGCGTCTGGTCCGATGCACAGCATCACCAGATGAAAGAGATGCTGGAATCACAAGTCGCCGAAGCGCAAAAGCAAGCGGAGAAAAACGGCACGCTGCATGATGGCCCGCATTCCTCGCCCGCCACCATGTTCGACGATGTCTATAAGGAAATGCCGCTGCATTTGCGCCGGCAACGCCAGGAAGCGGGGCTGTAACGATGGCGCGCATGACCATGATCCAGTCGATCCGCAGCGCCATGGACAACGCCATGGGCCGCGATGACAATGTCGTCGTCTTCGGCGAGGATGTTGGCTTTTTCGGCGGCGTCTTCCGCTGCACCCAGGGCCTGCAGGAAAAATACGGCAGCCAGCGCTGTTTCGATGCGCCGATCAGCGAAAGCGGCAT
>BQJG01000067.1 GCA_021604585.1 Hyphococcus sp.
CTTCCAGCTCAATGTCGATCTTGCGGCGTGAAAGATTGTCCACAATCACCACGTCATGGCCCACATTCGACAGATGCAGCGCCGTCGGCCAGCCGCAAAATCCATCGCCCCCGATTACCAAAATCTTCATATCGCTTCTCAATCTCCGCACATCAAAATACCGCCAGCTTACGAACCGCGCCGGTTTGCGCCGTCTTAAGGCCACCTCCACGCCGGGGCAAGACTTGAGACGCGGACTGGCCGCCGCGATTGACGCGGCGCAGCATTGGCCGTTAGCTTCGGCCCCGGCGCCTCATGACGCGCCCGCAGGCGACGAGGCCCATGACGCAGCTTTCAACAATCCAGATTGATGAGCAAATCCAACGCCTCAATGCGCATTATGAGGGGCGCGGGGCGGCGGCGATCATCGACCACGCCGCCCATGACGCATTTGCCGGCCGGATCGCTTTTGTCTCCTCCTTCGGTGCGGAATCCGCCGTGCTGTTGCATCTGATGGCCTCGGTCGATCCGGCTGTGCCGGTCCTTTTCCTCGACACCAACAAGTTGTTCGGTGAGACCTTGCGGTACCGCTCCAGGCTTCAGCACCAGCTCGGACTAGAGGATGTGCGAGTCATTGGTCCGCGAAAGCGCGATATTGAACGCGACGATCCGCAGGGCACGCTCTCCATGCATGATCCGGACAAATGCTGCGAGTTGCGCAAGGCCGAACCGCTAAGCCGCGCGCTCAAAGGCTTCGACTGCTGGGCGACGGGCCGCAAACGTCACCAGACCAGCTTTCGCAAGGAGATGGATGTTGTTGAACATGACGGCGCCAGCTTCAAACTCAACCCGCTCGCCGCGTGGACCCACTCCGACATCGCTGAGTATTTCGCCGCCCACAAACTACCCGAGCACCCGCTGATCAAACAGGGCTATTTTTCAATCGGCTGCATGCCGTGCACCTCCAAAGTCGAAGACGACGCCGACGCGCGCTCCGGCAGATGGGCAGGACAAGCCAAAACCGAATGCGGAATACACACACCTAAAAAATAACCACTCAATGGCGAAGCTTGATAAAGAGCGCTTGTCGACGCCCCTATGGGCTGAGCTCACAAAATGGCCTGCATGGCAAGCGCCGCAATAACGGAAGAAAAATGGAATACAAAACATTCGTGAAGCGGTTCGGCGCCTCGGTGCGAACAAAAAACCTGACGCCGCCGGACAAACTACTCACGACGCCGCTGGGCGTAAACAAACGCGCCCATCAGTTACCGGCGGAATCGGAAATTCCGAAAGAATTCATTCGTCTCGACCCCTGGGAGGCGGAATATCTTTTCATTGTCGCGCAGCGCGCCAAAAAAGGCATTGTGGAGATCGGCCGGTTCAATGGCGGCAGCGCCTTCACCATGGCCTGCGCCAACGAGACAGCGCCAATTTATTCCGTCGATATTGAACCTCAGAATGACGCGCTATTGTGCAATCTCTTCAACACAACTGGCGTCGGCGCCAATGTGACGTTGCTCGTCGGAGATTCGCAGCGCCAGAAGTTTCCCGAAGTCCGTGATTACGATCTCCTATTCGTCGATGGCGATCATTCCTATGACGGCGCGATGCGTGACCTTGAAAACTGGTGGGACGGTCTCGCCCCGGGAGGGCATGTGGTTTGTCACGATGCTTACGCCGCGCAACCCTGCATGGACGCCATTCTCGACTTCATGTTTCGTAAGGACGTCTTTGTCGTAAATGCCCCGGTGAAACACCATTATCACGGCTTTCACCCGGCCGGGTCCATGGCCCATTTCATGAAAAAAGAACGCTCGCCCATCACGCGGGTTTTTGGACTTGGCCGTTCGTAAACCGATTGATGCGCAAAATTTCCGCATAAACCGTCTCGCTCGCCGCCAGCTGACCGCAAACAAAACGGAAAGCGCCAGCGACAAACGGATACCGTTTATCTTCAAGGCGGTTATAGAGATTGTCGATGACGTCGCCGGTGTCGAGCGCCATCATGAACATATAATCCCATAACTCGATCTTGGGAAAATTCGCGGGCTCCCTGAATGGCTTGTGCGCCGTGCTGTGGGCGACGGCGTCGTCAACGAACTCTTTCCGGCGCTTTTGAGGGTCCGTCAGGAACAACGATTCGTATATCTTGATCATATGAACGAAAGTCGTCAGGGCGCGCGCCGCCTCCGCCTCGCCGCGCGCTCCGTGATCGGCAATGGTGTTGAGAAAGGAAACAAGCCAGCGGGTGTTCATGTCGCGATAGAGCGTTTCGCCATGACGTAGAAAGGCGTATCGGATGATTTCGGCCTGACGCACAGGATCCACGCCCCGGCGGGCGCGAATGACACAGCAATAAAGATAAAATAGCAGCTCAGACTTTCCGCCAAAATCCGGCTTCACTTTCTCAAATTGAGCGTCGAGATCGTCAACCCGGCCTGCGGGACCGCGTTTCATCGCTTCTTCAGGCATCCTCCGCCCGGCCATCCCTGCGAGCCGTTTTCCTTGAAAAAAAAGGAGAGCACGCGCTAGCTGTCGATCAAGGCTCACCTAACGGCTCACATTCAGCATGCGCACGCGTTCAGCGAACCAACGATCCGCATAATCGCAATCTTCATGGCCGTCGACATAGGGTCCGCCTAATGTGTAGTGAATAAGCTTCGGCGTTTCCGCCGGTTTCTCATACTCGCCTACAAGAAAATTCCACTCCCCAGGGAGTTCGCCAATATCCTCGTCCTCAAGCCATACAAACTGGTGGAGAAACAGGCCGCTTTCAGAATTCACCACTTCCGGCGTCAGAGCTTTGCATCGTGCATTGTTGAAAAGCATGACGCTCGACCAGTTTTTGCGGCGGTATTTCGACTGTGTCTGGTTGAAAAATTTTGTGTCTGACTTCGGCGTATAATCATGTTTGACAACGCGCAGCGCATATCGCTCGTCGGCAAATTTCATTAGCTCGTCGATATCGGCCGTCATCAGCATGTCGCAGTCCATAAACAACGACCAGCCTTCATAACCAGACAAAAATGGCGTCAAGAATCGTGAAAAGGAAAACTCCGTCGACGATAGCGGGTTATCCGGGCGATCGAAGCAGGCGCGCAATAACTCCTTCTTCAATGGAAAGAAGGATACGGGAATGCTCGAACGCGCTAAAATGGAATGACACAGGACGTGATAAGCGACAGTTTCCCGACTGTCGTAGCCCACAAAAATTTTCAACATGCAGCGCCCGCCTTACCGTTTTAACGATAGCGACTTGTTCTTATTCGTTCTCGTTAATGCGAAACGCCTATAGCAACCTTGTCCTATCGTGGCAATCTGCGGGGGGCCTCCTGTGCAGGCGCCAGCAGCAACTGCCTGGCGCCTTGCCGCGAAGGTCTTCACCGAGCGTTTGAACCCTTCCGCCGGGGAGCGCGCGGGCAATGTCCATGATAGAGGATTTTCATTCTAATAGCTGGTGTCGAACTCGCGCATCAATGAACACAGCTTCGCTAAACCGCTTTTCGGCTCTACTCTCTTCGCCGTGTCTCAGCTCCTCTTTCAACGCCAGGACTGGCTGATTCATCGGGCGCCTCGCGGACGCAGCCCAGCCTTCACCGGCCGTCAAGGCGAACGACCAGGGCGCGGGCCCCGCTTTTCGCGTTTGGAGTCAGAGCAGAACCGATTGGGGACATAGCAGAAATTTGAGGCCAAAATCTCAATGGCCCTCACTCATGCCGCGAGCCTAGCAGATACAAATTAGCCTGCAGATTAATGACGGCCGATAAAAAGTCACCGGCGCCGCGCTAATCGCGGGCGCCGGTGATTGTTATAGCATCGCGTCTATCAGCCAAAGATGAAATCATCGGCGTGAAGCTGTGAGACAGTCACGCCGAGAAGAACAATGGAGTCGCCGCCGCCTAAAGCTATCGTCGTATCCGTGCCGTCGTCAGACGCCGCTGCGATGACTTCAGAGAATTCGTCTAAAAAGGCCCCGTACCCGAAGATTGAAATCGCGTCCTGGGTGCCCGCACCAGCGGTAAAGTCAGTAATCACATCCGCGTCATCGCCGATAACAAAGAAGAAAGTGTCATCGCCGTTGCCGCCGGTGAGCGTATCAGCGCCGCCACCGCCATATAGATCGTCATTGTGATTGCCGCCGTCCAGCAAATCGTCACCCTCGCCGCCGAATAAAGTGTCATTACGGTTGCCGCCGCTGAGCGTATCGGCGCCGTCATTGCCGACAAGCTCGTCTTCTCCTGCGCCGCCACTGATAACGTCATCGCCGAGACCGCCGCTGACAGAGTCCTTGCCGTTTCCGCCGTCAATAGTGTCTGCGCCGTCGCCGCCAGAGATGAGATCGTCGCCGGCATTCCCGGACAAGCTATCATCGCCTTGCTCGCCGGTAATCGTATCCCTGCCCCCGCCTGCGTCCACCGTGTCATTATCGAGTCCGCCGGAAATGTTATCGTCCCCGGCGCCGCCGAAAATCATATCATTGCCGCTGCCGCCGGTAATCACGTCCTGGCGATTGCCGCCATCCAGCGTGTCAGCACCGGCGCCGCCGTCAATGTCGTCATTATTGACGCCGCCAAACACCACATCGTCGCCGTCGCCGCCGGTGATCGTATCTTCACCGCCGCCGCCATCGAGTGTGTCGTTATCGGCGCCGCCGATCATCTCGTCATCTCCGACGCCGCCGATAAGAGAGTCGGCTCCGTCGCCGCCATCGAGGTAATCATGCCGCCCCCCCCCATCGAGCGTGTCATTCCCTGCTCCGCCCAGGAGAGAGTCATCGGACGTCCACCCGGATAACCAGTCGTCGCCATCACCGCCGATCAGCGTGTCGTTTCCGCGATCGCCAAACATGATGTCATTGCCGGATCCTCCCGTGACAAGATTTGCAAGCTTATTCGCCGTTACATCAAGCGCCGCCTGAGAAGGCGAACCATCCAAGGCGACCTGCGCACTGTCAAAGACAACCGCCGTAACACCGCCCGAGACAGCGGCAGTGGCGTTATCGACATCAGAAACCGCTGTGTTGGTAATGCTGACGCCATTGATCTGAACATCAGGACCAAGATTGTTCTTGCCTGGTTCGCCAACGCGAAACGCCGTTGACGTGCCGTCGATGGAGCCGCCGTTGAAAACAACCGCTCCCGTGACAGAGGCTGGCGCGCCGCTGTAAGACGGTGCGTCGTCCCGCGTCTTTACGCCGATTGCGGCGCCGAACAGACCATAACTGCCGGCGCCGTCCTGATTGGAGTATCCAGAGTTCGTGATGACAGTATTATTGAAAACGATATTCGAATAATTCTCATATTTGAGATTTATGTCGATCGCCTGTCCGAACTCGCCCTGTGTTCCGCCGAATGGAGGCGAAATCCGGCCGAAATTGCCGACATCGTCGAACATATTGTCGTCGATTGTCGCATTGGAAATTTGCTCAAAATACATGCCCTTTTCTGATAGGGACGAGAAACTGTTTCCATCCATATCAACGCCATCGAACGCGCCTGAGCCGTCCGAAGCGGCGTATATCGTCATGCCGTGAACACCCTGCGAGAAGGTATTGTTGGAAATCTCGATATTGGTCACATTTTGCGCCGTGCCTTTACGCATGCCTGTGACGTTGTCGACAAACTCGTTGTCCGTAACCGACACGCCGTCCGAAGTTGCGATTTCCACAGCAATGGAAAAGCCCGTCACCGTAAAGCCGCTGAACGATGCATTGTCGGCAGTGATGTTTACGCCTTCCGATGCGGAATAGGCCGGGTTGTTCGCTTCGAAGAAGTCATTCAGCGGGGTGCCGTTAGGAACGCCAAGGTCATCGAGCAGCGTTCCTTCAATAATCGTCTGGCCAGCGCCCGCGCCAACAACGGATATCTCCTTGTCAATGGTCAGCGTTTCGTTGAACGTTCCGGCGCCGACCCGAACGGTCTGGCCATCAATGGCCGCGTCAATCGCGTCTTGAATGGTGTCAAAAGTGGCGATCAAATTATTGGCGGCGTCGAAAAGCTGAACAGCCTGGGTCAGATTAAGCACCTTGCCGTCACCGTCGAAAACCAGCGTCTCAATGGAGGACAAAACGTCGTCGCCCTCATCTTCGTCGCCCGCGAAACTGTCGGAAACCGCCGTGAAGCTGGTGGCGAAGCCGGCGCTGTTGACAGCGTAGGAGATAGTGTATTGCGCGCTATTGCCCTGGTAGAGGGCCGTGTCGTCGCCTGACCCGCCGTCAAGCGTGTCATCGCCTGCGCCGCCAATCAGAATGTCGTCGCCGCCAAGACCGGAGACATAATCATCGCCGCCATAGTCAACGCCGGTTTCGGCGTAGTCATTAAGGAGATCATCGCCATTGGTGCCGGTGATGGCGTCATCGGCGTCGGTTCCGCGGATGCGGCTATCGACGCCAAGCACATCTGTTGAGTCGGAATTTATCGTAACGCCTGACAAATCAAGCGTGCTGGAGCCCCCCGTCAGTTCGAAATTGCCGGGATAGCCTGGGTTTCCTTCGCCATCGACGCCTGAGCTGCCAATTGGATCGATAAACAGAAGATCGCCCCAGGATGTGCCGCCGGAAAGGTCCACATCCGACAACGACAACCCGTTGAAATCGGTGAAGCCCTGAATCATAAATTGCGGCTTATGGTACCAGCCATCGACCGTAACATTGTCTATGACGACATTGCCCATGGGGGCGCTTACATCATAGGTAGTTGGATCAAACCCTGCGATCTGAATCGCACTGTCGCCTCTCGCACTCACCGCCGTAACCTCGGTTGCGGTCGATGTGATGGTAAGATCCGTCAGCGAAGCGTCGCCATGGAAGTTGAACAGGACAATATCGCCGGATCCGTTGGCGCCGCCTTGGCCATTATTCGTAAAAGTGGAGTTGTCGATGGAAATCGACCCCAACCCGCTTGCCCCGGAACCGGAGCCAACGCCATGTGTTCCGTTGCTCGTAAACGCGCTGCCGCTGATCTCAAGGCTCGACAGCACCGCGCTGTTGGTGATGTGCAGCCCCACACCGCTGGCGCCGCCGATGTCAAAACCGCTCACGGAAACCGTTGCTGATCCGCCATTATCGATATCGCCGGTGACAGTGATTCCGTTAGCCCCGGTGGCGTTCAAAACAACATCCGGAATCCCGTCGCCGCCAACATCTTCGCCTTCCAGCGTCAGGGCTTTGTCTATCGTCAGGCTTTCATTGTAGACGCCGTCCGCAACGAACACATGCCCGCCTTCAGGCGCTGCATCAATCGCATCCTGGATAGACATTCCATTGGCGACATAGAAGAAATTGTCGTTAGCGCCCGAGGTGAAAATCTCAGCGGTCGCCGCCGTAAGCGCGCCACTATCGAGCGCCGCTTTCGCATCCTCAATGGTCGCAAAAGTCCCGATGATCACCGAGCCCTCTTTAACTTGAACAGGATTTTCATCTTCAGTCATCAGTCTCGCGGAATCGACCGCAATGCCGCCAGCCACGTCAATGTTTGTAAACCAGCCATAACGATTGCCGCCGAACTCGGTTGAGTATCCGTTTCCCGGATCGTTGAGAACTCTGTTGAAGATTGAAACATCATCTTCGCCTGTCACCGTCATCGACACAGCAAGCGTGTCGTCTCCCGCGTCGTAGAATGTGTGTTCGAAAGTGTACCACCCCGCAGTTGTTACGGCGCCAAAATTCAAGGTGGTTTCGAGATCTTCTCTCGGATCGAAATTTGTATTGTTGCTGGCGCCGATCAGCAGATTGCCTGTCGAAGTGTCCTGCGTGACATGAAAGATGAAATCCTGCATGTGCGCGCCGGCCTGACTGTTCGCTGCGACAGAATAATCGAACCCTTCGCCAGCGGCCCATGAGCCGGGGTCAAGGTAAATCTTGATCTGTGTCGTAACGCCTTGGTCATCGGAAAGACTCCGATATCCGTCAAAGCGAGTGAATGGCCCGGTTAACCCGCCAGCATCGTTGCTCTGTTCAAATATGGAATACGAACCGCCATCAGCCGCGGCAATACCGTTTGTCCCCGAAGGAACTTCAGTTGTAACCCCGGACCAGCCGTTTGTTTCATCAGAAAATCCCGCAGAATCGTCCTCAAATCCCTGCTCAAAACGAATATAAGTATTTGGCATGCCTCACCCCTAAAATGCGCGCGCAATAAAATGCCGCGTTGTTTCAGTTGCGCTCAGGGCGTGCCACTAACTAGAGGTGTAGGCTGGTCCCAGCCTATCTTAGGAAAAAAAACAGAAGGCGGATTAATTTCGGTGCGGACAAACAAAGGTCAGCACTTATAGGAATTCAATCGCCGAACCTGTTCAAAATCTCAAAAAATCCCCACCCGACTGCCCCAAACAGATTCTTCCGAACCCCCAAGCTCGTTAACCAACCTTTGCATGGAACTGATTGTGTGTAAAGTTTAATAAAACCGGCGTTGTCCTACACATCTCCAGATACGAACACATTGATTTTAGTATAGTATTGAATAATCCCGATCGGCAGGAACGCCAGTACAGCATCGCGGAAGCCCGCGAAAAGAGGGACGGCGACCAAGGCGCGATCCCGCTTTTCGGTGTCGGACTTGTGCGGTGCGATGGTCAAGGCATGCTTGATTTGATCAATCGTCGGGATCGACTTTTGGCGAGTGGCGCTGGCAATGCGGATAGGTCATGCAGCGTCCGCCGCAAAGTCCGATTATTCATGAGAGTGTTTAAGCCGCGCCCGCGTCCGCCCGCAAGCCCGCCCTATTTGTCGCGCAGCGCTTTGTCGCCAATCGACGACATCGGCTTGATGATATAGGCCAGCACCGACCGCTTGCCGTTGAGGATCGCCACCTCCGCCGCCATGCCAGAATGAATCTTGAGGTCGCCCCGCTTGCTTTTAAGCGCTTCAGCGTCGGTCCGCACCGCGATGGTGTAAAACCGCTCGCCTGTCTTTTCGTCGGCGATGGCGTCGGGGCTGATGGTTTCAATCTTGCCGTCGAGCGATCCGTAGAGCGCGGAATCATAAGCCGTGATTGACACGCGCGCTTCCTGACCGATGCGGAGAAAGCCAATGTCGGAAGGCTTTACTTTCGCCTCAACAAGCAATGTGTCTTCGCTCGGCACCAGCTCGACAATTGTTTCGCCGGGCGCCACGGTGCCGCCAATTGTCGAGACCAGCACGCGATTGACGACGCCAGCAACCGGCGCTCGAACATCAGTGCGTGCGACCTTGTCCTGAAGGGCGGGAAGCTCGCCTTTCAGTTCCTCAAGTTCAGCCTTCGCTTTGTTGAGATCGTCAACAGCAGCGGCGGAGAAAGATTTTGCAATCCGTTCGATCTCACCTTCAGCTTCGCCAATTTCAAGCGCGATACGGCTGACGGCGATTTCCGCACGCTGCACATCGCCGCGCGCCGCCGCTTCGCGCTGACGCGCACGCAAGAGTTCAACCTTTGGCTCAATGCCGCGGCTGACGAGGCGCTGCATAATGGCGTATTCCTCCGCCGCCAGCGTGTAGGCTTCTTGCGCCGTTTCGAGAGAAACCTTCGCGTCGTCATGCGCTTTCTTTCGCTGATCGAGTTTCTTTTGCTCAATGCCGATGGAGGCGGCGAATTCCGCCTCACGAGCCGCATAGAGCTGGCGTTCATTTGCCGTAACGCGCGGCGCTGCTTTGACCAGCGCTTCGGGGAAGACGAGCGGCGTCAACGTGGCCTCTGCTTCAAGCCGCGCGATCTTCGCCGCCAGCGTATTGTACCCTTCCTGGCCTTGCGCAAAGGCGACATTCATTTGCGTCGGATCGAGTTTTACGAGGATGTCGCCGGCTGCAACCTGATCGCCGGCGGACACCAAAATCTCTTTCACAATGCCGCCTTCAAAATATTGCAGCTCTTGCAGCTGGTTCGACGTCACCACCCAGCCTTGCCCGCGGGTGACACGGTCAAGCTTTGCAAGCGACGCCCATGTCAACGTCACCACCACCAGCGCAGAAATTATATAAAGCAAATATTGAGCCGCTTTCGCCGGCTCAATCGGCATTGCTTCATCAATATCGACTGTTGCAAGGTTCTGACTGCTCATCTCTATGCCGCCCTTGTGGCCGACACGAGTTTCGGTCCCGCTGCTGTGATGCGTTTGGTTTTAAGCTGGCTCGCGGTAGACATGGCGCGCATCACCGTGTCGCGCGATCCGTCAACAAGCACCCGGCCCTTATCAAGCACGATAATGCGATCAACAAGGCGGACCATAGACATGCGATGCGTAACGATCAGCAATGTCTTTCCGCGCGTCGCCTGTCCAAGCCGGGCAATTAACGCCGCTTCCGCTTGCGCATCCAGAGCGCTGGAAGGCTCGTCCAGCAACAAGATAGAAGGTTTCGGCGCCAATGCGCGGGCCAGTGCAATCGCCTGGCGTTGTCCGCCCGACAATCCCTCGCCGCGTTCGGCCAAGCGTTGATCATAACCGCCCGCCGTGGCGCCGACAAAATCATGAACGCCCGCGATTTTCGCCGCCGCCAGAATATCATCATCAGAAACATTCTCGAGGCCGAGTGCGATATTCTCGCGGATGCTTCCGGAGAACAAACAGACATCCTGTAGGACGGCGCCGATATTGGAACGCAAATCCGCCGGACGAAGTTGCCGGATGTCTGTGTCATCCACCATTACCGACCCTTCGGTCGGCTGATAGATGCCGGTGATCTGCCGGACGATCGTGCTTTTGCCTGAACCGTTCTTGCCAAGAATTGCAACGCGTTCCCCTGGCTCAATGGTGAAGGAAACTTCATCGAGCGCGCGATTTGTTTCGCCGCCATAGATGAAGCTGACTTCACGAAACTCAATCTTACCGCTTAATGCAGGACGCGCCAGATACTCGCGCGTATTGTCGGTCTCGCTCTGCGCCGTCATGAGGTCGTTGAGCGACTTATAAGAAGCAAAGGCGCCGTTGACGCGGCTGAGCAGTGACGCCACCTGCCCCAGCGGCCCCATGGCGCGGCCAGTGAGAATAACGCAGGCGATCAACGCGCCTGTGGTGATTTCATTGGCGCCAACCAGAAATACGCCGATGACAACGACGCCAACCTGACTTGCCTGTTGCGCGAAGCCGGAGGCATTCACGGCGAACTGGTTGAGAAAGCGTCCTATCGCGGAGACTTTTGCGTGGCGCGCAACGCCGGAACGCCACCGCCCGCGCATCAATCCTTCGGCCTTGACGCTCTTGATCGTTTCAAGCCCACCCAGGGTTTCAATCAGCACCGCGTTCTTGTGGTGTCCTTCGGCCATGGCTTGCTGTGTGCGCTGCATGATCAAAGGCTGAATAATGACGCCCGAAGCAATCGCCAGCAACACGCCAATCAATGGGATGAGCGCAATTGGCCCGCCGATCAACGCAATGGTTGCGATGAACAGAAAAATGAATGGCAGATCGACAATGGCGACCAATGTGGCGGATGAAAAGAAATCTCGCAAATTCTCGAATTCTTTCACCAGCCCAGCGATAGCGCCTGTAGCGCTGCGGCGCGCATCCATGCGCATGGACATCAAATTATCGAAAACGCTGGCGCCCACTGTCGCATCAAGGCGCTGTCCGGCGATATCAATAAAATAGCCTCGCAAGGACTTCAGCAGAAAGTCAAAAACATGGGCGATCGCAACGCCGATGGTAAGGGCAATCAGCGATTCAATCGCTTGATTTGGCAATACTTTGTCGTAGACCGTCATGATGAAAAATGACGAAACGAGACCCAGTAAATTGACGATGGCCGCCGCCAATATCGTCTGACCATAGATTTTGGCGTTGTCGCGCAAGGGCCCGTAGAGCCAATGGGTCGTCGGCGCCAGATCTTTGAGGAAACTGCTGTTGCTCATCGCGTCGCCTCAAAGATCGCGGCCTCATAATCTGTTTGAGGTGAAAACAATCGAAGCAGATCGCCCGTATGCTCCATCAGCGCATACCCCGCCATATCGCGGCCGGACAAAGCGATCACATAAGCGACGCCCGCTTCGAAATAGTCGTTCTCCGCTTGCAGCACGTCGATCAAATCGCCGCGGGAAAGTTTGTAGCGTTCAAGCACAAGATCGCGTGTGATATCATTTGCGATCAGCGAGTCGCCCAGCGCCGCAAGACGTTCATCCGCGCCTTCAAGCCGTTCAAACGCCATCGCTGCTTCCCGAGCGACATCCTGGCGGGTTTGTTCTTCGTTGAAATGCTCGCGCTTCGCCCGTGATCTCGCAATTGCTATGTCGGCCGCACGCGCGCCGCCGCCGAAAATATTATAATTGACAGTCAGGCCCGCACGCACATCGAAGTCATTATCCGTGTCGAAGACGTCATACTTTTGCGCATCGACAGACAGACGCACTTCGGGAAGGCGCGCGCTTCGGGCAGCTTTGAAATCAGCTTGGCGCGCTTCCGCGCGCGCTTCTGCAGCCGCAATCTCCGGATTGATTTCCAACGCCTCGGCGACAATTTGATTGCGATCGCTGACGTTCGGCGCCGCCATAGCCGGTCTCGTCAAAACCCCGGGCGCTTCACCGAAAAATTCTTCATAGCGGATATCGGCGATGCGCTTGCTTTCGCGGATGTCGGCGAGCCGGGCACGCGCCGCCGCCAGACGTGCTTCTGCGCGCGTCACATCCGCCTTTGACCCGGCGCCCAAGCGTTCCCGCTCCTTGACGTCTGCGAGAATGGATTGCTGACGTTTGATAAAATCCTGACCGAAAGCGGTCAGCGCCTGATGCGCGGCGACATCGTGATAGGCCGTGAGTGCAGATGCGGCGAGATCGTTGATTCGCACTTCAAGCGTGTTTTTATATTCCTCATCGAGGGCGCGCGCGCTGCGAATTCTGTTGATCGCTGCGCCGCCGTCAAAGATCAGCTGAGAGGCTGATACGCCCGCGGTAAATTGCTCGCGCGGGCGAAGAGACTCAACGACATTGTCCGTTCCAGCGGCGAAATTTCGTGTAAGCGAATAATCGCCGCGCAGCTGTGTGGACAATTGCGGGTAAAGCGCAGATTTCGCCCGCCGGCGCATGGCCCCGGATTCGTCCATGTTCGATGCTTGCGCATGATAGGACGGATGGCGGCCAATCGCGCGCTTGATCGCAGCGTTAAAATCAGCAGGAGAGTCGTGAGAAGACACAAGATACCCGGCCGCACCAAGCGCCTTGACGAGCTTGTCGCTCACGTCGGCCCTCTGGCGAACGGCCGGCGCAGATTTTTTGCTTTCTAAAGGCTCGACGGTGTCTTCCGGATACAGCGCCCCATAGACCTTTGGCTGATCCAGCGCGGCATCCGTAACGGTGATTGCTGGTGAAGCGGCTTGGACGGACGAAAAAAAAGCGCATAGAGCGGCGCCAGAAAGAAGAATCGTCTGAAGCCTGATCATTACGCGCACCCGCTCTACATCACGACAATTGCTCCCCCGAAGACAGCAATCGCCATTAAGGTTAACCAAAACCTTATTAGAGCGAGATCACTGAAAAAGACTTAATCCAAGGGACGTTCTGCCCCTTCGATGCTAGGATTGGAAATGAAACTTTCTTAAAATTTCAGCGTGCAGGGTTTAATTAGTTTTTAGTAAAGTTTAACGGGGTTTTCTTTTAGGGGAGCCCGGCGCCAAGCTTCAATCTTCGCACGGCTATCCTACCGTAAAAATCAAAAGGATGAGCAAAATCAGGGCTAGGAGCGCACGCCCCTCAACCCACGGGTCCAACGAAAGCCGCTTTGCACCGAGCCGCCAAATAATCGGCAATGAGACCCCCTCGATCACTGAGAACACAACAACAGCCGCCTTTTCTCCAAGAAAATGAAACGCCAGCGGCGTCATGATGAGCATCGCAACGCCCGCCAACACAGTAATAGCGGTAAACTGCTTGCTGTCGCCATCGGCGAGAATTGTCGTGTTGATCAGGCGAAAAGGGGTCAACAACAAAAACGGAGATAGCAGCTGCATAAAGTACCCGACCCCTTCATAGGCTTCCGGGTATATGAATCTAAAAACAGGTCCCGACAAAAGGAACGCACCATACGCCAAGGCGATCGAGGCGAGATCAATGATTATTCTGGCTTTACGGTACGCCGCCGTCAGGCTTTCCGGCCGCTCCCGTAAAATTTCACTGAAAGCCGGGTAGAAGATGCGGTTTGTCAGCGTTTGCATCACGGTTGATGCGGCCGTTATCCATATGGTCGCGATTACATAAAGACTGAACCGGTCGGAGGTCATGAATCCGCCAAACACGATCTGGTCGCCGCGATTGACGAAGAACCCGAAAAACGACGCAATGATCAACCACTTTCCAAAATGAAAAATCTCCGAGAAATACTCGCGATTCATCGCGAATTTCATTCTCGGCCCGGTGAAAACAAAATGGCTCGCAATTGCATTAAACGCAGCGCTTGCAAGCATGCCGGTCACTAGCGCCCAAACGCCCGCGCCCATTGCGGCGAACCCAACCGTCACCACCATTGCAAATAGCTGCACCGATATCTCCAGCGCGACGACCTTGCCTATTTGGAGCTTTCGTTGCGCCATCGTCTGATTTGCAGAAGCGAATGCTGCAATCCCCAACTGAGCGCCGGTCGCCGCCA
Organism: Hyphococcus sp.; assembly: GCA_021604585.1. Lineage (GTDB taxonomy): Bacteria > Pseudomonadota > Alphaproteobacteria > Caulobacterales > Parvularculaceae > Hyphococcus. Next base: position 14,524 of record BQJG01000067.1, read on the forward strand.
TGATCCAGGGGAGCAAGGGGTTGGTGTAAATACTCTCGGCGCGAAACACGCCAGCGTTGCTCATCACAAAAACCGCGAATGCGGCGAAGAGAATGACGGTCCAGACGAGAAAGTTGCGGACAATCTGAAGCGTCCAGGCAGTGCGTAAAAATTCAGGATCGTCGCTGTTCTTGCTGCGAATAACGCCGGCGTTAATGCCGATATCCGTCAGCATGATCGCCCATATATTGATCGAGACGGCGACTGCCATCAGGCCGAACGCCTCCGGCATGACCAACCGCGTGAGAATCAGGTTTGAAACCAGACGCAACACCTGCCCGACGCCAAAACCGCCAAGCGTAAAAAGGCTGCCGGTCTGAACGCGAGCGCGCAAAGACGAATCGCTTCGCAGGCCTGCTGTCAGCCCTAGCTTCGTGATGAAGGTGGTTAAACGATTCATTGCCTTTTATCGACTAGCCTGGTCAATCGCGCTATAGCAAGCGGCGAACTAATGGACTGAACGCCGTTAACAGGGCGGAAAGCCGGATGACCGGCGGCCATCATGGGCCGGCGAAACGACGGAAAGCATGAAAACAACATTTTATGCCAGTTCATTTAAAAGCCTATATCGTCGTCGCCTTTGTTTCGATCATCACGCTCGCCTTTTTTCGCAAGCCGTTTCTTGTCCAGCTCGGGCCCAACCGGTTTAACAATTGGGCCATCACCTGGATGGCGGTTACAACCTGCATCTATTGGTTAACAAATTACTGGCTTGCCATCATCGCGATCATGGCTGTCGTCGCTTTTTTGGCGCGCCGCGAATCACTAAAGCCGGCAATATTCCTGTTGCTGCTGTGCGTCGTGCCAACACTGGGCGATGCAATTCCCGGCGTTGCAGGAATCAATAAGTTCATCATGGTTACGCCGCAACTCGCGATCGCCGCTGTTGTCTTGATGCCGTCACTCTTTTTCGCCGCGCACATGCGGCGTCTGAACAAAACCGGCGCTACGGCTGACCTCTTTTTTTTCCTGTTTATAGCGCTGCAAATTGCGCTGTCGGTTCGCGCCCCAAGCTTTACGGATATGTTGCGAACCGGGATTCAGGAGTTTTTATTTCTGGCGCCGATTTACTATGTGCTTAGCCGCGCGCCAAAATCGGCAAACGATATACGAATCCTGACAGCGGCTATTATCCTGCCAGTTATCATTCTGTCTGCGATTTCAATCCCGGAATTTTTGCGCAATTGGCATTTCTACTATCAGGTCGTCAATAATTGGTTTGGCGACCTGCCATTCGGTTACTCAATGCGCGAAGGCTATTTGCGCGCCACCACTTCTGTCTTCAATCCCATCGTCTGGGGGTATGTGGCGATGACGGCGATTGGCCTGGGCTTCGCTCTATTAAACGATAATTTCCCCAGGACATACCGGTTCGCCGCCTTTGGCCTGCTTGTGACCGGTCTGTTGTTATCGCTCTCTCGAGGGCCATGGATTGGCGCCATCATTGTGGTGGGCGTTTATATTTTGCTGAGCAAGAAAGCATTAATGCGTTCAATTCAAGCCGGAACGTTTGCGATAATCACCGGAATGCTTTCCTTGCTGACGCCCTTCGGACGCAACGTCATTGGACTGTTGCCAGTGGTGGGAGGAAACGCGGACGAGACGATTGATTACAGGCAACAACTTTTAGACGCCGCCTGGGACGTTATCCTGGAGAACCCATTATTCGGATCCGGCGACTTTCTTGAGAGCAGCGCCTTGCAGGCCATGCGGCAAGGACAAGGCATCATCGACATCGTGAACACTTACCTTCAGGTCGGGCTAAAAAGCGGACTCATTGGCCTCAGCCTATTTGTGCTGTTTTTCTTCAACGTCCTGCTTGTGCTGCATAAATCATTGAAGACCGCTCGGGCGCAAGGATCGCCGCTTGAACATTACTGCCGCGCCTATCTCGCCACACTCGCCGGCATCCTTGTCACCATCTTCACGACGAGCAGCGAAGGGCAAATCCCGCACTTTTACTGGGCGATTGGCGCCATTGGCGTGGCGCTATCGCGAATTGTCGCCCAGACGCCCAACGCCGAACCCTTGCCTGCGGCAGCGACGCCAGCCACACCGGATACTGATTTTAGCTGGAAATAACACCTGAGCTAAGACGTGTGAATCTCAAATGAGTAAAAAATTGAAGATCAACATTCTGCTTTACCATCCTGGCCTTGGCGGCGGCGACAGGGTCGTTTCCATCTATGCGCGCTATCTGCGCGATCGCGGGCATGAGGTTGTGCTGACCGGTTTAAAAACGCCGCGCAGGCGGTTGAAAAAGACAGTGGTGGATTTTCT
>BQJG01000068.1 GCA_021604585.1 Hyphococcus sp.
AAAATCTCGGTGTGGATGCGTTCATAATCGGCGCCGTCGCGGCAAAGAATGCGCAATAAATAATCCGACAGGCCGGCCATTAGATAGCATTCCATAATCTCGCGATGATGCGTGACCGCTTTTTCAAACGCCGTTAGTGTCGCCTGTTGCTGATTTTTAAGCGTCGCCTGAACGAAGACGGAGGTTTCCAGTCCCGCTTCGCGCTCATCGACGATGACGACCTGCTGGGTGATCACGCCGGTGCGCCAAAGCTCTTTCACCCGCTTATGGCAGGCTGATGGCGAGAGCCCGACCCGCTCGCCCAGTTCGGTGAACGGCGCCTGACCGTCCTCCTGCAGGACTTTCAGGATCGCCCGGTCGAACCGATCCATGACACGAATCTCATTCATCAAAGCCGCCTCATTATGAATCACGTATCGATAAATATCTATATAACCGGAAAATATCAAAAATATCCTCGGAAATGAGAATATAGTTCGCGCCAAATCAACCCCGGGAGGATCCCATGCTGGTCGGCGTTCCAAAAGAAATCAAAAACCACGAATACCGCGTCGGGCTGGTTCCCGGCAGCGTCCGCGAATATGTGCAGAACGGCCACGACGTGCTGGTCGAAACCGGCGCTGGCGCCGGCATCAAAGCAAGCGATGCAGACTATGTTGCGGCGGGCGCCAAGATCGCCCCGGACGCGAAAACGGTGTTCGCCAAGGCGGACATGATCGTCAAAGTGAAAGAGCCGCAGCCCGGCGAATGGGTGCAGCTCCGCGAAGGTCAAATTCTTTACACTTATCTTCACCTGGCGCCCGATCCGAAACAGGCGCGCGGTCTTATGGAATCCGGCGTCACCGCCGTCGCCTATGAAACCGTCACCGATTCATGGGGCGGGCTGCCCTTGCTGGCGCCGATGAGCGAAGTCGCCGGGCGTCTTTCGATTCAGGCGGCGGCCTATGCGCTCACTGCGCATCAAGGCGGACGCGGTTTATTGATGGGCGGCGTGCCCGGCGTGTTGCCGGCGAAAGTTCTGGTGATTGGCGGCGGCGTTGTCGGCACGCATGCGGCGCGCATGGCTGTCGGCCTTGGCGCTGATGTCACCATTCTTGATCGCTCGAACCGGCGCCTCGCCGAACTCGACGAGTTATTTGAGGGCCGCGCGAAGACGCGCTACTCGACCTTTGAAGCGCTGGATGAGGAAACCGATGTCGCCGACGTTGTGGTTGGCGCCGTGCTGATCCCGGGCGCCTCGGCGCCAAAACTGGTGACGCGGGAAATGCTGAAAGGCATGAAAGCGGGTTCTGTTCTCGTTGACGTTGCTATCGACCAGGGCGGCTGTTTCGAGACATCACACGCCACCACCCATCAAGACCCAACTTACGTGGTTGACGACGTCATTCATTATTGCGTGGCGAACATGCCCGGCGCCGTTCCGCTAACGTCGTCCCATGCGCTCAACAATGCGACTCTCGGCTTCGGGCTCCAACTGGCTAATAAAGGCCTCGCCGCGCTCAAGGAAAATAAACACCTGCGCGACGGCCTCAACGTCCACAAAGGCCATGTGACCTACAAGGCGGTCTCCGAAGCGCTGGACTGCGACTATGTTCCAGCCGCCGACGCCCTGAACGCCTGATTTGGCCTGATTTCATTGAATTTATCCGCCTTGGACCGCTCCAGAAAGCGGCTTCCGGGCGGATAAGTTTCTGCTGCAACGCGACAAATGTCGCTTCCTCGCGAAAATATTACCTCATCATAAGACATTCAGGCTTTGTTCGGCTTGATTACAGCTTGCAGCCGGGCGGCGATTAGGGGCATATTCCGCCCGGAGAGAGGGAACTAGCCATGCAACTTGCCAGAATCACAAGTATCGCTTTTGCGATGACTGCAGGATTCAGCATGGGCCCGGCGCAGGCCAGCGCCTCTCCAGCCGCCTTTGAAGAGCCCATCATCATGCTCGCGTCCGCCGACGCCGAAGCGCGCAAAAGCGTGTCCTTCGATTTCAAAGGCGTCTTGCACAGCTTCATCAGCGTCGAGGAACAAGGCCGCACCACCAAAGTTGCAACAGCCGGTCATGACGCAAAAGAATGCCAGGTCGAAAAAGAAAAGTCTGAAGCGAAAGACACCAAAGACGCAAAGAAATCTGCCAAGAAAGGCCCGCAGGGCCCGGAACCAATTTACTTCGCGTTCTAGAAATTTTTATCCGCTAAACCCTGGTACAAAAATACGCAGCATTTGCGGCTGGCGCTACGCGTCGGTTGAATTGGTTTCAGTCTCTGATTTACGTCTGTGACGTCCCGTCGCCAGCATCAAATCGTGATGGTACCGCCCTCGCCCCAGACGCAAGATCACGATCCAAATTCCGGAAATCGAAAAAATCAATCCGGTCACCGCCGCCGTAATCACCAGCGGATTATTGAAATTCTCACGATCCTTGTAGTCCATGATGTGCAGCATCCAGAAAAAATCATAGACCCGCCAGACATCATTGCGCCGCGCGCGCACTTCGCCCGTGTCTGGCAAAACATAAATCCGCGTGTGCAGTTTGTCGCTCATATCGAGGCGCCATACCGGCGTCGCGCCGCGATATTCATGGGGCGGATTATTCATCAGCGTCGCCCGGACAATCTTGCCCTCGCCGACATAATCCTGTTCCGCCACTCTGCGCGCCTGCGCTTCTTTCAGCGGCGTAATTTTCTCGCCGGTCGAAGCGTCGAACATTGCGGCGCCGCCAGGCCGCCGCGCCAAATAGACAGGACGCCCCATAAAGCGGCGAAGCTCGACAGACGTCGCGCCTTCCGTCTGGGCGATAATGCCGCCCGGCGAGGCGTAGGTCTCCGGCTCCAATGCGATAGGTTCGGAGACGAACATGCTGGTCTCGCCGCGCACCAGCTCAATCGGAAACACGCTCATGACGGCGCCACTGGCCATCCACAAAAGCACCTGAACGCCGAGCAGCAATCCCGCCCAAAGATGGACGCGCTGGACGATCGCTTTAACGGTCATTCGCCCGCCGCCCCTCTCGCCATCCTGTTTCCAGCTATGTCAGAAGCGGAGAGCGGTGTTGTCAGCAAGGTCTCGAATACATCCCAGCGGCTGCGCCCATCGACCGCGTTGCGCTCAACATAGGCGGCGGCGAGATCGCGGCCGAGATTATAATTCAAAACATAACCGCGATAGGTCTCGATGAAGCGAACCCCTTGCTCCGCCCGTTCGCGCGACTGCAATCCGTAAACTTTCAACATCTCGATTGCTTCGTCGCGCGAAATTTTCCCGTCGAGATAATTGCGCGCAATCATATTGCGGGAATGTGAAAGCCTCTTTCGCAGCGTGTTCAACGCTTCGAGCTTCACCGCTTTCGCCGGATCAAGGCCGGCAAGCGGAAACAGCACATCACGTTCAAACGCGATTTTTTCCTGTTCGGGAAAGGCGAGCTCAATGCCGTAATTCGCCGAGCCTTCCGCCGTCACCGAAAGTGGTGAGAATAGCGGGTAAACTGAATACTCAATCCACCCGGCGCCATTGAGAACGTCGCGTTCAAGAAGAACATTCCAAGTGTGGTGACCGGGATAGCCTTCATGGCAACCGAGGTCGACAGCGCGATCAATGATGATCGGAAAGTCAGTATTGACCTGAATAAGACTTTCATGGCCGCCCTGATACCAGTTGTAACCGCTCCAGGGCTTGTCCGTCACAAACTCAAGACTGAAGCGTTCATCATCCGGCAATGCGTAATGCGCAAGCGTTCGCTTGCGGCATTCGGCGATAGCGGCGCCGAACACGGCTTGCAGTTTGTCCGCCGGCACTGCGAGAGAATTACGGAATGCATCGACGCGATCGGCGAGCGTTCCCTCACCCGGCAGCAACACATCAATCTCATCCAGCACCGCATCGAATTGGGCTACATCATATTGAGGCGCAACGACATCATACAGCAGCCGCGTTTCTTCATTGAAGGAGAAGGTGCGGCCCTTGACCATTTGAATGCGTGTGAGCGCCGCGCGGGTTAGCTTTTCCAGCATGGCGCCCCGTATGGACGCATCCTGCGTATTGGCGCGGGCAACCGAAATCAGCAGCCCTTGCGCATCCTGTTCGAGCAAGTCGAGGGAGCGCGCTTCGGTTTTCGCCGCTTCCGCCCATTCGGCGGGACCGTGATAAGCATCGACAAAAGCTGGATCGTGTTCGCCAACCCCAAGCGCCAGCTTCACGAAGGCTTCGCCAAGACTGTTGAGACTCGCCGAGGATTTTTCGGTCACGACATAACGATCCGGCGCATCACTCTCAGCAGAGGCAAGATTGGCGGCCGCACTCTCGGCGGGAGACTGATCGCCGCCACAGGCGCTGAGCGCGAAGACAGCGCAAATAGCGAAACCCGTTTTGGCGGCGATCTTCATCATCGAACAACCTTAAACGGCCGTGCCGGAGAAGGTCGACGACCCGAATGCGCCGAGCTTGACTGTGCCGGAGATCGCATCGCCTTCGGTTTTGCCGGAGAACTCCAGCGTGATCGGCATTGGCGAGGTCACTTTGGCGTGCCACATCAGCGTGTCGCCCTCGACTTTGCCGTTTTCAATGGGCGCAGCGCCGGAGGGGCTGGTCATCTCACCAGTTAAAGCGTCGCCTTCCTGCTTAAGTGTCAAAACGCCTGTCTGGTCGCCCATTGGCGTTTTGATGGTGATGTTCCATTTGCCGTCTACAGCCATATTTGATCTCCTCTAAATCCTGTTTGGGAATGGTTTTTGGTCGCGCCGAACCTTAGCGATTAGGCCCACCTGTGCAAGGGCTGGGCGCAGGTCAAAAGTGTCCGCATTCTCTAGGCTTTAGCGTACCAGCTTGACGCGCTCTCCCGCGCGCAACCCTTCGTTCGGGCCGATGGCGTTCATCACCCGGAAGCGCTCTTCTTTATATTGGTCAAACGCCATGGTGCGCGAAATGCTGGCTGGCGTGTCGCCCCGTTGAACGGTAACCACATCGACCCGCGTCGCAGGCGGCGGATTGGCGGCCTGCATCGACACGCTGCGCAGACTTTGCACGCTGCTGGCGATCGGTGGTTGCAATTGCCGAGACACATTGGCGGGCGTCACCCACAAGAAAATGTAATTCATCGTTCCCTGCCAGCGAACCACATAGGCGGAGACGTCTACGACGCCATTTTGGGTGTTCGCTTGCGCCTGACCAACCGCGCCGGGTCGGCCGGCAATGGTGATAGCGCGTGAGGCGCCGAGATTGACGCCGAGACTTTCCGAAAGCGGCCCATCGATAATTTGCTGCGGGCTCTCGCTGGCGGCAGCGCCGGTGAACTGCATCTGCGCGCCAGTTTGCGGCGACTGCGCCAAAACGGCGGTCGGTCCGTTATGCAACTCAAAGCCGTTCGGGACCGTGAAAGCGATGCCAATGCTGGGGTGAACAAAATCCCGCCCGCGAATAAAGCCTTGCTTCACCGGATCGTCGCCATAAAGCATGCCTTGAATATTGGCGAGATAAACGTCGCGGTCGCGCCCGGCGCCATTCCCGGCGCCCCGGACTTGCGCTTCGGCGGCCGCTCGGCGCACACGTTCCGGTGTGTTCGGGTGGGTCGACAGGAATTCCGGCGGACGTTCCGCGCCGGCGATCTGGCCTTCGAGCGCCGACCATTTGCCGAGCGTATCGAGAAACTCAGCCTGACCGATTGGGTCATAGCCGGCGCCCGCCATCATCCGTACACCAACCATATCGGCTTCATATTCCTGGGTGCGCGAGAATTTTAACAGATAAAGCTGCGCCGCCTGTCCGGCCATCTGCGCCGTGTCCTGATCGCCGGTGAGGATCGCAACCGCCGCCGCGCCAAGACCGGCGAGATTGCCGCGGCTGATGCGCTGCGCTGTGTGGCGTTCGTAAATATGGCCGATCTCGTGACCGATGACGCCGGCGACTTCCGCCTCGCTGTTCGCCAGGGCCAAAAGCCCGCGCGTTACATAAACATGACCGGGCAGCGCCATAGCGTTCACCACCGGACTGTCGAGCAGCGTGATCTGGATCGGCGCTTGCGGGGCGCCGGGCGTTGCTGACGCGGCGAGCAGCTTTTGATGAATGCGCCGCACGTAGGAGGTGAGTTGCGGATCGTCCAGTTCGCCGCCAAAGGCTGCAAGAATTTTCGGGTGTTCCTGATTGCCAAGCGCAAGGCCCTGCTCGTCGGAAATGCCGAGCGGCCCGCCCGTTGACGCGCATGACCCGAGCGCGAGCGCTGCGGCGGCGACAATCGCCTTGCGAATAGTTGCACCCAGATTAGCCACGGCATCCTCCCACAATCATAACCCGCACGGAGCCTAGCACATCACGCTAAGGAACAAAGGCAGCGGCGACCTAGCTTTTGGGTTTGTTGCGGCGCCAGACTTCCATAGCCTGGGAGATAGCGAAGGTTTCGCGGTATTTCGGCGAGTCCGACGGGCGCGGCGGCCGGTCGCGGGTCAACTCCATGATCTCGGCGAGCTTGTTATGCGCCGCTCCCGCCTGCCCCGCGCCGATATAGGCATGCAGTTCAATCAGCGCATCGGATAACGGATCGTCCGCGCGAATAACGAAATAGGGCTCGTCCTCAGCGAGATCCTCATAGCAATCGAATTTCGACTTGTTGGCTTTCGAGCCGGTGGGCGCGGGCATGTGGGTGCACTCCGATTGAGACGTTTATGTTGTGCGATTCGCGCCGTGTTCAATCAGACGGCAAGGGTTTCGCGCCATCTTTAACAGCTGCGAGGCGTATTTAAGACCTCGCGGACATAAATATCCGCCTTGAAAGGAAGACCGCCAGGATCAGGATAACAAGCGATCCGATTGCGGCCGGCAACACCGCGCTTTTGATCGCTTTCTCCGCTGAAAGAATGTCCGGCACGCCAGTTTGCCAGAGCACCCATTCCCCGCCAATGTCAGACGCCAGTGACGGATGGCCGTTCACCAGCATGATGTATGCGTCGTCATTGTCAGGGTTGATGCGCACCGACACGTTGATCGCCGGTTCATTGGCGCCGTCATGCCCATATATGAAATCGCCGGATTTGGTGGGCGCAAACAAGATGGTTCCGAGCCCCCAGATTGGGCTCCCGAAAACATAAGCCTCGGGCTGGCGCATCGACGCAAGAGTCGCCGACTTCAGGGCGAACCCATTGCCGTTGTCTGTAAGCGCGGTGACGAGCTTCAAAAGATCGCTCGCAGAACTTGAAAAGCCTGTCGCGCCGGCTGCAGCGTATTGAAACTGCGGCGCGGGTGCGCCGGAAGCGTCGAAGGACGGCGTTGCGCCCTCGATTTCGCCGATGAACCGGAAAGACGATTGCGTCATCCCGAGCGGCGCCAGCAAGTTATCGCGAATGAAACTTTCATAAACCTGACCGGAAACTTCTTCGATCAGAAGCTGCAAGATCAGATATCCGCCGCCGGAATAGGCGAACTCCCCGCCCGGCTCAGCGCCGACTTCAATCCTGACGTCGCGCCCTGACGAGGCCCGCGGGTTCGCCATCGTTTCCTCCAGCGATGGCAGGATTTCGTCGGCGTTGTAATCGCCAAACCCGAGTCCGTCGGTCAAGCCAGCCGTGTGGCTCAATAAGCGCCGGACCGTGACGCCGTTTTCGTCATAGGCGCCGTCAGGCAGGCTCCACCGCGTCAGATAGGAAGAGACCGGCTCGTCGAGAGAAATTTTTCCTTCGTCGACGAGTTTCATCACGCCAAAGGCCGTGATCCATTTGCTGAATGAAGCCGTGGGAAACACTGTTTGCGCATCAATATTGCTTTCGGTCGGGGCGAAATATTCGCCGGCGACTTCTCCATCACGGATGAGAATCAACGCCGCGTTTCCGGCGTTGGTGTGGTCTATCAGTTGCGTCGCTTCAACGAAAAACGTTTCGTGGTCGCCCTTCTCGGCGATCGGCGTCATCCACCAGCCATAGAGCCCGCCAAAAACAGCCAATGCACACCATGCGCCGATCGCTGCGATAGCGCCGAGCGCAAAAAAACCAGCCTTTAAAATTTTCATGCCGCCCCTAAGAGAATTCGCCCAAAAAATCAGCCCAAAACGCAGGCACATGCCAGCGCGCAGACAGTTCGCCTACAGAGCAAGATAGCAAGCGAGAACCAGATAGCAAGCGAGGGTAGTGAGACAAGAAAACCCCGCACGAGGCGGGGTTTTTTCTCAGTTGTCGAGGAAAGACCGCAGCTTCCGGCTTCGGCTCGGATGCTTCAGTTTCCGGAGCGCTTTCGCTTCGATCTGGCGAATGCGTTCGCGGGTGACAGAAAATTGCTGGCCGACTTCTTCGAGCGTGTGGTCGGTGTTCATGCCGATGCCGAAGCGCATGCGCAACACGCGCTCCTCGCGCGGCGTCAAGGATGCGAGCACGCGCGTCGTCGTTTCGCGCAAATTCGACTGGATCGCCGCATCGATAGGCAGGATCGTGTTTTTGTCCTCGATGAAGTCGCCCAAGTGTGAATCTTCCTCGTCGCCGATCGGCGTTTCGAGGGAGATCGGCTCTTTCGCGATCTTCATCACCTTGCGGACTTTCTCCAAAGGCATGGAAAGTTTTTCCGCCAGCTCTTCCGGCGTCGGCTCGCGGCCAATTTCATGCAGCATCTGGCGCGAGGTGCGAACAATCTTGTTGATCGTCTCGATCATGTGCACCGGGATGCGGATGGTGCGCGCCTGATCGGCGATCGAGCGGGTGATCGCCTGCCGGATCCACCATGTCGCATAGGTCGAGAATTTATAGCCGCGGCGGTATTCAAATTTATCCACCGCCTTCATCAGGCCAATATTGCCTTCCTGAATAAGATCGAGGAATTGCAGCCCGCGATTGGTGTATTTTTTCGCAATGGAGATGACGAGGCGGAGATTGGCTTCGACCATTTCCTTCTTGGCGATGCGCGCTTCGCGCTCGCCTTTTTGCACCATGGAAACGATGCGGCGGAAATCCTGAACCGTAAGGCCGGTTTCGGTCGCCAGTTCGCCGATCTCGTCGCGAATGTTCAAGACCTGATTTTCGCCGCGCTTGACGAAATTCTGCCAGCCCTTGCCGGTCTTGGCGGAAATGCGCGCAAACCATTCCGGGTCAAGCTCGGCGCCGATATAGTCGGACAGAAATTCCTGACGGTTGACGCCGTAGGAATCCGCCAAGCGCACCAGCTTGCCTTCAAGCGCCATCAGACGGCGGTTGATGTCGTATAGCTGTTCGACCAGCGCTTCGATCCGCTGGTTATTCAGGCGAACCGAGCGCACGCGCTCGACAATATCTTTTTGCAGTTTCTTGAAGCGGCGGGTTTGCGAGGACGTCAGATCGTCACCTTTAAGGTGTTCCTCGATCATGATGTCCTGAAGGCGGCGCAGCTTTTTGTACTCGTCAGAAATATTGTCGAAGGTCAACATCACGCCGTCGCGCAATTCCGCTTCCATCGCCGACAGCGACAAGGCGCCCTCATCGAAATCATCATCGTCATCTTCCGCGACTTCAGCCTTTTCCGCTTCTTCGCGGTTCACACGCTCGGCGACGTCAGGTTGCGTCATGTCGGGACGCGCTTCCGGCCCGCCGCCATAGGTGGCGTCGAGGTCGATAATATCGCGCAACAAAACGCGGCCTTCCTGAAGTTCGTCGCGCCAGACAGTGATGGCCTCGAAGGTCAGCGAGCTCTCGCACAGCGCGCGGATCATGGTCTCCCGGCCGGCCTCGATGCGCTTGGCGATGGCGATCTCGCCTTCGCGGGAAAGCAGCTCGACGGTGCCCATCTCGCGCAGATACATCCGCACCGGATCGTCCGTGCGGTCGGCCGAGGCGCCCGTATTGGTAGTGACCAGCCCGCTCGATTTCTTTTCGTCCTTGACGGCGACGGCGCGCGACTTTGGCGCTGCGGCTGCTTCGTCGTCCGAATCATCACTGGCGGCGTTATCGTCGTCATCGTCTTCTTCATGCTCGACGACATTGATGCCCATCTCGGAAAGCTGGGCCATGATGTCTTCGATCTGTTCAGACGAGACTTCCTCAGACGGCAGAACTTTGTTGAGCTCGTCATAGGTGACATAGCCGCGCGACTTCGCGGACTTGATCAGTTTTTTAACGTCCGCATCGGTGAGATCGAGGATCGGGCCGTCGCTCGGCTCCGCTGCTTCCGTTGTTTCTTTGGTCTTTGTCGCCGCCGCCGCTTTTTTCGCCATAGTCACAATATCCTTAACGACCGAATTTTTTCTCTACGGTCTTTTTCATCTGTTCGAGCGCATCCGTGAATCTCCGGGGAGAGTCGCCCTCATCCACATCCGCCTCATGCCGGCTCGAATTGATCATTTCCTCGCGCGCCGCCGCCGCAGCCTTCCACGCGCTATCGCCATCCGTGAATATCTGAGACGCCGAACGGGCCACCTCCTGTTTGAGGGTCGATTCAAACAGATGATGGGCCAGGGCGTTCGCGAACCCCTGTTCTACCTCGTCGATCTCTGTGTCGGGGCGGAGGAATCTATGCTTCGTGAGCTGGGGATCATGTGTCGCCCGCTCCAATGTGCCTGCCGCGCCAGTTTTTGTGAGATGGCTCCTCAATCCAGCGCTGTCAAGGGCCGGGTCTGTGGAAATCGCCGTAAGAACCTCGCCTAGTAAGGCCTGGAGACCGGAATCGGCGAGATCGAGACCGCAAAACGCCGCTTCGTGCCGTTCAATCAGTTCGGGATGGTTGATCGCCGCCATGACGAGGCTCGCCTCGCGCACCCATTGCGACGGGCTTTTCAATCCCGGCGTCGGGCGCGGCGGCGGGGCGAATCGGAAGCCCATGCCCTTGCCGGCGCCGCGCTGACCGTAACCGCCTTGCCGGGAACCGCCGCCAAAACCAGCTTGGCCGCCGCCTCGATACGGGTTCGCGTTTTGAGACGCGCCTGACCGTTCCGGCGGCCGGAATTGCGCATCGAGACGAAGCCGAAGCTCGTCGCCATAGGCGCCGCGCACATCCTTGTCGGCGATAGCTTTCACCAGTTCGCGCATATGCGACCGCAAGGCCGCACGGCGTTCCGGCGTATCGAGATCGCGGGTTGTAGTTTCACGTTCCCACAAGACATCAACCAGCGGACGCGATGCGGCCAGCGCATCACTCATGGCGCTTGCGCCTTCGCTGCGGATCAGATCGTCAGGATCTTGCCCCTGCGGCAGGAAGACGAAGCTCAGCGACTTGCCCGGCTTCAGCAAGGGCAATGCTCTGTCTACGGAGCGATAGGCGGCGTTGAGACCAGCGCTGTCGCCATCGAAACACAGAACCGGTTCATCCGATGCGCGCCAGAGCAACGCCAGCTGATCTTCGGTCAGCGCTGTGCCGAGCGGCGCCACGGCGCGCTTTAGCCCCGCGCCCCATAGCGCAATGACATCCATATAGCCTTCGCAGACAATCAAGGGTTGCTTGTCTTCGGCGGCGGCGGCACGGGCGCTGGTGATGTTGTAAAGCACCGAGCCCTTGTGAAAGAGCGGCGTTTCAGGCGAGTTCAGATATTTTGCGCGGGCATTATGGTCCATGGCTCTGCCGCCAAAGGCAATCACCCGGTCGCGCGTGCCGAGGATCGGAAACATAATCCGATTGCGAAAGCGGTCATAGCTGGCGCCGCCATCTTCGGGTTTGATCAGCAGGCCTGACTCGACCAGGACGTCGTCCGTGAACCCCTTGTTGAGGAGATAATCTTTCAGCGCATGGCGGCCCGTTGGCGCAAAGCCGATCTGAAACGCTTCAATTTGCGCGTTGGTCACATCGCGTCCGCGCAAATAATCGAGCGCCGCGCGCCCGTCGGACCGATGCAACATCGCCGAAAAGAATTTCGCCGCTGCCGCGCAAGCCTCAGCCAACCCTTGCGCCTTTTCCGCCCGCGCCGCCTCTGCCGGACTTTCGGTCGGCAAGACAAGCCCCGCATCCGCCGCCAGCCGTTCGACGGCCTCAGGAAAAGACAGCCCCTGCGTTTCGATCAGGAAGGTAATGATGTCGCCATGGTTCTGGGTCGAAAAGCAGTGATAGGAGCCGCGCCGGTCATCGACCGTAAAGGAAGGCGTCTTTTCCGGCTTGAAAGGCGACAGCCCCCACCAGGCGTTGCCGCGCTTGGTCAGCTTCACATCTTTCCCGATGACCTCAGACGGCCGCAGGCGCGACTTCAGCTCATCGAGAAATTCGGGGGTAAACCGGGCCATGGACTCTATATATAACGGGCGTCGCCGAGATATAGGGGCAACAGCGGGGCGCGCATAGCGCCAGCATTAACGGCTTTTCCCCACCTCACCCCTTGCCAAGCGGCGGAAAAACGCGCAACTCCCGCGGTTATGACGCAACGCACAATTCCGCTCCGCAATATCGCCATCATCGCTCACGTCGATCATGGCAAAACCACGCTCGTCGACGAGATGCTGCGCCAGTCCGGCGCCATCCGCGAAGGCTCGGATATGGCCGAGCGCGCCATGGATTCCAACGACATCGAGCGCGAGCGCGGCATTACCATTCTGGCGAAATGCACCAGCGTCCTCTGGGAAGGCGACCATGAAGGCGGGGCCAAGCTCGACGAGCCGGTCCGCATCAACATCGTCGACACGCCGGGTCACGCCGATTTCGGCGGCGAAGTCGAGCGCATCCTTTCCATGGTCGATGGCTGCCTGCTGCTGATCGACGCCGCCGAAGGCCCGATGCCGCAGACCAAGTTTGTCCTGTCGAAAGCGCTGGCGCTGGGCCTGCGTCCGATCCTCGTCATCAATAAAGTCGACCGCCCGAGCGCAGATCCTGATGCGGCCCTCGACGCGGCGTTTGATTTGTTCGCCGCCCTTGGCGCCAATAATGAGCAACTCGACTTTCCGGTCATCTACGCGGCTGGCCGCGACGGCTGGGCTGACAAGACACTCGACGGGCCGCGCGAAAACCTGAATGCCCTTTTTGAAACCGTGGTCGCGCATGTGCCCGCGCCGCAAATCGCCGAGGGCGGCGCGACGGCGCCATTCAAAATGCTGGCGACGACGCTTGAGGCCGATCCGTTTCTAGGCCGCATCCTGACGGGCCGCGTTATTTCCGGCGTCGCCAAGCCGGGCGTCACCATGAAGGCCCTGTCGCGCGCCGGAAAATCCATTGAGCAGGCGCGCGTCACCAAAGTGCTCGCCTTTCGCGGCTTGAAACGTCAGCCCGTAGAGGAAGCCAATCCGGGCGACATCATCGCCATCGCAGGATTTTCAAAGGCGTCAGTTTCCGACACACTCTGTGATCTGACCAATACCGAGCCCCTGCCCGCGCAACCAATCGATCCGCCCACGCTGTCGATCACCATCGCGCCAAACGACTCGCCGCTGGCTGGCCGCGAAGGCGACAAGGTCCAATCGCGCGTCATCCGCGAACGTCTAATGCGTCAGGCTGAGGGCGATGTCGCCATCTCCGTCACTGAGACCGAAGCTAAAGACGGTTTCGAAGTGGCGGGCCGTGGCGAATTGCAGCTCGGCGTCTTGATCGAGAACATGCGCCGCGAAGGATTTGAGCTGGCCGTTTCGCGTCCGCGCGTCGTCACCCGCCTCGACGACAACGGCAAAACCCTGGAACCGATCGAAGAGATCGTCATTGATGTTGACGATGAGTATTCCGGCGTCGTGATCGAAAAGCTGTCGCAGAAAAAAGCCGAACTTGTTGAGATGAAACCAGCCGGCGCCGGCAAGACGCGCCTGGTGATGCACGCCCCGTCGCGGGCGATGATCGGCTATCACGGCGAATTTCTCACCGATACGCGCGGCACCGGCGTCATGAACCGCTCCTATCTCGAACACGCGCCGCATAAAGGCTCGATTGAAAGCCGCCGCAATGGCGTGTTGATCTCCAACGGCGACGGAACAGCAGTTCCCTATGCGATCTGGAATCTTGAAGAGCGCGGCGTCATGTTCATCTCACCTGGCGACGCGCTTTATGAAGGCATGATTGTCGGCGAGAACGCCAAGCCGGACGACCTTGACGTCAATCCGCTCAAAGCAAAACAGCTCACCAACATGCGCGCCTCCGGCAAGGACGAGGCGGTGAAACTCACACCCCCAAAACGCATGACGCTGGAGCAAGCCATCGCCTATATCGGCGACGATGAATTGGTCGAAGTGACGCCAAAATCTATCCGCCTGCGGAAGATCGCGCTGAAGCCGCATCTTCGGAAGCGCCGCGCGAAAGAGACGGCTTAGTTCCCTTTTGGATGCCTGAAATTCGATGATTCCTATATTATTGATTTTTCACTTTGAAAAATAAAGCTTTTGGGATAGTCTCCTGAGATGCGCACTTGCGCGTCAACCGAACGGGAGATGCTGACCATGAAACTCTTATCCGCGCTGGTTTTAGGTCTTGCTGCGGTTTCCGCGCCTGCTTGGGCAACCGTAAGTTCGACCACCGAACAGACCAACGCCGAGCAAGCCAAATCACCGCCCGCCCGTCCGAATGTCGTGGCGCAAATCGAAGCTATGAAGCGTCTCGCCCCGATCACCGGCAAGTGGGAAGGCGAAGGCTGGATCCTCAATCAGGGCAATCGCTACGATTTTCGTCAGACCGAACATGTCCGCTACAATCTCGACGGCGCGGTTCTGCTGATCGACGGGCGCGGTTATTCCGCTGGCGCCCCTGACGGCGCGCCGCCGATGTTTTCCGCCTTCGCAGTCATAAATTATGATGACCGCTCAGTAGCATTCTCCTTCCGCTCTTACACGGGTGGACAGGTCAATGATTTTCCCGCGCGAATAATGGCTGATGGCGGTTTCGAGTGGGACGCCGGATCGACGCGCTATCGAATCTGGGTGCGTGACGACGGCAAATGGTTTGAGACCGGCGAGTCTAAATCTGGAGATGACTGGACGCAGTTTTTTGAAATGAACCTGTCGAAAGTCGAATAGGCGTCCGTCTATCGCCTACTCCACATGCTCATATTCCCACCAGAACGGGATTGCATCGTCGTCCATGACAACGCGCGCAAGTTCGGGATAAATCAGCTCCGCGCGAACACTGTTTGCCAGCATAACGAGGCAGCGTTTCGTCGCTTCCTGACAGACAGCAAAATTGCCGGTCCACGGATTGTGCCCGCCCTTGAACCATGAAGGCCCGTGCTCACCGTTAAAAGTGACAAGACCAAGACCTGCCGAGAGGGACGCTTCCTCTCCGCGCTTGTCGAACGTGTCCCACAGCGTTGGAAACTGATGCGCTGTTGTAATCGCAAGTTGCGGGCGCACAAATTCAGCGCGGCTTTCCGCACTTAATCCCTCACCGCGCACCATCCCCGCCCACATCTTCGCCTGATCCGCGATGGTCGTGTCCATGGAGCCCGCGGCGCTGACCCCGCTGCGTTCATCATGAGGTTCAAAACTTCCATCAACACCGTAACCGTCTGCCAAGCTTTCGGCAAAATCTGCGCGCCATTGCATCGAGGTGTTCGGCATATCGAAGCGGTCGTAAATGCGGGTCTGCATTTCCGCTTTGACGTCGAGTCCGAGCCCGTCCTCCAGAGCGAGTTGAAGGAGATAAAACCCCTCGCCGGAATAGGCGTAGCGTTCGCCCGGCTCGAAATGAAACTGCAGCTTCTGATCGTCTTCGAGCCAGCGGAAATTCGCAAAACCCGGCGAATGGGTCAGCACATGACGGGCGGTAATGTGGTTGCGTCGGTCATCCCCCGCAATGTCCAGATAATCTTCGTACGTTTCCAGCGGCTTAGGTAAATATGACGCTAACGGCTTGTCCAGATCGAAGCGGCCTTCATCAACCAGTTGCAACACCATATAAGCAAAGGCGGTCTTGGTCAGCGACGCTCCATACATGATGGTGTCGGTTTCGAGCGGTTCTTCGCGTTCCACATTGCGATAGCCATAGGCGGCGACATGTTTCACCTCGCCATCCTCGATCAGGGCGAGCGCCATGCCTTTCACGTCTTCGCGCGCCATCAAGGCGCGGGCTTTTTCGTCGATCATGGCGGGAGACAATTGCGTGGATTCCGATGCCGGCGCGCAGGCGATGGCAAATAAAGCCGTCATGATTACCGAAAGTGCGCGCATGAATTAACTCCCTGAAAATTGAAAGCCCAAGGTTGACGGCGTTCGATTAAGTGTCAACCGCCGCTGCGAATTACTGTTCAAGTTTGCGCAACGGCCTTCCCAATGTCCCAGCCACAATCGATGCAAGAATGCGCGGCATCGGCCAGAGTGACGATAGCGGCTCGGAGAGCAAATCGCGCAGCGCCGGAATGATTTTCAAATCCGACTGATAGACCGGCGTGAATAGCCAGCTGATCGTCTGGTAAAGCCACACATGGGCGCGGCGGCGTTTGACGAAATTTATGAGCGCGGCGTCGATGTCGGGCGTATCGGCAACCGCCGCCGCTAGCGCCCACGCATCGAGCAGCGCCATATTGGCGCCCTGCCCTAATTGCGGGCTCGCTGCATGCCACGCATCGCCAATGTGAACGAGACGCCCTTCCACGGGATTTGGCGCCGTGTGGTGGGCGTAATGGGCGAAGACGAATTGGTCATGGGAGGTGAAGTGATCCAGCACCGGCGCGGCTTCCGGCCACAGCGCCAATACCTGCGCTTTCCATAAATCGAGCGGCGCCGCGCGCCAGTCCGAATATTCATAAGCGCGCAATGTCCAGAAGAACGCCGCCATCGGGTCATCGCCATCGCGCAGCGTTCCGATCGGCATCACGCCAGCCGAAACGCCGGCGCCGCGATAGCGCTGCGTCAACACATTGCTCGAAAATCCGTGTGCAGATGGAAACGGCGCGTTCGCCCA
>BQJG01000069.1 GCA_021604585.1 Hyphococcus sp.
GTCGCCGACTATTGCCGCGACCAATACGAAATCCAGCGCGTGGCAGGCGAACAATTCGGCCTGTCGTTCGATCATTTCGGGCGCTCGTCGAACACGCCAAACCATCGGCTGACCCAGCATTTTGCGCATGTGCTTGAGCAAAATGGCTTGATCGAAGAGCGCGTCGACCGTCAGATATACTCGGTTGATGACGAACGTTTTCTTCCCGACCGCTATGTCGAAGGAACCTGTCCGCATTGCGATTATGAAAAAGCACGCGGCGATCAATGCGACAATTGCGGACGCCTGCTAGATCCGATTGATTTGAAAGAGCCCTATTCGGCGATTTCCGGGTCGAAGAATGTTGAAGTGCGCGAAACGCGCCATCTCTATTTGTTGCAGGCGCAGATGCAGCCGCGCATCGCCAAATGGGTGGCGTCTAAGCCAAATTGGCCGCAGCTGACGAAATCAATCGCAGGCAAATGGCTGAAAGAAGGCTTGCGCGACCGGTCGATTACACGCGATCTCAAATGGGGCATTCCCGTCGCTTATGATGGAACGCCGCGCCAAGGATTTGAAAACAAGGTTTTCTATGTCTGGTTCGATGCGCCGATTGAATATATCGCGGCGACTGAAGAGTGGTCGCTGAAATCCGGCGGAGATTGGGAAAGCTGGTGGCGCACGGACAAAGGCGCCGGTGACGTTTCTTATGTTCAGTTTATGGGCAAGGACAATGTCGCATTTCACACGGTAAGCTTCCCCGCGACGATTCTCGGCTCTGAAGAACCGTGGAAGACCGTCGATGCGCTGAAGTCGCTGAACTGGCTGACCTGGTATGGCGGCAAGTTTTCGACCAGCCAAGGCCGCGGCATCTTCATGGATCAGGCGCTGGAATTGTTGCCAGCCGATTACTGGCGCTGGCATTTGATGGCGAATGCGCCGGAATCCGATGACGCGTCGTTTACGCTCGAACATTTCGCCAGCGTGGTGAACAAGGATTTGGCCGACGTGCTCGGCAATTTCGTCAACCGAATCACGCGGTTTTGCAACGCACGGTTCGGCGATGCGGTTCCGGCTGACGGCGTCTATGGCGAAGCGGAAGCCGCGCTGGAAAAAGAGCTCAACGTCAAGATTAAATCCTACACGGATAATCTGGAACAGATGGAGTTCCGCAAGGCGTTCGCCGAACTGCGCGGCATCTGGGTTGCTGGCAATGAATATCTTCAAATCGCCGCGCCGTGGACGGTGATCAAAGAGGACAAGAATCGCGCCGCCGCCTCTGTGCGTTGCGCATTCAACTTGATTGTGCTGTTTGCGACGCTGTCGCGGCCGGTGATCCCATTCACCTCGGACAAGATGTTTGCTATTTTCGGACTTGACCCGGAAGCCTCCTCGCGCTGGCCAAATTCAGCCAGCGAAGCTTTGTCGCGATTCAATGGCGGCGAGAAATTTCAGCTGCCGGAAGTGCTGTTTGCAAAGATTGAGGATGAACAAGTGGCCTCATGGCGTGACAAATTCGGGGCGGAGTAGGAAGTACGATATGCGCTCATTGTTGCTAAGTCTCATTGCGCTCGTCGCGCTCGCAGCCTGTTCCCCCGATGCGGAGCGCACCGCGCCGCCGCCCGCTGCTGGCGACAATGTCGGCGTGGTCAATGGGCTGATGGCGGCGTTCAACGCCCATGACGCCGACAAGATGCACGACTACTGGCATTCTGATGTGACGTGGATTGAATTGTCCGGTCAGCAGGCAAGCGTCGTCACCTCATCCGCCGCGCAGCTCCACACAGAGCTTGTCGCCTATTTTGAAGCCTATCCCACGGTGAAATCCAGCCTTGAACATGTTTCCGTGAACGGCAATTTCGTCACCGCCATCGAGCGGCCCGTCTGGGAAGAAGGCGGCGAACGCAAAAGCCAGGCCTCGATCGTTGTGTATGAAATCATTGACGGCAAGGTGAAACGCTTCTGGTATTATCCGCCGCAATAAGGAGGCGCCGGACTGGCGCAATATCGCCATGACTTCGGTTTTTGTCGTTCAGCATTCGCGAAAAACTTCAGAGAATGCTGAGGACGTGAAAATGATTGGCGTTTACGCCAGTCATGCCGAGGCTCTTGACGCTATCGCAAGGCTTAAACTCAAGCCTGGTTTCGCAGAAATTCCAGAGATTGTGTTATCCGGGCAGGATGCCGCCGAAGGGTTCTTCGTTGATGAATATGAAGTTGGAAAAGACCATTGGATTGAAGGCTTTGTTACGGTCTGAGCGCCAGAAAAATTAGGAAGGAATACTATCATGATGAAAGACCTGTTCTCACTCGAGGGGCGCGTTGCGCTTGTGACCGGCGGTTCGCGCGGCATCGGCAAGATGATCGCGCAAGGGTTTCTGGAACAGGGCGCGAAGGTCTACATCACCGCGCGCAAGGCGCCGGCCTGCGATCAGGCGGCCGAAGAGCTTTCGCAATATGGGAAATGCGTGTCGCTTCCGCATGATCTGTCAAGCGTGGCGGGCTGCGCGGGGCTAGCGGGCGAATTATCCACCCATGAGAAAAAACTCGACATTCTGGTCAACAATGCGGGCGCGGCATGGGGCGCGGAGTTTGCGGACTATCCTGAAAGCGGCTGGGACAAGACCATGGATCTCAATGTGAAATCGCTCTTCTTCATGACGCAAAAAGTCTACGGGCTGATGAGGGAAGCCGCATCCGCCAGCCGTCCCGGTAAGGTGATCAACATCGCGTCGATTGACGGGATCAAGATCAATCCGTGGGAAACTTACGCCTATCAGGCGTCTAAGGCGGCGGTCATTCATTTGACCCGGCGTATGGCCGCGCGACTGGTCGATGACAATATCTGCGTTTCCGGCATCGCGCCCGGCGCCTTCGCCTCAGAAATGAACAAGGCGGCGAAAGATCATGGCGACGCAGTCGCAAAAATGATTCCGGCCAGACGTATTGGTAATGATACCGATATGGCAGGTGCAGCAGTGTTTCTCGCCTCGCGCGCAGGAGATTATGTGGTCGGCGACACGCTCGCGGTCGATGGCGGCGTTGCGTACTCGCAAATCGGGAATGCGTGGGGTTAAGGGTTAAACCCGCCCTCGAGCAAAAAACTAATTTCCTCTGTAGTAGATTGACGCCCTAACACTTTGTTCCGGTGCGGGAAGCGCCCAAAGCGTTTGACAATGTCGCGATGCTCGATGGCGAAGGGAACATTCATCGTGCCGGGCAGCCGCGCCTTGAACAAATCAACGCATTCCTCTTGCACGCTTAAGCGTTCCGCATGCATGAATGGCATGTAGAAAAATGCCTGACGTTTTGCGTCGACGCGCTGATCGAAGCGGCGGCGGATCGCTTCGCGCGCAATCTCTAGCGCGTGATCGTCCTGCGCGAAGGCGCGCGGCGTATCGCGATAAAGATTGCGCGAGAACTGATCGAGCAGAATGATCAGCGACAGCGAGTGGGCCGGATGCGCGCGCCAGACTTCGAGGCGGCCTTCGCTTGCGGCTTTATGCATGGCGTCAAACCGAGACTTGATCGCGGCGTCGAACGCATCGTCACGCCGGAACCATTGATAGGGTTTCGATTTCTCAAACCAGAAGCGAAGAATGGCTTCGCCATTTTCGTTTGTCGGGCGCGTGGTCATTCGACTTTCACGGCCAGCGTGTCGTGATGGCTTGAGATGAGTGAGCGCAGATAAAAAGAAATATCGGCGCGATCCTTGAAGCCAGCGGCTATTGCCGCAGATTCGCTTTCCTCCGCTGTCGCCGGCGATGGTTCCGCGAACGCCTGCAGGCTTTTGTGAAAACCGATGGTGAAGACATCCACATCAGAGCCGGTATGGTTTACGAAAATCATGTTTTGTGTCTGGCCAGTGGCGGCAAGATAAGCATTTTCCATTCTCCGTTGCTGCACAAGCTCCGAATATTTTCCAGGCGCAGCGTGAAACATTTCTATGTGAAAAAGCGTGTTGCTCTCATACGCAGCCTTGATGACCTCCAAAGAAGGGCCGTTTGCAAACATATCTTCAGAAAAGGCGATAAGGTCGCTTGGGTCGGCGGCGACAGTTGGAATAATTCCCGCCGCTCGATCGCGCTTCTTGATCCGGTTATCTTTGTAGAACGCCTGCATGCTCCCCATAGGAGTAATTAGTAACAAGTCCCATTGATCGCCCTGCGAGTGGCGCATCAAGAATGGCGCAGACTCACCCGCCTCTTTGTAAAAATCTGAATCCTTAACGGCCGCGAACCAATTGAGTAATTCTTCTAGTCGGCCGGGTGCTGCGCGCATTGTTGACACGCGATAGAGATAATCACCTTCGCGTTCTTGCGCTGCTGCGAAAGGCGTTAATAATGCGAGCGCAAAAATTGAGGAAAGCAAGCGTAGCAACATGTTCATTCTCCGTTTCAGTTAATCGCCAAGTCTACCGCCCTTTTCATCACTGTGGGAATCTTTGCGGTTTCTGGCTTGATCCATTGCTGCCCGGCGTTTTTGCGAAAGCCTTTCGGTGCAACGCCCGCATAGACATCCAGTGTCAAATGAAAATGCGTGAAAACATGCGTTGCTTCGCCTGTTTTTTTCCATTCAGCGTCAGCGGGCGCGCTGTCGAACACGTCGCCGTTCAATTTCACTTTCCATTCCGTTCCGGGCAGCCCCAGCATGCCGCCGAGCAATCCTTTCTCGGGCCGCCGCTCGAACAGCATTTCGCCGCGCGTGTTCACCAGTGCAAACACTGCACCGATGCGGTTCGGTTTGGGTTTTTTCGCGGCTTTCACCGGAAACTGTTCCTGCGTTCCGGCTTTTTGGGCGGCGCAAAAGGGCGAAAGCGGACACAGCAAACACATGGGCGCTGTCGGGCGGCAGATTCCGGCGCCGAGATCCATTAGCGCCTGCGCGAAATCGCCTGAGCGCTTTTCCGGCCAAATTTCCTCAAGCCGCGCTTTAATTTCGGCTTTCGCGGAGGGAAGCGGCGTTTTGATTTGATGTAAGCGTGCGACGACGCGTTCGATATTTCCATCAACGACAATCGCGCGCTTGTCGAAGGCAATCGCTGCGATGGCCGCCGCCGTATAGCCGCCAATCCCGGGGAGGGCGCGCAAAGCTTCCTCCGTATCCGGAAAAACGCCGCCATGCTCGCTCGCAACGACGACGGCGCATTTGTGCAGGTTGCGCGCACGGGCATAGTAACCGAGACCCGCCCATTGGCCGAGAATGTCGTCGAGCGGTGCGGCGGCCATCGCTTTCACATCGGGCCAGAGCGTCAGAAATTCGGCGTAGCGAGGCGCGACAGTGGCGACCGTTGTTTGTTGCAACATGATTTCGGAAAGCCACACAGCGTAAGGATCAGGCCGTTTGCCTCGTTTGCACGCCACGGGCCCAATGCGCCACGGCAGGTCGCGCGCGTTTTCGTCGTACCAAGTAAGCAAACCGGCTGCGATGCGGCCCTCGCCTGTGGAGTTCTTTTTTGTGATGGTTGTTTCACGCGCCATGCGGACAGTGTTAGAATGAGACGACGCTCACGGCAAAGCCAGCGCTTTTCGGAATCGCCATGCAACACCGCCGAAACACCCGCCCAGCGAGATTCGCCGCGCCAGCGATCGCGCGCGCAGGCGCCTCTGTGTTCTCCGAACTCGCCAAGCGCACCAAATATATGGATCCGGCGCTGGCCGAGCGCTGGAGCGCGCTGGCGGGCGACAAGATCGCCGCGCTCGCCCGGCCGGGCCGGCTGACGGGGCAGGGACGGGGCCGCACGCTGGAACTGTATGTCCAAAACGGGTCCGCCGCCGCTGCGGTTCAGATGGAGCGCGACGGGCTGATCGCCCGGTTAAACGCCTATCTCGGGCCTGGCGTTGTGGACCGGATCGCCGTCATTCAGACTGGCCGCGACCCGGCATCGCCTAAAGCCAAGGCCCCAAACGATGAGGGCCCGCCTGAGTCCGGAGAATTGGGGGCGGCGCTTGCCTCCTTCCGGGCCGCGATACGCCGTCGCGAGACTGACAAATAACCCGACTTGGGGCTTGCGATTGCACCCGCCATCGGCGATTTTGCAGGAAATTCCACGCCGCTCTCCAATCAGAGCGGAGGCTTCAGTATTGAAAGGTTTTGCCTCATGTCCGTGACCCCGATTTCTCCTTTGCGCCAGATCGCCGCCGGCGCCGTGGCGGCAATGCTGCTGGCGGCCTGCGGCGGCGCTAATTCTGAAACTGCGGCAACGCCAGCAACTGGAGAGTCCGTAGAAAAAGCGGGCGAGGGCGCACTGTCGGATATGGCGGTCGGGAGTGTGGATGCGCCCATCACGGTGGTTGAATATGCGTCCGTGACTTGCCCGCATTGCGCGACTTTTCATCAGGAAGTGTATCCGACGATCAAAGAGAACTACATCAACACTGGCAAGGTGCGGTTCATTTTTCGCGAGTTCCCGACCGCGCCGGCAAACCTCTCCGTCGCAGGCTCGATGCTGGCCCGTTGCGCCGCCGACAAGGGGGGTAATGACGCCTATTTCGTTGTGCTGAATGCACTTTTCGCGACCCAGAGGACCTGGATTTACGGCGAGAGCCCGCGCGATGAATTGTTGAAAATCGCCGCTCAGGCCGGCATGGGCGCTGACGAGTTCGATGCCTGCGTAAAAAGGCAGGAATTGCTTGATTATCTTAATGAAAATATCAAGGAAGGCAGCGAAAAATACGGTATTGCGTCAACCCCGAGCTTTGTACTCAATGGTCAGGTGCGGCATTTTTCATCGGTCGAAGACTTCTCCAAGGCTCTCGATGAGGCTTTGGAGAAAGTGGACGCAGGCGCTGGGGAATAAGCGTAAGCGCCGGAGGGCGTCTATAGCCTTGGCCTTGCAGGAGAATCGCCGATCATTGGCGGCTCCAGGCGCAGCAACCGGGAAGTGGGCCCGGTTGTCGCGCCAGCCAGATGAAGTCTTTTCGGGAAAAACTCTGTGAAGTTCACCAATGTCCGCCTTGTCGGGTTCAAATCCTTCGTTGAACCAACTGACTTTGAAATCCGCGAAGGCCTGACTGGCATCGTCGGCCCCAATGGCTGCGGCAAGTCAAACTTGCTTGAGGCGCTGCGCTGGGTGATGGGCGCGACCTCTGCCAAGGCGCTGCGCGGCGATGCGATGGATGCGGTGATCTTTTCCGGCACCACCATGCGCCCGGCGCGCAACTGGGCCGAAGTCATCTTGACCCTCGACAACTCCGACCGGTCGGCTCCGGCGGAATATAACGAGCATGAGACCATTGAAATTTCGCGCCGGATCATTCGCAAGGAAGACGGCACGCAGTCGATCTATCGGATCAATACCAAGGAAGTCCGCGCCAAAGACGTGCAGCTCTTGTTTGCTGACGCCTCGACCGGCGCAAACTCGCCGGCGCTGGTGCGTCAGGGGCAGGTCGCGGAGCTAATCAGCGCCAAACCGCAAAATCGCCGCCGCCTTCTCGAAGAAGCCGCTGGCGTCACCGGTTTGCATTCGCGCCGCCACGAAGCCGAGTTGCGGTTGCGCGCGGCGGAGCAAAATCTTGAACGTCTGGATGATGTGATCAGCGAACTCGAAACGCAAAAAGCGGCGCTCGCCCGCCAGGCGCGGCAGGCGACGCGCTATCGCAATGTGTCCGGCGACATTCGCCGCACCGAAGCGATGCTCTCCTACATTCGCTGGCGCGAAGCGGTGGACGCGCAAGAAAAGGCGGCGGCCGGGCTTAAAGAAATCAGCGCACTGATCGAAGAGACTGCGCGCGTTTCCGCTGCGGCGGCGACGGCGCAGACAAATGCGCATGAACAACTCGATCCGTTGCGCATGACGGAAGCTGAAGCCGCAGCTGCCTTGCATCGCCTTACGGTGGCGCGCGAAGGCTTAGATGAAGAAGCGCGCCGGGCCGAAGCGGAGCTCGCTCGTTTGGCCGGAGAAATTGAACGCTTGAAAGGCGATATCGTCCGCGAAAAAGACCTGCTTGCGGATGCGGATAATGCAGTCACTGCGCTGGCTAGCGAAGAAGAGAGCATTGCCGCGCACGAAGCGTCGGAAGGCGAACGCGTGACTGCCGCCGCTGCTGCATTGCAGGAAGCCGCAAGCGCGCTTGAAACAGCGGAAGCGGAGTTTGACGAGCGCGCCAAGCAAGCCGCCGACATTGAAGCGCGTCGCAAGGCGGTCGCGGGCAATCTTGGCGCGGCGGAGCGACGTCTTGAAAAAATTATCGAGCAGGCCCGCACCTATTCCGATGAACGCGAGCTGACCCTGCCGACTCCCGAACAGGCGCGCGCGCTGGAAGAGGCGAAAGCAAAGTTTGCAAGCGCCGAGCAAGCCGCCAATGCTGCCGAAGCTGCATTCCACCGCGCAGAAGAAGAACGCGCGCAAGCCGAAGACCGCGAAACGCAGTTGCGAGGGCCGCTGCGCAAAGCCGAACAGAGCCTCACTGAAATCGATGCGGAGCGTGATGCGCTTCGTCGCGTGCTCGCCGCAAATGAAAGCGAAGACTGGACGCCGCTGATCGAGATGATCGAAGTGGATGGCGGTTATGAAAACGCGCTCGCGGCGGCGCTTGGCGATGATCTTGGCGCTGCGACCGATGAGGCTGCGCCCGCGCACTGGTCTCGTCTTGGCGAAACAGCGGCTGAGTTTTCTTTGCCCGATGGCGCAGTTCCGCTGTCGCGTTTCGTACGGGCCCCTGCGGCGCTTAACCGGCGCCTTTCAGCGATTGGAGTCGTCGATGCTGAGACCGGCGCAAACTTGCGTGAACACTTAAAGCCCGGACAGCGTTTGGTTTCGCGCGATGGCGATCTTTGGCGCTGGGATGGGTTTACAACGCATGCCGATGCGAAAACCTCTGCGGCGATCCGCCTTGAGCAGCGTAATCGCCTGCAGGTTTTGGATCGCAGTTTTGAAGACGCGGAAGCAAACGCGGAAGCTGCTCGGAATGAGCATGGCGAGGCGAGCGCCAATCTGAAGTCCAAGCAGGCGAATGAGCGTGAAGTACGTCAATTGTTTAATGACGCACGGCGGGCGCTGGATTCGGCGCGAACAGGTTTGAATGAACTGGAGCGCCAGCATGAGCGTTCTGCGGCGCGACTTGCCTCGATTGATGAGAACCTTGCGCGCCTTGAGGACGAGAAAACGGAAACCACCCGAAATCTTGAATCGCTGACCGCCGAGCGTGAGGCGCTGCCATTGGCGGAGTTGATTGCTGAGAGCGTCAATGAATCGCGCGAAAGCGTCGCTGCCGCCCGAACGCTGGCAGCGGAAGCGCGCACGGCACATAGCGATCTCGCCAATGAGGCTCGCCGCCGCGCGGAACGCCTTGGTGAAATTGCGCGCGACAAAGCTTCCTGGGGGCAGCGCGGGGAAACGGCGCGCACGCGCATCGGCGAGATTGAAGAGCATCTGAATGAGACGGTTACCGCACATGCAACCGCGAAGGATGCGCCGGCGATAATCGAGGAAAAACGCAAAGGCTTGCTTGACCAGCTGGCTATCGCAGAAACCCGCCGCAATGAAGCGGCGGATGCGCTGGCTCAGGGTCAGCGGGTTGCGCTTGACGCCGATAAAGCCGCCAAGGCTGCCGATCACGAAGCGTCAGAAGCGCGTGAAGCGCGTGCGCGCCTGCAGGCGCAAGCCGAAGCGGCGGCGGAACGCGTCGAAGAAGCCGCACGTTTGTCCCATGAGACTTGTGAGGCCGCGCCTGAAGATTTGCTCGCTATTGCCGAACACAAAGAGGGTGCGGACCTGCCGTTGCGTGAGGATACGGAACGCAAGCTGGAGCGGTATAAACGAGAACGGGAAAATCTCGGCGGCGTCAATTTGCGCGCTGATGAGGAAATGCAAGAGGTGTCAACGCGCCTTGAAGAGCTTGGCGTTGAACGTGAAGACTGTGACAGCGCCATCCGCAAACTGCGCACGGCCATAAGCAACTTGAATCGTGAAGCGCGCCAGCGGTTGCTTGATGCATTTGAAACGGTCAACACCAACTTCTCCGACCTCTTCAAACGGTTGTTCAACGGCGGACAGGCGGAGCTGCGTCTGGTGGATGCGGAAGATCCGCTAGAGGCCGGTCTTGAAATTTTCGCATCACCCCCGGGCAAGAAGCTCGCTTCCATGTCGCTCATGTCCGGCGGCGAGCAGGCGCTGACCGCGACGGCGCTGATCTTTGCGGTGTTCATGGCGAACCCGGCGCCGGTCTGTGTGCTGGACGAGGTGGACGCGCCGCTTGATGACGCCAACGTTGAACGCTTCTGTCGCTTACTGCATGAAATGGCGGCGGAAACCGACACCCGCTTTATCATCATCACGCACCATGCGCTGACCATGTCGCGCATGAGCCGCCTGTTTGGCGTGACGATGATTGAGCGCGGCGTGTCGCAACTGGTGTCTGTGGATCTCACCAAGGCCGAGCAACTCGCTGCAGCGGAGTAGGTCTACGCAGCTTTGTGAGTTGGTGCGTTGAGACCTGTACGCCTCTCAGCTGGAACTGCTCCCCAAGCAGACATCATTTTCGATTCCGCGTCATGTAGATCAACCAAGGCTTGATTGATGTCGCCGGCAGACGGCCAATAATTGGCATCAAAAGTTTTGACGTTTCTGGATAATGCCAGCTCTGCCGGCAGACTTACAGTCGTATTAGAAAAACAAACCCGCTTTGGCGAGAAGCTGAGCTCTTGCCCCGTTTCACTAAGAAGCTTTGCGATATTTTTTTACTTGCTTTACCGCCTGTTCCTAAACGGCGCTCGCATCGAGATATTCATCGGTGGTGCTCATCAGTCACTCCATTAAGTTGGAATGCAATTTGTACACGATTCGTTCTTTTTGTGGAGTCCACGACTTGCGCTTGTTTTATAGTTCCGACCGACAAAGCCGCATCACCTCTTCATCCAGAGGAGCAAAAAATCCTTCGCCCTTCGTCGAGACGGTGCTAAAGCGCCTCCTCAGGATGAAGGATTTTTGAGTCTCGAAGGACGATGATGCGGCTTTGTCGGCTGGTGGCCTAGCTCACGAAATTGGCGTCGCGGAAAAGGCGCCATTTGCCGTCCGATTCCTTGCGCAACAGCGTCAGAGTTTGCCCTGACATTATTGTTTTCTCGCCGCCGCCCGCTGGCGTGATTTCAACTGTAATCTGATTGCGTATCCAGGCGCGTTCGCCGAACACTTCCATTTCAAGGATTTCACTTTTGCCGTCGAATGCCGGCATGTCGCGATTGTCCGGCGCGCCAGCGAATTCTTTCTTGCCGAATGGCGGCTGGCCGGGCGTGAGGAACAGGACGTCATCGGCGATAAGATCGAGGACCGCCGCCTTGTCGCCGGCCTTGGTCGCCGCCATCCAGTCGGACACCAGCTTTCGGATCTCTTTTTCGTCTTCGTTCATGATCGGGCTCCTTTCTGCACGAGACGTCTTTAACGCGGCGCTCTGAGCCATCAAAGATTAAACTTAGGTAATTACCTAATTGTTGTTGACTCGGCCGTTTGGGCGAGATAAGTTAGGCACATGGCTAACTATATAGAACCCCCGCTGGACAACGTCTTTCAGGCGCTCGCTGACCCCACAAGGCGCGCTGTCCTGACCCGGCTGACCCAAGGCCCCGCCACGGTGAGCGACCTCGCCAAGCCCTTCGATATGGCGCTCCCGTCCTTCCTCCAGCACCTCAAGGTGCTTGAGGATTCGGGTCTCGTCACCTCGAAAAAACAGGGGCGGGTCAGAACCTGCGAGGCGCAGATCAAGCGCCTTACCGAAGCGGAAGAATGGATCGGCCACCAGCGCGCGGTCTGGGAAGGCCGCCTCGACCGCCTCGACGTTTATCTCAAAACCCTTCAGTCTACGGAGAAAGAATAATGCGCCTCAACACTTACCTCATGTTCAAAGGCCAGTGCGACGAAGCCATCACCTTCTATCACTCAGTGCTCGGCGGTGAAATCAAAGCGGTGATCAAGGTCGCCGGTTCGCCAGCCGAACCGCATTTCCCGCCCGAATCGAAAAACGACTTGCTGCACGCCTGCCTGACCGTCGCCAATATGGACATCATGGCGTCGGACTGCCCGCCTTCCATGTATGACAAAATGCGCGGCGCCAGCGTCTGCATCAATCTCGAAGACGAGAAAGAAGCCGACCGCATTTTTGCGGCCCTTTCCAAGGGCGGTGAAATTATCATGGGGCTGGAACAGACATTTTTCGCCAAGAAATACGGTCAGTTCGTCGACCGCTTCGGCACGCGCTGGATGATCCACTGCGCCTGAAAAAAGAAAACCAAAATGAAAAGGAGAAACCCATGACGCCAACTTCAGAAAAACATGAAATCGTCATTACGCGCACCTTCAATGCGCCGAGAAAACTTGTTTGGAAGGTGTGGACGGAAAGCGAGCATCTGGAAAAATGGTGGGGTCCGAGAGGATTCTCGACCCGCGTCGAAAAGAACGAGCTGCGCGTCGGCGGCCGTTCGCGTTATATGATGATTGGGCCGGATGGAACGGAATATCCGGCTGAAGGCATGATCAAGGAACTCGTTCCGCTCGAAAAAATCGTCAGCACCGATGAGTTCGGTGAAGACTATATCGAGCAAAGCACCATGGATCTGCCGCAGGGCATGATCATCACGATATTGTTCGAGGATGCTGGCACCAAGACCAAAGTGACGTTGAACATTGCCCATCCCGATGCGGAAACCAAGCGCAAGCACGAAGAAATGGGCGTCGTCGGCGGGTGGAATTCGTCGCTCGATTGCCTCGAAGATCATCTTGCAAGTTTGAAATAAGGTGCACCCCCATGGCCACTCCCGACATCATCCATGCAAGCCTGACGGTTACGCGCGATTATGATTTTCCGCCTGAGCGCGTCTTCGCCGCCTGGTCGAGCGCCGAGGCCAAACGGCAATGGTTCGGCGCTGAGAGTGATGGTTTCGAGATCGAGGAATATGTGCTCGATTTCCGGCCCGGCGGCGCCGAGCGTTGCCACGGACGGAAGCCGGGCGGCGGAACCTTCACCAATGACGGCGTCTATCACTATATCGTCGACAACGAGAAATTCGTTTTCAGTTACTTCATGAATATTGACGGCGCGCCATATTCGGCGTCGCTGACGAGTGTCGAACTTAAACCGCACGGCCGCGGAACACGGCTTACACTCACCGAGCACAATGCGTTTCTCACTGGAAAAGATGACAATGAAGGCCGCACCGAAGGCTGGGGCTGGGGGCTCGGCCGTCTTGAAGAAGCGCTCAAACAGGAAAGGCTTTCCTGATGCCCTTTATTCCCAATGAACTGAGAATGTCGCGGCTCTACAACGCGCCGCGGCCGCTGGTCTGGAAAGTCTGGACCGACCCGAAGCATCTGGCGCAATGGTGGGGGCCGTTTGGCGCGGCGCGCACCACTTGCGAAATGGATTTCCGCGTCGGCGGTGAATTCCGGGTGCTGATGACAACGCCGGAAGGGCAAACGGTTCCCGCTGCGGGAGAGTTTCTCGAAATCGTCGAACCCGAGCGCATCGTCTATGAAGGCGATGCGCGCGCGCCAACCGATTGCGGTTGCGGCTTGCCGCCGAAAGCGCGCGTCGAAGTGTTGTTCGAGGCGGTGCGCGAGAAGACGCGGCTCGAAATCTTTACGCGCTTTCCCGACGAGGCCGCGCTCATCGCCGCCAACGCCGCCGGGTTTTCGACGAGCTGGAACAAGACCCTCGACGAAATGGCGCCTTATCTTCAGCGCCTGATGGAGAATGAGCGATGAATGAGACGTCCAAGGTCCGCACGTGTCTGTGGTTTGAAAAAGGCGGGCTTGAAGCCGCGAAACTGTATGTGTCGCTGCTGCCTGACAGCCGCATAGATAGCGAATATCCAACGAAAACAGGCAAGGAGCCGCTGACAGTGGAATTCACGCTCGCGGGCGCGCCCTATCAAATTCTCAATGGCGGGCCGCATTACAAACTTTCGCCGGCGGCGTCGATTTCCGTCCTGACGGATGATCAGGCCGAAACCGACCGGCTGTGGAATGCGCTGCTCGCCGATGGCGGCGAGGAGAGCCATTGCGGTTGGCTTGCTGACCGCTATGGCGTGTCGTGGCAGATCGTTCCGAAAGCGTTGATCCGCGCCGTCACGGCGAAAGACCGGATCGCGGCGGAGCGCGCGCTGCAAGCGATGTACAAGATGCACAAGATCGACATCGCCGCGATTGAAAAAGCACTCAAAGGATAAAACAAAGGAGAATATGCATGACTTACGTAGACGGATATCTGATCCCGGTGCCCAACAAAAATCGGGAGAAATATCGCGATATGGCGGCGCGATGTGCGCCGATTTTCAAAAAGCACGGCGCGCTCAGCGTTGTTGAATGCTGGGGCGACGACGTGCCGGAAGGCAAGCTCACCTCGTTTCCCATGGCGGTGAAGCAGGAGGAGGGCGAAAACGTCGTCTTCTCCTGGATTTCATGGCCTTCCAAAGCAGCGCGCGACGCCGGCAACAAGGCCGCTATGGAAGAGCTGCATAAAATGATGAACGAGAACGACGATATGCCGTTCGACGGCAAGCGCATGATCTTCGGCGGTTTTGAAGCCATCGTCGAAGCCTAGCGCAATCGCGCCGCCATTTCAGTCACTGCCCAATGCTGCCTGCTCGGGCCGTAAACGGATGAATTGCACCTCGCACAAGAAAAAAGGAGAACCTGATGCCAAATACAATACGAATACACCGCGTCATCCCCGCGAAGCCTGAGAAAGTCTACCGCGCATTTCTTGAAGCCGACGCGGTCGCAAGCTGGCTGCCGCCATACGGATTTCTTTGCACTGTGCACGAGTTGGACGCAAAAGCCGGCGGCAAGCACCGTATGTCGTTCCGCAACTTCACCACGGGCGACAGCCATTCCTTTGGCGGCGAATATCTGGAACTCGTTCCCGGCGAAAGGCTGGTTTACACCGACCGCTTCGACGATCCGAACCTTCCCGGCGAAATGAAAGTCACTGTCATTTTGAAGGCCGTTTCAGTCGGCACGGAAATGACTGTCGTGCAGGAAGGCGTGCCCGATCTTATCCCGGCGGAGGCGTGCTATCTCGGCTGGCAGGAATCGTTGCGCAAGCTCACCAAACTCGTCGAGCCGGAAATCAACCAGTAGCCGAACTCGCGAAACGGAGAACCTCATGACACCCACTATCACCGCATTTGAAAACTCGCCTGATAGCGGCGCCGGGCTCGCCCGCGACATGCCGGTGCGCTGGGCGCTGGAAGAAGTGAGCCAGCCTTACGACGTTCGACTTGTTTCGTTTAAGGAAATGAAGGAGCCCGCGCACAAAGCGCTGCATCCGTTTGGGCAGATTCCGACTTATGAAGAGGGAAGTCTCGCGCTCTTTGAGTCTGGCGCGGTTGTGTTTCATATCGCGTCGCATCATGCCGGCCTTTTGCCGGAGGATGCGAATGCGCGGGCGCGTGCGATCGCGTGGATGTTCGCTGCGCTCAACACGGTGGAGCCGCCGGTCTTCGAGCGCAGCCTCGCCACGATCCTGGAACGCGACCAGCCATGGTTCGAGCATCGCCTGCGCATTCTCGATGAGGCTGTCCGGAAACGGCTTGATGATCTTTCCGCCCGGCTTGGCGGCGCCGACTGGCTCGACGGGGCGTTCAGCGCCGGCGACCTCCTGATGGTGCAGGTTCTGCGCAGGCTCGGCGGCTCGGGCCTGTTGGGCGAATATCCAAGTCTTGCCGCCTATGTCGCCCGCGGCGAGGGGCGGCCCGCTTATCAGCGCGCTTTCGCCGCGCAGCTGGCGGTTTTCACCGCTGCGTCCGGCTGCTGACGATCATCCGTTTCGATTCTGCACGCCGGGGCCGGCGCGGCCAGACGCCGCGGTGGCTTTCACTGTTGAAAATCAATTGCTTAGCTAAAAATTCCATCGCTTGACGCTGCGTTGCGGCGCCTATATGGTCCGCGCGATTTCAAGGGGCGCAGACAGCCGTTTGCGCCTGTTTTCGGGCATGCTCATGAGTAATGACTCCGGCGGAGACAAGGCTGACAACGACCGGCCTCCCTCGCTGGATGAGTTCTCCGAGCGTCTGGATCGGGTGCGTGGCAGCGGCGATGCGCCTTCTGCAAAGGGATCTGCATCGGCCTGGGGGCGGGCCATGCGGATTTCGTCCGACTTGCTGGCCGGTTTGTTTGTCGGCTGCCTCTTGGGGTTGGGGCTCGACCATTGGCTCGAGACCAAACCGTTATTCCTGCTGGTAGGAATGGCGTTCGGATTTGCGGCGGGGCTGCGCAACATGATGCGCACCTTGAACAGTGATAACGGAGAATCGTCAAACGACTGAGCGAATAGTCGAGGCGATGCTTGGGAAGACAAAGATGATCAAACTTCAGGCCGCCGGGCCGATGGAGCAATTCGAAATTCTGCCGATCGTGCCGCTTTCGCTCGGCGGCATCGACATTTCATTGACTAACTCTGCGCTGTGGATGCTGATCGGTATTGGCGTCATCATCGCATTTTTCTTTATGGCGACGCGCCGCGCGAGCATGATCCCCAGCCGCGTACAGTCCGCCGCTGAAGTTTTGTACGAATTTGTTTCCGATCTCGTGCGCGACACGATTGGCACGGAAGGGCGTAAATTCTTTCCCTATGTATTCACACTGTTTTTGTGGATCTTGGTGATGAACCTGTTCGGCTTGTTGCCGTCTGTTCCTGGCTCGCCGCACGAGCTGCATACCTTTACGCCGACCAGTCATCTGATTGTCACGCTGGCGCTGGCG
>BQJG01000070.1 GCA_021604585.1 Hyphococcus sp.
GGGGGCAACGCCATCCGGATAAGATCATCGATCTTGCGCGTGATTTGTGGCCATGGGGGCGGCGGTCATGATTTGGCTCTTAATGCGCTTCATGGGCGCGGAAGCCGCGAAACGGTTTGCGCCGATGGCTTGGAAGGGATTGGCGGCAATCGTCATGGGCGGGCTTGTTTGGGCCTATGTCGCTGGATCCTATGGCCGGGGGTTCACCGCCGGGCAAGTTGCCTGGGAAAGTGCGGCGATCGCGGCCTTTCAGGCGGAAAATGAAAAATTGCGCGGCGAGGCGGAAGCGCTTCGTTTGGCGCAACAAACGAGGGATCTTCAATATGCGAAGGATCTTAGCGATATCACGCGCCGCCTGGTTGCCGGGTCACGCCGCGATCATGTTGCTTTCAGTGCTGGCGTTGTCGGCATGCTCAACGAAGGAACGGACCGCGCCAATTTTGATATCTCGGCAAGCGCCGGCGTCGAACCTGGTTTATTGTCCGCCGCTTCCGCTTCGGATTCCGGATCTGCCGGACGGCGAAATGAGCGAGGCGGCGGCGGCTGAATATGACGCCAGGCGCGATGAGCAATATCGGGCGTGCGCGGTCAATAATAATGATCTAGTGACCTGGATATTCAAGCATTAGCGGCGGCGGATTATTCGCCATTCTCCGCGATGCATTCGCCGCAAGGGCCTTTTTCAAAGAGGGTATCGCCTGCGCGCTGGCGCGCATCGGCATTGATGATGATGATCGCCGCAAGGGTTGCAATCTGGAGCGCGAAAAAGATGATCGCGGCCAGCAAGATGTTGTCGCGCTTCATGACGCCGCCCTTCCACCGTTATGGCTCGGAACGGGCCGCGAACACATTACGGGAGTTTTACGGGAGTCTGTGCGCTCAAATGTCCGCAATGGTCCCCTTTTATCCCATTTTGGGGCTTGCGCCCGCCGCCGGAAAACGCCTAGAACCCGCATGCCGTAAGGCTTGCCCCTATAGCTCAGCTGGTAGAGCAACTGATTTGTAATCAGTAGGTCCGCGGTTCGAGTCCGTGTGGGGGCACCACTTTTCTCAGCAATATTGAAATCGCCGGGCCGCCGAGGGTTACGTCGAATTGCGGCGCAAGCGCGGTTTGACATCGCGCCTTGAAACGCAGAGACCTTGACCCAGATCACAACCAAATCGCGCGCGCGCGACGATCACAGAAACAAGCATGAACTACGCCGAAATCCTTGAGCAGATACAATCGGAGATGCCGCGAGAATTCGGCAAGGGAAAGGTCGCCGATTACATCGAAGCGCTTGCCCGTATCGATCCGCAAAAGTTTGGCATGGCGGTTTGTTCCGTCGGCGGCGAAGAGTGGAGCTGCGGCGACGCTGACGAGTGTTTTTCAATTCAGAGCATCTCCAAAGTGTTCACCTTGCTGCTGGCCATTCAAGAGGTGGGCGCTGATGCGCTATGGGCGCGTGTGGGGCGCGAACCCTCTGGCTCGGCGTTCAATTCACTGGTGCTGCTGGAAGCGGAGAAGGGGTTTCCAAGAAACCCGTTTATCAACGCCGGCGCACTCGTTGTGACAGACTGCATTGTCGAGCATTCGGCCCATCCTTCGCGGCGCATCCTTTCATGGGCTTGCGAGCTGGCGGGGAATGCGAAGCTTCGCATTGACGAAGAAGTCGCGCAGTCAGAAGCCCGGACCGGGTTTCGGAACGCCGCGATTGCAAATTTTCTGAAAAGTCAGGGGAACCTTCATTCCGATGTCGATCTGGTGCTCGACGCCTATTTCCGGCAATGCGCGATTTCCATGTCTTGTCGTGATCTTGCGCGGGCGTTTCTGCCGCTGGCGAATCGCGGCGTCGCGCCGAAGACCGGAAAAGTTATTATGCCGTGGGACAGAGCGCGGCGCGTAAACTCGCTAATGCTGACTTGCGGGCTTTATGACGGGGTCGGCAATTTCGCATTCCGCGTCGGCATTCCCGCCAAAAGCGGCGTTGGCGGCGGCATCGTCGCCGTTATTCCCGGAGAATTATCCGTGTGCGTCTGGTCGCCGGAGCTTGACGAGGCCGGCAACTCGCTTGCGGGCACGAAGGCGCTCGAGCGTTTTACCGACCTGACCGGATTGTCAGTCTTTTAGTCAGCCGCGCGCCCGGTATAAAAAGGCGGCCCGTTTAACGGGGCCGCCTTATGTCAACTACTGGCGGGTGATCAAGACGCGCGGCGTTTCTTTCGCGCGGCGCCAAGGCCGGCGAGGCCTGTGGCAAAAAACAACAGCGCGCCGGGAACCGGCACATCGGAAACATCCGATATCATCGCGAGACTCGCAAAATCCAAACCGAGGTTCACAGGCGTTGACGCCATCCCGGTGAGGACATCAATGACCGTCAAGCCAGGGTTCACAATTCCGAATACGCCGTGCAGAACCCCCTGATCGTCGAAGCCGATGCCGCCCGTGTTTGTGGACAGCCCCAGCGAGCCGATCAGCGCGGCGACCCCGGTGCTCAAGTCAATAGTATACAGAGCATCGTTGCTTGTATCCGCAAGACCATACATCACGTTGTTGGAGTCCAGCGCCAGACCGACAATGCCGCCGGTTCCAGTGGAGCCGATCAATGTCGCCGCGCCGGTTGTCGTGTCGACGGAATAAAAATCCGGGCCTGTGCCGCCGGTATCGCTGGACATGTAAAGATTGCCGGCGGCGTCGAATTCCAGACCGACATCGAATGCAGAGGCGCCGAGATTGCCGACGGTTGTAGCGGCGCCAGTCGCCGGATCGATTGTCACAAGCGTGTCAGTGGCGTGGTCAATGCCGAAGAGCACGCCGGTGCCCGGCTGTATGGCGATGCCGGAAATGTTGTCGCGGCCGGTCGAGCCGATCAGTGTCGCCGTTGAAGCGTCAAAGTCTACCAGATAAAGATCGGAATTCGAAAAAGTTGTGGCATAGCCCATGGTCGCCGCATGGGCTGTTGCGCCCACCGAGAAAAAACATGCGCCGATTGCGCAATGACGAAGTGCTGAAATCGCAGATTTTATTACGTTCACTCTAGGCCCCCAAATAAATACCGTTTTGCGAGAAGCGCAAAACCCTACCAAGGCGCCGCAAAAAGGGCGCCAAGGCTCACATTCCCAGAATCGAAGGAATGCTGCAGATGCTATAAACCATTGGCGCAGTGTCAATAGCTGATCCAGCGAAAAGCTGAATAAGTTCATGTTGTTGCACGATAGAAATTCAGAATATCCCATTTAGGAAACGCAACGCCTGGATTCACAACTGTGAGGCGATTGTCGGACTACCTTTAGGGTCGCCGCATTTTTTTCGCACTTGCTAATCGCCGCGTGCCGCAGCGTGGCTGAACGGCCAAACTATGAGACCGGTTTGTCCGTAATGGAAACAAATAGCCGGCCAAGCCATTCGGCAGGGCCGACTAATGCCGAGGTGAGAAACCACAAACCTCGAAAGAAACGCTATTGTGTCAGCGAACGCAGCATCCAGGCAGTTTTTTCGTGGAGTTGAATGCGCACCGTAAGAAGGTCCGCACTTGCGGCGTCACCGGCTTCTTCGGCGATCGCCAGTCCGTTGCGGGCGCGTTTGATCAGCGTTTCATGATCGGCGAGCAGGTTGCTCACCATCACGTCGGATTTCGGCGGCTGCGTGTCTGCGTTGTCGATGGCCGACAGTTCCGCGAACTGCTTGCCGCTGGTCGGCGCGAAAACGCCAAGGGCGCGCACGCGCTCTGCGATTTCATCGAGTGCTGTCCACATTTCGTTATACTGGCCTTCAAACATGAGATGCAGCGTTTGAAACTGCGGGCCCGTGACGTTCCAGTGATAGGCATGTGTTTTCATATAGAGCGAATAGGTGTCGGCGAGCGTCGCATTGAGTGCCTGAGCAACTGAATTGCGCGCATTCTCGTCAATTCCGATATCAATTTTCGTCATGGAATGGTCTCCTTTGACTTCTTGTTCCACCAGAGAGATAGGTACGCAGGGGAGAACAATCAAATTGATAATATCAAAGTGATTGTTCGATTTATTCGATACCGTACTACTTCAAAGACGCCGTAAACCGCTGGATCCGGGTGCAAGCCTCCCGCATGTCCTCTATTGCTGCGGCGTAGGAGACGCGGAAGAACGGAGCGAGGCCAAAGGCGGCGCCGAATACGGCGGAAACGCCTTCGGCTTGCAAAAGCTCGGTCGTGAAATCTTCGTCATTTTTGATGGTCGCGCCGCCAGGCGTCTTTTTACCGATGGTTCCGGCGCAGGACGGGTAAACGTAAAATGCGCCCTCCGGCGTGGTGCAGGAAATGCCTTGCGCGTCGTTCAACATGCCGACCACAAGATCGCGCCGCTGCTTAAAGGCGGCGTTGCGTTCGATCAGGAAAGACTGATCGCCATTGAGCGCCGCGACGCATGCATATTGCGTGATTGAGCAGGGGTTCGACGTCGATTGCGACATAACTTTCGACATCGCCTTGATCAGCGGCGCCGGTCCGCCTGCATAACCCAGCCGCCATCCGGTCATGGCGTAGGCTTTCGAGGCGCCGTTAACAGTCAGCGTGCGTTCATAAAGCGCGGGCTCAACCTGCGCTGGCGTTGTAAATTCAAAATCATCATAGACGATGTGCTCATACATATCGTCCGACATGATCCAGACATGCGGGTGACGCAATAAAACGTCCGTCAGCGCTTTGACTTCATCGCGCGCATAAGCGGCGCCCGTCGGGTTCGACGGAGAATTGAACATGAACCATTTGGTGCGCGGCGTGATCGCGCGCTCCAGCGCGTCTGGCGTCAGCTTGAAATTATTCTCGGCTGACGTTTCAACGATCACCGGCTCGCCGCCCGCAAGATATGTCATGTCGGGATAAGAAACCCAGTATGGCGCCGGGATGATCACTTCGTCTCCCGGATTGAGCGAGGCGACGAGCGCATTGTAAAGCACCGCCTTGCCGCCGGGTGAGACGTTGATCTGGTTGACGCCGTAGGTCAGTTCATTGTCGCGTTTGAATTTGGCGGCGATGGCTTCCTTCAGTTCGGGGATGCCGTCGACGGCCGTGTATTTCGTTTTGCCTTCACGAATCGCTTTGATAGCGGCTTCCTTGACGAAGTCCGGCGTGTCGAAATCCGGCTCACCAGCGCCGAGCGAAATGACATCGCGGCCCGAGGCTTTGAGATCGCGGGCCATTTGCGTAGCGGCGAGGGTTGGCGAGGGCTTTACGCGTGAAAGGGCGGCGGAAGGCTGGAAGCTCGGCATTCGGATTCTCTGGCTTGCTGCGGAATGGTGTTTAACCCTGCTCTGGCGCTTGGCCAAACGCTTTTCCGCGCTGCACCTAAATTCTTCCCTGCGTTGCACGTAGCGGGACTAATGCGCGCACAAGTTTCATTAAACGGTTGAGGCAAAATGTCCGATTTTGGTGCTAACACCCTAAAATATGGCAATTTTTGTGCGGGGTGGGGAAAATGAGGGACTTGCGCACACCCATAAAGTTTTGGTTTGAGCGGCGTCCGCTTTATGATCTCATACTATCAGCGGGGAATTAGGGAGAGCGTATGATTGCGGAGCTCCAGACCGCGATTTCAAATGTTCCAAGCCGCAAGGCCCGCCTCAAGGGACTGACCCAGGTCGAGTCCGTCAAGATTAAGGTGGAGCGATCCGCGCTCTTGTTTCGCGGCGCGCCTGTGGCGGTTGTCGCCAGCTCGGTAAACGGCCTGATCGCTGCGGCTGTTGCATGGAACAGCGTTGATCATCGCGTTTTGTTCACCTGGCTTGGCGCCGTGCTGGCGATCGCAACGTTGCGCGCGATTTTGTGGCTGCGCTATCGCAAGGAAGGCGTCGGCGCCCGCAATCTTTCCAACTTCGCCAGACTGCATGTCACATTCATGGGACTGAACGGCATGGTCTGGGGCGCGCTGGCGCCCATATTCGCCGTGCACGGTGTAATTGATCACGCCTTCCTGCCTTTTGTGATTGCAGGCATGACGGCGGCGGCGATCGTTTCGGCGGGCGCGTCTTGGCGGGCGGTGGTGGCTTTCAACTTTCCTGCACTTGCGCCGCTGGCGATTACCTATGCTTTGACATCGGGAACCAACGGTCTCGCCATTGCCGCCGTTGTCGTTCTTTATGGACTGGCGAGCGCTTATCTTGCGTTGGCGACACAGCGAATGATTGACCGTTCTATCCTGCTGCACACCAAGAATGAAAAACTGTTGTCAGTGCTCCGCCGCCGTATTGACGATGCGCACACGGCGGAACAGCGTTTTCGCGCCTTGGTGGAATCGTCGCTGGATGTGACGCTGATTTTCTCCCCGGAAGGGCGCGTGGTATACGCCAGCCCGTCCGCGGAAAAGGCGTTTGGATCGCCCGCAGGCTTGCTGCTCGGGCGCACCACGAAGGAACTGGTTCACCCTGATGATATGCCTTTGTTCCGCGCGGTGGGTGAAAAGTCGCTTTCGCAACTAGGTGAGGTCATTCCGCTTGCGCATGTGTGCATGCGCGGCGGCGAGGGCGGCGGCTATGTGGCGCTGTCGGGCCGCCTGACCAACATGCTGTATGTGCCGGGCGTTGAGGGCTTTGTCTTTTCCGGCGGGCGCCTGACGCAAAAAGCAGCCGGCCAGCATATCCACGCAGCCGAATAATCCCGCGCATCAACGGCGTCTTGCGCTTGCCAGCAGCGGAATCATGATCATTAGTGAAACGACGCCTGCGCGAGAGGCGCACAGGGCTGAGGGGTGAATCATGAGCGTGCTGTCCGGCGTCAAAATCGTCGAATTTGAAGGACTGGGGCCGGGTCCGTTTTGCGGCATGCTGCTCGCCGATCTTGGCGCCGATGTTATTCTCATCGAACGCAAGGGCGGCGCCGATGCGGGTAAAGCCGCCATCTATAAACGCGGCAAGCGCTCCATCATGTTGGACTTGAAGCAGGATGCGGCGAAAGAAATCGCGCTCGAGATTATCGCCAGCTCTGACGCGTTGATCGAAGGCCTGCGCCCCGGCGTGATGGAGCGCCTCGGTCTCGGGCCCGATGCGGCGCGCGCACGAAACAAAAAATTGGTCTACGGACGGTTGACGGGTTGGGGGCAAACCGGCCCGCTGGCGCACACGGCAGGCCATGACATCAATTATGTCTCGCTCTCCGGCGCCGCATGGTATGCGGGCGCCGCTGGTGAAGCGCCAACACCTCCGCCGACCCTGGTAGGCGATATTGGCGGCGGCGCGCTCTACCTGGCGATTGGCGTGTTGGCGGGCGTGATGCGCGCGCGCGAAACCGGAGAGGGAAGCGTTGTCGACGCCGCTATTGTCGACGGTTCGGCGCATATGATGAACCTGCTTTATGCCGTCCGCGCTGCCGGAGGAATGAGTGATGCGCGCGGCGACAACATGCTCGACGGCGCGCATTTTTATTCGTCGTATCAATGCGCCGATGGCGGCTGGGTCAGCATTGGTCCTCTGGAACCGAAATTCTATGCCGAATTGCTGTCGCGCCTTGGCCTGTCGGACGATCCGGATTTCTCCGCGCAATATGACCGCGAGCGCTGGCCGGCGATGAAGGCGCGGCTCGCGGAGATATTCAAAACGAAAAGCCGCGACGAATGGACCACGCTGCTGGAAGGAACCGATGTGTGTTTCGCGCCGGTGTTGCCGCCATCCGAAGCGCAAGCTCATGCGCATATGCGCGAGCGGAATGTATTGCGCGAGGTCGATGGTGTGTTGCAGGCTGTTGCAGCGCCGCGTTTCAGCGCGGAAGCTCCCGCCAATCCCGGCCCCATTCCCAAACCCGGGCAGCATACGGAAGAAATCCTGAAAGCTATCGGCGCCGATGCTGAAAAGATCGCCGCATGGCGCGCAGCGGGAGTGCTATAGCGTGGCGAAAGAGACCGTCGTCAAGGCGTCAAAGAAAAAAACGAAAAAAATTCGCCCGATGATCGGCTGGCGCGAATGGGCTGACTTGCCGGATTTTGAGGTTGACCGCATCAACGCGAAAATTGACACGGGCGCAAAATCATCAGCGATCCACGCGTTCCGCATCAGAGAAACGGTGCTGGACGGCGTCGAGCATGTGGAGTTTTTTCTGCATCCGGTGCAACGGCGAAAAAAGCCGGAAATTCTGTGCCGGGCGCCCTTGGTGGACAGACGCGTCATTCGCAGCTCTAATGGCCAGGAAGAAGAGCGCTATGTCATCGAAACGCATTTGCGGCTGGGCGAACGCGTTTGGAAAATCGATTTGACTTTGACCAACCGGGACGCCATGGGGTTCAGGCTTTTG
This sequence comes from Hyphococcus sp., assembly GCA_021604585.1. Taxonomy (GTDB): domain Bacteria; phylum Pseudomonadota; class Alphaproteobacteria; order Caulobacterales; family Parvularculaceae; genus Hyphococcus. Next base: position 8,238 of record BQJG01000070.1, read on the forward strand.
CTCGGTCGTGATGCCCTAAGGCGCAAATTTTATATCGATCCCGGCGCTTCCTATCTGCTTGAACCGAAAGAATAGAGGACAAACCCATGAAACTGGCGTTGATGTGCCGCAATGCGGATCTCTATTCTCACAAACGCATCGTTGAGGCCGCCGAAGCGCGCGGCCATGAGATGGATGTGGTCGACCATTTGCGTTGCTACATCAACATCACGTCACACCGTCCGACGGTGCGTTATCGCGGCGAAGAGCTGCCGATGTTTGATGCAGTCATTCCGCGCATTGGCGCCTCGGTGACGTTTTACGGCACGGCGGTGCTGCGCCAGCTTGAGATGATGGGCGTTTATCCAGTGAACGAGTCGGTTGCGATCTCCCGTTCGCGCGACAAGCTGCGTTCGCTGCAATTGCTGGCGCGCAAGGGCATCGGACTGCCGGTGACGGTCTTCGCGCACCGCACCAGTCAGGCCGAAGAAATTCTCGACATGATTGGCGGCGCGCCGGTGATCATCAAGCTGCTCGAAGGCACGCAAGGGATCGGCGTAGTGCTTGGCGAAACCCAAAAAGCCGCTGAGTCGATCATTCAGGCCTTTGGCGGCGTCAACACTAATATTCTGGTGCAGGAATTCATCAAGGAAGCGGGCGGCGAAGACATTCGCTGCATCGTTCTCGGCGAGAAAGTCGTCGCCACGATGAAACGCAAAGGCAAAGAAGGCGATTTCCGCTCCAATATTCATCGCGGCGGCTCGGCGGAAAAGGTCAAGATCACGCCGCAGGAGCGCACTACGGCGGTGGGCGCAGCGAAGGCGATGGGGCTCAATTTCTGCGGCGTGGATTTGCTGCGCTCCAATCACGGGCCTGTGGTGATGGAGGTCAATTCTTCGCCGGGCCTTGAAGGAATTGAGAAAGCGACCGGCATTGATGTCGCCGGTCAGCTCGTCGAGTGGATCGAAAAAAACGCCAAGCCCGGAAAAACCAAGACGCGCGGCAAGGGCTGAACCAATTCAGCGTCATTCATTCGGCCCAACAGCCTCATCCCTATGGGTGAGGCGGCATGTTTTATAGCGTTGAGCGGTTGCGTGTCCCGAATCTCCATGCTGCACTCTCACCAACAGCGAGGAGAAAACAGCATGGAAAAAGTCGACGGCATTGGCGGGTTCTTCTTTCGAGCGAAAGACACCGGCGCGCTCGCCAAGTGGTATGAAGACAATTTCGGCGTGTTGCGGGTGCCTGACGATTATGACAAGCCGGCCTGGCGCAACAATGCGGGGACGACCGTCTTCGCGCCGTTCAAGGAAGACACGACCTATTTCGGCGATATGAAAAACCAGTGGATGATCAATTTCCGGGTCAAGAACCTCGAAGCCATGGTCGCGCAGTTGCGCAATAATGGGATCAAGGTTGAGGTTGATCCGGAAGAGTATCCCAACGGGAAATTCGCCCAGCTTTTCGATCCGGAGGGCAATCCGATCCAGCTTTGGCAGCCGGGCGGCAAAGATCCGGGTTAGAGCCGGTTGCGCGCCAGCGCGGGTTCCCGTTTACTGCTTAGTGAGCTGAGCAAGGGGACGGACGATGGCGCGCAATTTCACAGCATTCCTGGCGGCGGTGTCGGTCGCCGTGTTTTCAATCGTAGGCGCGGCAGCGCAGGATCGCATCGCGCTTGTGGGCGGAAGGTTGATCGACGGTTTCGGTCATGCGCCGATTGCGAACAGCGTTATCCTGATTGATGGCGACACGATTACCAAAGTCGGCACGGTGGATACGCTGGAGGTGCCGGCCGGTTACGAAGTCATTTCAACCGAAGGCAAGGATGTTTTGCCGGGGCTCTGGGAATCGCACGCGCATCTCGACATTAACGGCCATGCCGATTACCCGCACTGGCAATCGACTTATCCCGACCGCTTCGCCGACGAGATCATGCCAGCGAGCGCAGTGCAATTGCTGCTCGCCGGCGTAACATCCGCGCGCGATCTTGGCGCGCCGCTCGAAGCATCAAGGAGTGTGAAAGAGCGCGCTGATCGTGGCGAAATTCCAGCGCCGCGACTATTTATGTCCGGCCCGTTTCTGCAGGCGGAAGTCGAAGACTGGGAGAAGGGGTATCGCTGGCCGGTGCGGTCAGCGGGCGACGCACGCGCCAAGGTGAAAATTCTCGACGATTCCGGCATGGATATCGTCAAGCTCATCGATCAGGACAAAATGCCGAAAGGCGTGGCGCAGGCGATTGTCGATGAAGCGCATAAGCGCGGCATGAAAGTCGTGGCGCATTCGCACCGGCCCAATGAAATTCGCGTCGGATTGCAGATCGGCGTCGATAATTTCGAGCATACGGGGCTTACGACCGCGCCGGAATATCCGCCCGACATCATCGCCGCCTTGCGCGAGCGCACAGCCACCGGACGCATCGCTGGCGGGCCGTTATTCTGGACGCCGACGGTTGAAGGGCTTTGGAATTTTGACCGCACCGTCGCCAATCCTGAAAAACTCGACAATGATTGCTGGCATCGCGGGTTAAAAGCCGACACCATTGCCGATATTAAGCAATCGATCGCGCAGCCGGGACAACTCGGCTACACGCAGCTAACGCCGCTCAGGAAGCCAACGCTGAAACGCAAGATCGCGCAATTGCGCGAGGCGGGCGTCGTGTTTCTCATTGGCACCGATAGCGGCATTCCGATGAAGTTTCATTGCCAGTCCACCTGGAATGAGATGGACGTGATGGTGCGCGTCATGGGGCTCCCGGCGATGGATGTGATCCGCTCAGCGGTTTACTGGCCAGCAGTGATGATGGGCGTCGCCGATGAAGTCGGCACGGTGTCAGCGGGCAAGAAGGCCGACATCATCGCGGTCAATGGCGACGTGCTGGAATACATCAACCTGCTGCAGCATGTGGATTTCGTGATGAAGGGCGGCGTTGTCTATAAGCGCGGCGGCGTTCCGGTCGAGGAAAATCTTTAGCGCCAAATTCCGCTCATTCCCGCGAAAGCGGGAATCCAGATACAAAAAAACCGAACATGCCTCATGGATTCCCGCTTTCGCGGGAATGAGCGGGGAGAGGGTGACGCTGTGGTTCTACAACCTGTTCTAGTCAAACAGACTCGACACCGATTCTTCGTTGGCGATGCGGCGGATCGCTTCGGCGAGCAATGTTGAAATCGGAACCTGCTCGATTTTCGGGCATTCCGAAACTTCCGCCGTTGCTTCGATGGAATCAGTGATGATCAACCGCGTCAGCGCAGCGGACTTCATCACGCGCTGTTCGGCGTGATCGGACAAAACGCCATGGGTGACGCAGGCGGTGACCGATTTGGCGCCTTTGTCGATGAGCGCCTGCGCTGCATTACACAGCGTGCCGCCGGAATCGACAATGTCATCGAAGATCACGCAATGGCGGTTTGAGACTTCGCCAATGATGTTCATCACTTCCGATAGGCCCGGCCCTTCGCGGCGCTTGTCGACAATGGCCAGCGGACGATCATTGAGTTTTTTCGCCAGCGCCCGCGCCCGCACCACGCCGCCAACGTCAGGAGACACGACCGTGACTTCGCCGAGATCGCCATTGTGAATTTCGCGAATGCGCCGTTCGAATTCCTTCACCGCATAAAGATTGTCGGTGGGAATATCGAAGAAGCCCTGAATCTGACCGGCGTGAAGATCGACGGTCAAAACCCGGTCGGCGCCGGCGGTGGTGATCAGGTTCGCAACCAGCTTGGCGGAGATCGGTGTTCGGGGGCCGGCTTTGCGGTCCTGACGGGCGTAACCGAAATACGGAATGACGGCGGTGATGCGGCTGGCCGAGGCGCGGCTCAGCGCGTCCGTCGTGATCAGCAACTCCATCAGATTGTTGTTGGCGGGATAAGATGTCGACTGGATGACGAAGACATCTTCGCCGCGGACATTTTCCTGGATTTCGACGAAGACTTCGCCGTCTTTAAAGGTTTTGATTTCCGCGCGGGCGAGGGACGTGGACAGTCTGCGCGCGATTGACTCGCTTAACCGTCGGTTGGAGTTGCCGGCGATCAGTTTCATAGCATCTGCCCCAATCTATTCCCCACGCGCGGGTTACATGACGGTTTCTTGACGGATGCGCAACCCGCGAAAGCGGCGAAGTTGATTTCAATTTTCTTTCAGGGCGATAGCCGAAAGATTGCGGCCATAATCGGCCTCATTGGCGCGGCGCATGGCGCGATAGCTGAAGAACCGATTCGGGTTGGCGAGGGTGCACAGGCCAAGATCATCGAGCTGCGTCACGCCTGCTTGCGCCAGCCGCCAGCGGCCAAACCCGGCGAGGTCGAGCTGGCGCTTGTCGGGCGTCAGGCCAGGCGCAAAAAACCGTTCCGCTTCAGGGAGTTTGGCGGTGAATGTTTCAAGCAGGTCGAGGCCGACTTCAAAGTTCGGCTGGCGCAGACAGGGACCGACGGCGGCGGTGATCCGCTCCGGTTTTGCGCCAAGGCCGATCATGACCGCGACCATGTTTTCGAGCACGCCGCCCAGCGCCCCGCGCCAGCCCGCATGCGCCGCGCCGACGACGCCTGCCTCTGTGTCGGCGAATAGAAATGGCATGCAATCGGCGGCCAGCACCCCAAGGGCGAGACCGGGTGTGTTCGTCGCCAGCCCATCGACTTTTTCGGCGCCGTCCGGCCACGGGCCCGTTACGATTTTCACATCCGGCGAATGCACCTGATAGCCGGTGAGCAAACGATCCGGCGCGACGCCGAGTGCGAGTGCGCAGCGGCGGCGGTTTTCGGCGACATTGTCCGGCCGGTCATGAGAGCCGGGCCCGGTATTGAGTGTTTGATAGGGCGGCGATGAAACGCCGCCATCGCGCGAGAAAAATCCATGAGCAATGCTTGGGCGATCCAGTGAGGGCGCAACAAGGTAAGGCGGCGGTGTCATGCTTCAAATCCGGCAGGCGGCGCCAGCGACGGCGAAGACAAACATATCACTTTGAAGATCTCGCCCATAGCGCTGGGCGAGGCGATGCGCGCCGCGCCAGACCGGATTTCGGCGGCCTTGTCTGCGGGCTGATCCTTGCACAAGGCTTCGACACGCAACGGCAATCCAAGCCGATCGAGAAATCGGCCCTGGGTGATGGGTCCATGCACGGCGGCGCCGGAGTCTATCGCCGTGTCGGCGAGCATTTCAAAATCCACATGCGCGGTAATGTCGGCGCGTCCTGGCGAGGCGAGCGGCGGCCAATATTTGTGTTTGCGCACCGCTTGCAGCGTATCGCCAAAGCCGCGCTCCATATGTCCGTAGTCAAAGATCAATGCGTGGCCCGGGTGTTTTTTCAGTGTCTCGCAAATATCGGCGGCGAATTTTTTCGTTTCAAAGGAGATCTCGAAAATATCGCCTTCTTTGCTGTCACCAAACGCGGGCAGATGATAATCGGGCGGCGGCGGGGTTTTGCCGAGCGTGAAAGCGAGGCGCTCGCCCTTTTCATCGAGACCGACAAGGCGTTCACGCCAGCCGGATTTGATCCGTTCAAATTGACGGATCGGCAGACAATCGAAAAATTCATTGGCGACGATCAGCGACGGCGCAGGCGGAATGTCTGCATATTCATCGGCCCAGAGCGGCTTGGCTTCCGTCGCTTTCAATCGTTTTTGCTGTTCGATGCGCAGCCGTCCTGAGCTTTCCAGCAGCCACACTTGCGCAGCGCGGGCGAAGCCGGGACGCAATCGCGCAGAGCGCAGAATGTCCGCCATCAACACACCGCGTCCGGGGCCAAGTTCAATCAGGTTGAAGGCCTCGGGCGAGCCCATGGCCTGCCAGCTTTCGACCAGCCACAATCCGATCAACTCGCCAAACACCTGACTGATTTCCGGCGCGGTTGTGAAGTCGCCTTCCGCGCCAATTGGTTCGCGCTGCATGTAGTAGCCTTCATGCGGATGGCCGAGCGCATCGGTCATGTAATCCGCAATAGTGATCGGCCCTTTCAGTTTAATCAGATCGATCAGGCGTTCTTCGAGCGGTGTGATTTCGGACGGCTCAGTGCTCATGCGGCCGCCTTCGCAGGCGCGCTCCTTGTGCGCCAGATCAGCCACAGTCCGAGCAGCAACATCGGTATGGAGAGCACCATGCCCATGGTCAGTCCGAACGGGAATTGCGGCAGCGTTGCGATGTCGTCCGGCTGGCGGAAATTTTCAACGATGATGCGCGAGACAGCGTAACCGGCGAGGAACAATCCCATCGTCGCGCCTGGGCGTTTTAAAAATCCATAGACGCGCGTCGCGACAAACAAAATCGCGAACAGCACGACGCCCTCAAGCGCTGCTTCGTAGAGTTGGCTTGGATGACGCGGCAGGCCGAGCGGGTCTGTGGGAAACACCATCGCCCACGGCCCGTCCCATGGGCGGCCGTAGAGTTCTGCGTTGATGAAATTCGCCAGCCTGCCGAAAAACAAACCGAACGGCGTCACGCAGGCGAACATATCGCCAAGCGACAGCATGTTGAGCTTGTGCTTGCGCGCGAACAAGACGCCGACCAGGGTTACGCCGAGCAGCCCGCCATGAAACGACATGCCGCCATTCCACGTCATCAGCGCTGGCGGGAAGGGAACAACGCCAAACAGTTTTTCCCAGGGGGCGATGATCAGGTTCGGTTCATAAAACAGGAGATAGCCGAGCCGCCCGCCAGCCATCACGCCGATAGCGACCCAGAACACCACATCATCAAGCAGCACCCGGGTCAGCGGCGGTCCGGCCTTTGGCCAAAGAGCGGTCTTCTTGATCAGGCGCGTCAGATACCACCATGCAACCGCCAGTCCGCCAATATAGGCCAGCGAATACCAGCGCAGGGAAAAGGGGCCGATCTTGAACAGAACGGGTTCAATATGCGGATAGGGGATGCTCATGGGGTCGGCCTTACTCGCTGCGTGCGTCTCAATAGCGCGCTTTGTTGCCCCTGTCGCCCTAGGGCGGGAGTGACTATATTGGCCACGCAAAGGAGCCTTTGATGCAGACCCAGAATGCAATTTTCGACGAAATCGCCAAACTGATGACAGAGGCGGCAGGCGCTGCCGATGGCGTGCGGCGCGAGGCAGAGACGGTGTTTCGCAGCCGGTTGCAGACCTTGCTCGCCGATATGGATCTGGTGACCCGCGAAGAATTCGATGCTGTGAAAGACATGGCGCGGCTCGCTCGTGAGGAAAATGAAGCGCTGAAGGCGCGGCTCGACGCCCTGGCCTCTGCGATGGAAAAAAGTTAATTCCCCCAGTCCTTTGCTTTGGCGTTTGAGGAAAAACAGCTCAATCGAATCATTTGTCGAAGACCCGAATCGCCGCGACATAGGTTGCAGGCGATCGCGACAAATCGCCCGAAGAGAGAAATTTGTCGGGAATTAAGGGGCGCTGATGTCCATCGAGTTGATCCGCAAGCCAAAACAAATCGTCAATCCGTTGAAGGCGCTGGAATCCGCCGCCGCCGGATTGGAGTTCGAGATGGAGCGCGCTGGCGAGCACGAGCTGCATGTGATGCTGCCAGGCGTGTGGCGCGACATCGGCTTGTGGTTCACCTGGCGGCCCGAATTGGCGACATTGCAAATGGGTGCGCCGCTCGATCTGAAAGCGCCGGCGGGGCGCCTCGATGACGCCAGCCGCCTGGTGGTCATGGTCAATGAGCGTTTATGGATCGGCCATTTTGATCTGTGGGCGGAAGATCATTCGATTGTCTATCGCAACGCTGCGTTGTTGACGGATGAGGGCGGGCTGAACAGCACTCAGGGCGAAGCGCTGATCCGCGCCGCCAGCGAAGCTGTCGACCGGTTTTATCCGGCGTTCAACTTTTTCATCTGGGGCGGCAAGAAGCCCGACGAAGCGCTGCGCGCATCGTTGTTTGAAACCGCCGGCAACGCGTAGGCACTTTAAAGCATTGATGATCCCATTTCTCTTCCCCCATTTATGGGAAAAGCGCCCGGAGGGGCGATGGGGGTTCTTCGGCGCCAACGAATTAAACACCCCCTCCGTCATCCCGGGCTCTCGCCCGGTCTGACACCTCCCCCATTTGCATGGGGGGAGGAATGGCGTTGCGCGATGTGTTCAAGCCATAAAATCCGTACACGCATAAGGCGAGTGACAGCGCAGCATTTTACATCATTTCTGTTGAATTCTTTCATAAAACCCCGTGTTGGTGAATAGTTATCCACCAAAACCGCAGCGGGTTTAGTCTTCGTGTCGCGTTGTCATGCGACCGGACGGAACGCGCTGATGCTCATTAAAGAGCGAGCGCAACATCTCTCATCAGGTTCTTGCAGCGTCAGGATCGGAGCGGCAAAAGCGGCGTTCGATTCGGCTCTTTGACATTTTGGTTTTGGCGCGGGCCGGGCGTTCGGTCTGGTGCGCGCCTTGTAAACGGTCAGCCGCGCAGAACCGGATCCGTGCGGGAGTGCGGGAAAGTGCGTCCGCCTCTCGCGC
>BQJG01000071.1 GCA_021604585.1 Hyphococcus sp.
AATGTGTGATAGGCGACCGGCACCGGAATCGGCACGTTGACGCCGACCATGCCGACATTGACCTTGGCGGCGAACTCGCGCGCCGCCGCGCCATTGCGGGTGAAGATCGCAACGCCATTGCCATATTGGTGATCGGACGGAAGCCTTGTCGCTTCCTCAAAGTTTTTCGCGCGGACAATTTGCAGCACCGGCCCGAAGATTTCTTCTTCGTATGATTTGTGGCCGGGCTTGGCGTGATCAAGCAAGGTGCCGCCCATAAAGAACCCGTTCTTATAGCCTTGCAGCGAAAACTCGCGGCCATCGACGATGCACTCCTGGCCTTCATCGATCGCCATCTGAATGTAGCTCGCGACACGCGCCTTGTGGGCGGCGGTGACCAGCGGGCCGAGATCGGAATCCTCCGACATGGACGGCCCGATGCGCAGGCTTTCCACTTTCGGCTTCAGCATCGAGATCAGCGTGTCAGCCGTGCCCTCGCCTACGGGCACCGCGACCGGCGTCGCCATGCAGCGTTCGCCCGCCGAGCCGTAAGCCGAACCAATGAGATTGTTGACCACATTGTCCATGTCCGCGTCGGGCAGGATGATCATGTGGTTCTTGGCGCCGCCAAACGCCTGCACGCGTTTGCCGTGCTTGGCGCCGCCTGCATAAATATAATTGGCGATATCCGATGAGCCAACGAACGAGATCGCCTTGATGCGCGGATCTTCGATGATTGCGTCGACGGATTCCTTGTCTCCATTGACGACATTCAAAACGCCTTCCGGCGCGCCGGCTTCCATCATCAGTTCCGCAAGACGCAGCGGCACGGACGGGTCGCGCTCCGACGGCTTGTTAATGAAGGTGTTGCCGCAGGCGATGGCGACGCCGAACATCCACATGGGGATCATCGCCGGAAAGTTGAACGGCGTGACGCCGGCGACGACGCCGAGCGGCTGGCGCATGGAATAAACGTCAATGCCCGGCCCGGCGGCTTCGGTGTATTCGCCTTTTTGAAGATGCGGGATGCCGCAGGCGAATTCGACCACGTCGAGACCGCGGATCACGTCGCCGCGCGCATCGGGTAAAATCTTGCCATGCTCTGACGAAAGCATCCGGGCGAGATTGTCCATGTCCTTTTCGACAAGCTCTTTGAACTTGAACATCACCCGCGCGCGTTTTTGCGGGTTGGTCGCCGCCCAGCCCGGAAACGCTTTTTCCGCCGCATCGACTGCTTTGGTCAGCTCGGCCCGGCTCGCCAGGGAGACCTGCGACTGCACCTCGCCGGTGGTCGGGTTATAGATGTCATGCAAACGGCTGGAAGCGCCAGCCACATGCTTGCCATTGATAAAATGTCCGAGTGTTTTCATGGGAGTCCTCGCCAATTTGGCGCTTCAGGACGACAGCGTCCCAGCGCGATGTCTTGAAATTTGGCCGGACCCTAGTCTTGGCAGGCGCGGCCTGCAAGCGAGACAAATCCACGCGCACGCCCTTCCCCGATTGGAGAAAAGCGCTGCGAAAGCAACTTATTGTGAAAGATTGAAGCGTGAGGTCGTACGGGCGCTTACTCAACCAACCGAAGGGCTGGCCCGCCATCCAGCGCCAGCCGCCCGCTCAAGGCGCCGACCACATGCGTGATGTTGATGCCGTCCTCGGCAAGCGGCGCCGTCACGGAGCGAAACATCAGCCGCTGGCCGTCGCAGAGCGTTATGGCGTCTTCGCGGAAATGCGGCGCCTCGGACGCGACTGCGGCATAAATATCCGACGTCGCCTTATCCAGCACCGACAAAGTCCAGTCGTCCGGCCCGCTCAAGTGAACGTCGGACAATTTCGCCAGGCTGTCGCCGAGAAACACAAAAAAAGGAAAGCCGACGCTTTTTTCGAGATCGACTGCAAAGATCCAATCCCAATCATCGCCAAGATCGCAGTCGCGCATGGCGTCCCAGCTCGGAAAATGTCCGCGCGCCGCGCGCGCCCAGGCATCCACAAGCCGCCGGCTCAACCGGCGGTCCGCCGCCGGCGCTGCCGCCTCACCTCCAAATAATTCTGCAACATCGCTCAGCATCGCCGCCCCGCTCTCTCTCCCGTTCCTGCATGAACTTTAGAACAGGTTCGTAAGCTGACGATTTTCGGCTGAGGGAAAATTTAGATCAAATTCGCCGGGCGCCGTAACCATAAGCGCCAAGCAAGGGCTTAAAAGCGGTGTACGCTAGAGAATGCGCCCGCTCGCGGCGCCGAAAATATGCGTCACGTCTTCACCATTTTCAGAGGCCGGCAAAAGAATGCTGCGGAACGCCACCCGGCGGCCATCATCGAGCCGTTTGATTTCGCTGAATTCCACCGGCATGCGGTTCAGCGCGGCTTCATCCATCTTCGCGAGCGCGGTATCGAGCAGTGTTTTCTCCCGGCGCGGATCGCCCATGGGATAGACGGTCGAGTATTTCGCCAGCTCTTCGCCCATAAACAGGAAATATGGAAACACATCGGACAGGCGAAGATCGACTGCGAAACAAAAAGGCTTGTCCGGCCCGAAATTGATCGTCTCCACTTCCTTCAGCGAAGGAAGCCGGTCACGGGCGATGCGGGCCCATTTGTTTTTGACCCGCTCGGTCAGGCGCCGCTCCGTCACGCGCTTCAGCGCGAAATTCCCCGGCTTTTCCAGAACTTCCGTGTTCATATAGGCCCGCCCTTATTTGCAACCCTAAGTAGAAGATACTGCGGGACAAATGAAAAAGCGGTGTGCTCAATAGCTCCGGTTTTAATCAAAATTCAGCGCAACCGGCGCACGGGTCCGGCGGAATTCCTGACATTTTCCGCCCTTCAGGAGGGGTGACGCTCCGTGCGAGCCACCCTATAAGGAGCGCTTGGCAACGCTTTGAAGGGGTTTTTCATGGGTCCAGGTTGGATGTCGGTCGCGGCGATCGGCGTGTTTTTTCTCACTTTTGCAATTCTCAACCTGCTTGAGAAAGGCAGCCTCGACTAGGAATGCGGCGGAGAGTTTCCCATATGGGCTCTCTGACCGCCGCCTCGAACCCGTTGGGCGCTGATCGGCGAGACCGTCTGATTGGCCCTCAGTGTCAGGCTCGGCTCGTTAACATCATCACCGGCGCAAAACGCAAAGGCGTTTCATGATCCCCGAGATCGCACCTCAAATTGCTTATATTATTCTTGGTCTCGCGCTTTTGCTCATTGCAGGCGACATGCTGGTGCGCGGCGCCGTCAGTCTCGCCGCCGCTCTCAAAATTCCCGCGCTGCTTGTCAGCCTGACCATCGTCGCCTTCGGCACGTCGGCGCCGGAACTGGTGGTGACCGTGCAGGCGGTGATCACTGGCAATGACGGCATCGCGCTGGGCAATATTATCGGCTCGAACATCGCCAATATTTTTCTGGTGCTGGGGCTTCCCGCGCTAATCTATCCGGTGACGACGCATGTGCCGGGGCTGCGCCGTCACGCCGTCATTATGTTGATCGCAACAGCCGCGTTTCTCGCCGCCGCCTATGGGCCGGGCTTGATCGATACGAAGATCGGCGCGGGTCTGTTTGTCGGCATCATCGCTTATGTCAGCTACATGCTGATCCGCGCCAGTTCCGGCAAAGCGGATGATCCGATCCTTGATGAAGTGGAGGAATATAAAGTGACGGGCGGCGTCACGCTGAAGACCGTCGGTTTTCTGATCGCCGGCCTCATCGGCTTGCCGCTTGGCGCGCATTTGCTGGTGAGCAACGGTTCCAGCCTCGCCTATGGCCTTGGGGTGCGCGAAGAGCTGATCGGCCTGACGATTGTCGCCTTTGGCACCTCCCTGCCTGAACTGGCGACCGTCTTCGCCGCGGCGATCCACAAAAAATCCGACGTGGCGATTGGCGGCGTGGTCGGCTCCAACATCTTCAACATTCTCGCCGTTGGCGGCGCTGCGGGTCTTGCCGGCACCGCCTATTTCGACAGCGAGTCGCTGATCCTCGATCTGCCGGTGATGGCGATTGCAGCGGTCGCGCTCGCCGCCTTCGTGATTTCGCGCAAAGACATCAACCGCATCTGGGGCCTTATTTTCACCCTCGCTTATGTTGTCTTTATGATCCTGCTCGCCACCAACGCCGGGGCGTTTTAGCCCGTGCCCGCCAATGAGACGGGCGCAGCTCTCGTCACCGGCGCCGGCAAACGCATTGGCCGTGCGCTGGCGCTTACGCTCGCCGACGCCGGATACCATGTCGCTGTCCATTACAATGCATCATCGAAAGACGCCGATGATGTCGTCGCCCTGATCAAGGCCAAAGGTCGCAAGGCGGTCGCGCTGCGCGCCGATCTTTCGCAAGAAGCCGAAGTCTCCACGCTTATCAAACAAGCGGGTGATGCGCTCGGCCCGCTCAACCTGCTGGTCAATTCCGCCTCCGCCTTTGCGCATGATGATGTCGCCAGCATGACCCGCGAAAGCTGGGACTTGCATATGGAGGTCAACTTGCGCGCGCCAGCGAAACTGTCGCAGGATTTTGCCGCCCAAGCCAAACCCGGCGCGCAGATCGTCAACATCATCGACCAGCGCGTGTTGAAGCTGACGCCGCAGTTTCTTTCATACACCGCATCGAAGGCCGCCCTGTGGGTGCTGACCAGAACCATGGCGCAGGGCCTCGGCCCGTCCGGCATTCGCGTTAACGCCATCGGCCCCGGCCCGACCCTGAAGAACCCGCGGCAATCGGACGAAGACTGGCGCCGTCAGAATGAAGCCACCATTTTAGGGCATGGGGCCGATCCGAAAGACATTTGCGGCGCGCTGGTCTATTTACTGTCGGCGCGCTCGGTCACCGGACAGATGATCGCCGTCGATGGCGGACAACATCTCGCCTGGAAGACGCCAGACGTGCTGGTGCAGGAATAGCTAATGAACGAATCCAAAAAGCCGCCAGAGACCTTATCTGAGATTACGCCTTTGCCCCGCAGCGCAACCGCGCCGCGCCGTAAAGTGTTTGTGCGCGGGCTGGTGCTCGATGCGTATATCGGCGCCTATGAAAGCGAGAAAGGCGCTGCACAGCCGGTCCGCATCGACTTTGAAGCGGAAGTGATCGAACCCGCCAATCCAGTCAGCGATTCCATGGAAGATGTCGTCTGCTACGACCGTATGACGCAAGGGATCAAGGCGATCCTTGCTGAAGGCCACATCAAGCTGGTGGAAACGCTCGCCGAACGCGTCGCCGATCTCGTCATGTCGCATCCGATGGTGCTGTCCGTGATGGTGCGGATCATCAAACCAAACGCGATCACCGAAGCCGAAGCTGTTGGCGTCGAGATCATACGCACAAAGAAATAAAATTACGCTGCGTTGCCCGCAAGTTCGAGGGTTGCTTCGCTGGCGCGCGACAAAGCCCAAACAATGCCGCCCACACCAAAAAAAACCGAAAGCCCGCTGAGCAGCGAGAGCAACACAAACGCCGCACTGGCGCCGCCGGGAAACAACACCGCGTAAGCATGATCGTCCGGGTTCACGTAAACCGTGACGGACTCGCCCGGGCGAAAGTCGGCTTTGCCGGTCTTCATAAAGCGCGCCATGAAATTGCGTTCGCGCGTCGATTCAAAACTGCGGCCGTCGAATGAATAAACATAACGCGTGCGGCCGCTATCGCCATCGAGATGGCTAAGGACGATGCCCTCCACCGCCGGCCAGTTGAGGCTGGCGCGTGCGCGCGCATAATCGTGAACAAAGAAACCACCCCCGGCGACGCCAAAAACGGCGAGCGCCGTGAACAGGATCAAGACGATCGAAACATCGGATTTGTTTTTCAGCTCGTCCGGCATTTGACCTCGCGCCCGCAGGCGATTAGCTCCTAGTAAGATGTACGCCCGGATCGTGAACGCCCGGTTAACCATTACCTATGAACGCCGACGCCCCAGTTCCAGAGCCCGTTGACGCGCCGCTTTCCGGCGCGGCGCTGATCGCTGACCATGTAACGCGCCTGCCCGCCAAGCCCGGCGTCTACCGCATGTATGGCGCAAAGAACGACGTTCTTTATGTGGGCAAGGCAAAGAATTTGAAGAACCGCGTCACGTCCTATGCGCAGGGACGCGGTCATTCCAACCGCATCGCGCGGATGATTTCCGAAACGCGCGCCATGGAGTTTGTCGTCACCGCGACGGAGACCGAGGCGCTGCTGCTCGAAGCCAACCTGATCAAACAACTTAAACCCCGCTACAACGTCATCCTGCGCGATGACAAATCATTTCCATTCATTCTCGTCGCCGAAGATCACGAGGCGCCACAAATTGTAAAACATCGCGGCGCGCAGAAACGCCCCGGCTCCTATTATGGCCCGTTTGCGTCAGCGGGCGCGGTCAACCGCACCCTCAACACACTGCAAAAAGCGTTTCTCCTGCGCTCCTGCACCGACAGCGTTTATGAAGGCCGCACGCGCCCTTGCCTGTTGCACCAGATCAAACGCTGCGCCGCGCCCTGCGTCGGATTGGTGAGCGCCGAAGATTACAAAGAGCTGGTCGACGAGGCGAAGACGTTTCTTTCGGGCGAGAGCGCCCAGATTCAGCGAACGCTTTCCAAGCAAATGGAACAAGCCTCCACCGATCTCGATTTTGAAAGCGCGGCGAAACTGCGCGACCGCATTCGTGCGCTCTCCTATATTCAGGGAACGCAGGACATAAACCCCGGCGGGGTAAGCGAAGCCGACGTCTTCGCCATCCATTCCGAGGGCGGACAATCCTGCGTGCAGGTGTTTTTCTTCCGCGGCGGTCAGAATTGGGGCAATCACGCTTTTTTCCCCAAACATGACAAGGAGGACGAACCGCCCGCGATCCTCGATGCGTTCATCGCGCAGTTTTATGACTCGCGCGAGCCGCCCCGCGAAATCTATGTGTCTGTAAAGCCACCGCAGGCCGACCTCCTCTCCGAAGCGCTGACCATCAAGGCGAATCGCAAAGTGGCGATCCACGAACCGCAGCGCGGCGAAAAGCGCGACCTCGTCAAAGCCGCCGAGATGAATGCGCGCGAGGCCCTGTCGCGGCGCATGGCGGAAAGCGCCAGCCAGCAGAAATCGCTGCGCCAGCTCGCCGACATTCTCGGGCTTGAGGCGCCGCCGGAACGCATCGAGGTCTATGACAACTCGCATATTCAAGGATCGAACGCGATCGGCGCGATGATCGTCGCCGGTCCGGACGGCTTCATTAAAAACCAGTACCGCAAATTCAACATCAAGACCGAAGGTCTCGCGCCCGGCGACGATTTCGGCATGATGCGTGAAGTTCTAACGCGCCGTTTTGCGCGCCTCCTCAAAGACGAAGACGCCGAACGCCCGGACCTCGTGATTATTGACGGCGGCAAGGGCCAGCTTTCCGTGACACTCGATGCGCTCAAGGAACTCGGCGTCGATCCGCAAGCCGAAGGCATTTGCAT
Source organism: Hyphococcus sp. (assembly GCA_021604585.1). Lineage (GTDB taxonomy): Bacteria > Pseudomonadota > Alphaproteobacteria > Caulobacterales > Parvularculaceae > Hyphococcus. The sequence continues at coordinate 7,368 of BQJG01000071.1, forward strand.
CATCGGCGTCGCCAAAGGCCGCCGCGAAAACGACTCGGGGCAAAAACGCATCGACCGCACTATGGGCGCTGTCGGCGAGCAAGTGGTGATGCCAGGGCGCGAGCCCTTCACCCTGCCGCCGCGCGATCCGGGCCTCTTTGTGTTGCAGCGCCTGCGCGATGAAGCCCATCGCTTCGCCATCGGCGCCCATCGCGCCAAGCGCAAAAAGGCGGTCAGCGCCAATCCGCTCGACGGCGTTTCGGGCATCGGCGCGAAACGTAAACGCGCCCTTCTCAACCATTTCGGCTCAGCCAAAGAAATCGCCCGCGCCAAACCGCAAGACCTGCAGGCCGTCGAAGGCGTCTCGGCCGCGCTGGCGCAGAAGATTTACGACTATTTTCATGGGGGGTGAGACGGACGGCGGCTGGCTAGCGCATTTCCGGAAAAGTGTGACGCAGTTTTCCGATCAGAAATGCGCTAGAATCTAATAATAGGGCGTTTCCGGACGAAAAACCGGGAACCACTTTTTCTCGAAAACGCCCTAGGTCAAACCGAGAACAGCCCGCATATTTTCAACCAGACCGAAACCAAACTGCGCGTCGAAAAAAACGAACAGCGCAGCCACGACCACCGCCCACAAAATGCTCGCGAGCGACCCGATCAGGAAATATTCGGCGTTAAGCTGCGTATCGAGTTCCTTGTATCGCGCAACGGTCTTCAGCGCGACGACGCCGGCGAGCACTTCCCACCGCACCGTAAGAACGCCAATAAAAATAAGAATTCTTTCTAGCGAGCCGATGACGCGCCCAGCCTTCCATCGCTGCTCTTGCGCGGAGGACTTTTCCTCAGCGGGCGCATCGCCCGCCGCCCCCTCAACCGCAGCCACGCCCGGCGCATGCCGCGGCAAGGGCGGCGCGCCGCAAGCTCTCACCACCGCGCGGCAGAATCGGTTGCCTGCATTCAGCAATAGCGGAATGAAACCAAGATAGATCAGAACGCAAAGCGCGTTTTCCCAACTCATTTATCAGCACCATTGGATTTATCGTTTTGGCGAAGAATAATCGTCACGCCTTTGAGCTGCTCCTCGTATAATTTCAGCTTTGCCGCGTCGATCACCTTGTAAACATTTCTGCCTGTGACCTTGAAGGCCTTCGCTAAATTTACGGCGGACCGGTTCTCCTTGAGATAATAGGCGCCCATATAGGCCAACTGGGTTTTCGTCCAATTTCTTTCGATCTCGGTCATTGTTTTTGCAAATATTTCAATAAACTCACTAAGGATCGGATCGCCGGCAAGGACAAAGTCATAGGCGTTTTCATCGTCCATGGAATTCAGCCGCTCGCGCACCGCCGCAAGTCCTGGGCCCATCATGTTCCATGCTTTCTTGGCGTTGACTTTCGTGCTGATCTCCCCCGCGCCAACCACAAAGCGGCATTCGATCCCCTGCATCAGAAAAAGGATGCGCATCCTGTGGGCGATGTCGAACGCCGTGGCGAGAGTCTCAACAACGCCCTGAAACTCATCGCCCAGCGTAATCGTCAGCGGCGAGCGAATTTGCGCTGCAAATTCTTTGTTCATCAACGCCACGCCGGCGGCGAATTCCTTTTGCAGCGCTTTTGGATCGGGGTGGGCGCTGCTGGCGACAATATCGCCCATCAAGATTGCGGCGTGTTTGGGTTGCGGTTTCGTCATGATGGAACAATACGAACTTATTTTGGTTCAATCAAGACATTTGTACTGAAAATGGTTCACTGAGTGTAAATGACCCTATTTTGGTTCAAAATCCCTTCTACGCCATCTTGAGCCGTGTTCGCCCAAATCCTGTTTGAGCGCCTAAACGTTGGATTTTACGGTACTGTTCGCGGTCGATATGCCAGACTTATTCAAGTTACAGCGAAACAGGTGACCACACCATGACCATCACTCTTCTCGGCTTTCCATGGGATGCAAGTTCGTCTTATGCGCGCGGGCCGGCCCTGGCGCCGCCGGTTATTCGCGCGGTTTTGTTTGCCGAGAGTTCAAGCCCCTATTCGATTGACGGTCTTGATGCGCGAGAAACTATTTCCGTTTATGACTTCGCGGACTTGCCTTCCGACGGCGCAGAGGCGCGCGCGGCGATCTCGGCGCGGATCAGCGCTGCAACGAAAGCAAAAACAAAACCGTTGAGTCTCGGCGGCGACCATTCGGTGACCTATCCGATATTGAAAGCGCTCAAAGATTTTCATGGCCCCATGAACATTCTGCATGTGGATGCGCATACCGATCTTTATGACGAGTTCGAGGGCGACCCCTATTCGCACGCCTGCCCCTTTGCGCGCGCTATTGAGGATGGCTGCGTCGGAACGCTGGTGCAGGTGGGTCTGCGCAGCATCGGCCCGGCGCAACGTGTGTTCGGTGAGAAACACGGCGTCGTCATGCTTGGCGCTGATGAGGCGGACGCGATCCCTTATGACCGGCTGACCGGGCCGCTTTATGTCTCGATTGATCTCGATGGGCTCGATCCGGCCTTCGCGCCGGGTGTGTCGCACCCCGAACCGGGCGGGCTCTCGACCCGTGACGTGATATCCATGATCAAGCGTCTCAAAACGGCGCCCATCGGCGCCGATATTGTCGAATTGAACCCGGAAAAGGACATCAATCTTCTCACCGCCCATGTGGCGGCGCGGCTGGTGAAGGAACTCGCCGGCGCGATGGCGGGCTAGCGCCCGAAAACCTTCGCCTCGCCGCCGCGTTTCCGCCTTGTTCGTCGTGTCTAAAGCCCCTGCGGCAGGGGGCCGGACACGCAAGATGACAGACGGCGGATTTTTTCAGCGGCTCGCACGCGACCCGCGCCACTATCAGATCGCGGCATTGGGCGCGCTGCTTGCCTTTGGAGTCACCAGCCGCGCGTTTGAAATCTCGCCGCTGCAGATCGCTGCGATTTTCGCCACCGCTTTGTCGGTCCAGTTTATCGGCTCGTTCATGTCAGCCATGCGGTTCGAGCCGCGCAGCGCCCTCATCACCGCATTGTCATTGTCATTGCTCCTGCGCGCCGACGCCTTGACGCCGCTGATGATCGCAGCCGCCATCGCCGTCGGCTCGAAATTCACCATGCGCCTTTACGGCAAACATATTTTCAACCCGGCCAATATCGGCATCGTCACTTTATTGCTGCTGTCGCAGACCGCTTTGCCGGGCGCCGCCTGGACGCCGTCGGGACAATGGGGCAACGCCATCTGGCTCGCCGCGCTGATCGCTGGCGCGGGAATGGTCGTCACCTATCGCGCGGCCCGCATCGACGTGCCGCTGATTTTTCTCGGCGCCTATGCGGCGTTGATAATTGCGCGCGCCTTGTGGCTCGGCGATCCGTTGGCCATCCCGCTGATGCGCTTTCAGAACGGCGCGCTTATCCTGTTTGCGTTCTTTATGATTTCCGATCCGAAGACGACACCCGACGGCGCCGTCGCCCGCGCGGTGTTCGCCGCCGGCGCGGCGCTGATCGCCTATGTGCTCGCCTATCACTTTTATATCTCGGACGGCATTTTTTACGCCCTCGCCGCCATGTGCGTGTTGCGGCCGGTCATCGAACGCTTCGACCCGGCGCCGCATTATCACTGGGGCGATCCCGTCACACGTCCTCGCTTTCTGGCGCGCCTCCCTAGTGAGGCGGATTTGGAATTCGTTTTACACTTTCGGCGGGCACCTGAACGAATTCCAAATCCAAAAGCCTCACTAGAATCAATATCCTATAGTGACCCGTATGAATCCGAAATTCGTTTTAGCGCCTCCGGATATGGTGAACGAATTTCGGATTCGGGTCACTAGCGCGCGCCCGCACCCGCTTCCCGCTGAATGATGGAGAGATAAACGATGAAACGATCCCTTAAGAAAACCCTGCTCGCGGCGGCTGTCGCAACTTCCGCCCTCGCCGTCACTGGCGGCGCCGTCGCCTTTTGCGGATTCTATGTGGCGAAGGCCGACACCAAACTGTTCAACAAAGCCTCAAAAGTCGCGATCATGCGCGACGGCGAGCGCACCGTAATGACCATGGCCAATGATTATCAGGGCGACCTGAAAGAATTCGCCATCGTCATCCCGGTGCCGGTGGTGTTGCAGGAAGGCCAGATCCACGTCACCGACAACGCCATCCTCGATCATCTTGACGCTTACACCGCGCCGCGACTGGTTGAATATTTCGATGAAGACCCTTGCATGGTCTACCGCCGCCGCGAGTTTGAAATGGCCGCGCCCGCCGCGGTCGCCGAAGATGCGGTCGGCAATGCCCGCAAGGACGGGTTCGGCGTCACGGTCGAGGCGGAATACACTGTCGGCGAATATGACATCCAAATCCTGTCAGCCAAAGAGTCCGACGGTCTCGCCGGCTGGCTGGTGCAGAATGGCTACAAGCTGCCTCAAGGCGCCGAAGCGACGCTTGGCAGTTACATCAAGCAAGGCACGAAATTTTTCGTCGCCAAGGTCAACCTTGAAGAGCAAGCCAAGACCGGCCTTAAATATCTTCGCCCGCTACAGGTGGCGTTTGAGTCGCCGAAGTTCCTGCTGCCAATCCGGCTCGGCACCGTCAACGCGCAGGGAAAACAAGAGCTATTCGTCTTCGCCCTCACCCGCTCCGGGCGCATCGAGACGACCAATTACCGCACGACGAAACTGCCCACCGGCATGGACATTCCACTTTATGTGAAGGGTGAGTTTGGCGACTTCTACAAATCGATGTTTGAACAACAGGTGGAGCAGGAAAACGAACGCGCCGTGTTTCTTGAATACGCCTGGGACATGAACTGGTGCGACCCTTGCGCGGCTGATCCGCTGTCGCAGAATGAATTGCGCGAGCTTGGCGTCTACTGGCTCGATGGCGGTGACGCGCCCGGCGTTCTGCCGCGCCGCCCCAACCCGCAAGCCGCGCAAGATGTATTCGTCACGCGCCTGCATGTCTCTTATGACGCCGAACATTTCCCCGAGGACCTGCAGTTCAAGGAAACCGGCGACCGCTCGAATTATCAGGGCCGCTATGTGTTGCGCCACCCCTATAAGGGCGATGCAACCTGCGACGCAGCGAAGCAATATCGCGCGGAACTGCCGAAGCGTTTCGAGAAGGAAGCCCAGACGCTCGCCAACCTCACCGGCTGGGATATTGACGACATCCGCGACAAGATGGGCGATGAAGGCCAAAGCTTCGACCCGCCAGAGCCGGACAATTGGTGGAAACGCCTGTGGGGCGGCGACAAGAAAGACGGTTAGCGGGCGCCGCTAGCGTCTTGGCGCAGCGCAGTTTACGCTGGGGCTCATGGCCAATCTCATCACACTGGCGCGCATGGCGCTCGTTATTCCTTTTGTGTTCGCGTTTCTGGCGGACGCCATATGGAACATGAATGTTGCGCTGGTGATTTTCACCATCGCCGCGCTGACAGATTTTGTTGACGGCCGCGTGGCGCGCGCGCGCGGTGAAACATCCGCACTGGGCGCCGCGCTTGATCCCATCGCCGACAAGCTGCTGATCGCCGCCGCCTTTATCCTGCTGGTGCGCAACGGCGTGGTCACGGGCGCAGGCGTGGTCGCCGTCATCATCATCATCTTGCGCGAACTTCTGGTCAGTGGTTTGCGCGAGGCCCTCTCCATGTCTCAGCGCGCTTTGGACGTGACAGCCTTGGCGAAATGGAAAACCACCGCACAGCTGATCGCCGCCGGGTTGCTAATCGCCGCCGCGCCCACGGGACTGGCCGGCGAACCCTTGCGTCCGGTTGCGAGCGCCGCTTTATGGATCGCCGCCATGATGACCTTATGGACTGGCGCAGAATATTCCATGCGCGCGGCGGAGTTATTGAGGACGAACCGATCTTGAGCACCGCTTCGCACATCGCCGAAGGCGCCGCCCATATTCTCGTGATCGATGATGACGACCGCATTCGCACGCTGTTGAAACGCTATCTCAGTGAAAACGGATTCCGCACCTCCGTCGCTTGCAACGCCAAGGAAGCGCGCACGCTAATGGCGTCGGTTGATTTTGACGTCTTGATCCTCGATGTGATGATGCCGGGCGAGACAGGCTTCGCGCTCACCAGGGCGGTGCGCGCCGCATCGAATGTGCCTATCCTTTTGCTTACCGCGCGCGGCCTCCCCGAAGACCGCATTGAAGGTCTTGAAATGGGCGCTGACGATTATTTGTCAAAGCCGTTTGAGCCGCGCGAGCTTTTGTTGCGGGTCAACTCACTGTTGCGCCGCGCGCCGCCTTCGCCGCATGAAAAACGCGAAGTGAAATTCGGCGCCTGCACCTTCTCGCTGGGGCGCAGCGAACTGCGCAAGTATGGCGATCTGGTGCGCATCACTGCGGGCGAAGCGTCCCTACTCAAGGCGCTGGCGCAAAAACCACGCGAGGCGATCAGCCGCGAAGCGCTTGCCGAACAAACCGCCGCCGGCATGGAGCGTTCCGTCGATGTGCAGGTGACGCGGCTGCGCAAAAAGATCGAGGAAGACCCGCGTGCGCCGATCTATCTGCAAACGGTGCGCGGCGTTGGCTACGCCCTGATGACGGATTAGCGCGATGTGGCGCCGGTACTTTCCCAAAAGTCTTTATGCGCGCGTGACCTTGATCGTCATCTTGCCTATTTTTCTCACTCAGTCGCTCGTCACCTATATCTTCTTTGCACGGCACTGGGATCTTGTGACCGCGAACATGTCGGAAAATATCGCTGGCCAGATCGACATGATCACCCATCTCTATGACGGCGCGAAAACATTGCAGGAACGCGACGCCATCGCCGAAATGGCGCTCTCCGATCTTGGCATGCGCGTGACCTACGATCCGAATGCAACCGTTCCCGCAACCAATCTGCTGGCGCGCTTCAATGTCTACAACTCAACGCTGAACAAGCGGCTCAATAACGCCTTTGACGAACCCTACTGGCTCAACACGCAAAGCTGGCCGCGCGATGTTGAAATCCGCGTCGCGCATCAAGCCGGCGCGCTGGTGTTTTTCATCAAGCGCGATCGCGTTTTCGCCACCACGGGCCGCATCTTTCTGTTCTGGCTGGCGGGCACGTCTGTTCTGCTCGGCGCTGTGGCGATTATTTTCATGCGCAACCAGGTGCGCTCCATTCTTCGCCTTGCCGACGCCGCCGCCGCTTTCGGGCGGGGACGCGATGCGCCGGGTTACCGGCCGACCGGCGCAACCGAAGTGCGCAAGGCCGGTTACGCTTTCATCGCCATGCGCGAGCGCATTAAACGGCATCTTGAACAACGCACCGCCATGCTCGCCGGCATCAGCCACGACCTCCGAACGCCGCTGACGCGCATCAAGCTCGCCCTCGCCATGCAGAAGCAAAGCGACGACATAAACGACATCCACAATGACGTGCTGGAGATGGAGCGGATGATCGAATCTTATCTCGACTTCGCCCGTAATGAAGCGGCGGATGAAGACCCGGCGACATTCCGGTTGGCGGCGTTGATTAGCGAAATCGCCAGCGACATTCATCGCGCCGGCCGCGATGTGACGACCGACATTCCGGCCTCCATCAGCATCGAAGCCCGGCGCAGCGCGCTCAAACGGGCGATTTCCAATCTGGTCAACAATGCCTTGCGTTACGCCGATAATGTCTGGGTGAGCGCGCGCCGGTCGGACCGCTATATCGAGATCAGCATTGATGATGACGGCCCCGGCATTCCCGCCGAAAAACACGAAGAAGTCTTCAAGCCGTTCATTCGTCTCGACGAGGCGCGCAATCTGAATGAAACTGGCGTTGGCATGGGGCTGACGATTGTGCGCGATGTGGCGCGCGCCCATGGCGGCGAAGTTATTCTTGACCGTTCTGATCGCGGAGGGCTGAGCGCGACGCTGCGGCTGCCGATTTAATTTCATGAACCGCCTTCACCTCCCCTTTTAAGGGAAGGGAATCCTCCAGCGTATTTAATTCGTTGATTGCGCGCTGATAAACAGTGGCTCTATTCTGTAAGCTCACTTGCGCGTTTGGCCGCGGCTTTCACTGCCGCCGCCACGAGCGTTCGCATGGCCTGATCATCACCATCGAAAACGGCGAGCGCCGCCGCTGTGGTGCCGCCGGGAGAAGTCACGGTCTTGCGCATCTCTTCAGGTGTCCTGGTTTCCTGCGCAATCAACGCGCCCGAACCGCTTAATGTGGCGCGGGCCAGCGCTGCGGCAGCTTGCGGCGTGAGCCCAAGTTTGGCGCCGGCTTCGGCCAGCGCTTCAGTCAGCAGGAAAAAATAGGCCGGGCCCGAGCCAGACACCGCCGTGACAAAGTCAATGCCCTGCTCTGTATCGACCCACACCGTCTCACCGGCGGCGCGCATCAGCTTTTCGATCAGCGCACGCCCGTCACTGTCAATGGAATCGGGCGCATAAAGTCCGGAAACGCCCTTACCGATGGCAGCGGGAAGGTTGGGCATGACTCGTGCGACGCGCGATACGCCATTCAGCAGGGCCGAGATTTTCGCGATGCTCTTGCCCGCCATGACCGAAACGACAATCGCATGTTTGGCGAGCTCAACATAACCGGGCAGCACCGTATCGGCGGCTTGCGGCTTTACGGCAAGCACCATCGTGTCGAACGATTTTCCGTTACTGTTCAGCGCCAGACCGTGTTCGGCGCACAGCGCTTTCATTGCATCATTCGCATTCGGATCGAACACGGCCGACGTTGCCGGATCAATCGTGCCGGCGGCGAGCCAGCCTTTTAACAGCGCGCCGCCCATGGCGCCGGCGCCGATCAGCGCAACGGAAGGGTTGCCAGAAAGTTTTTTTGTCATGGCGCGACCATAATCCGTAACACGGCAAAGACAAACGCGCCGTCCCCGCGACCCGGATCCGCGCGAGAGGCGGACGCACTTTCCCGCACTCCCGCACGGATCCGGTTCTGCGCGGCTGACCGTTTACAAGGCGCGCACCAGACCGAACGCCCGGCCCGCGCCAAAACCAAAATGTCAAAGAGCCG
>BQJG01000072.1 GCA_021604585.1 Hyphococcus sp.
TGGGCGATGCGCTCAAGCTGGAACAGGCGCTCTTTCAGCTCGTTCATTTCGCGCGTCGACGGGCGCTTCAAGGCCAGGCGCCGGCCATGCGCGTTGCGCATGGTGCGGATCAGATTCATATTTGTCGGCGAGCCCGCCACAGTGATCCCGGCGCGCTTATAGGCGTAAGCTTTGATCTCTTTCAGCGAGCGTTTGACCAGATTGGGAAGTTCCAGATCTTCAAAGAAAATATCGAGAAATTCTTCCTGGGTTAGCGTGAACTGAAAATTGTCCTCCCCCTCGCCGGAATCGCTTGCTTCCTTACCCTTGCCCCGTCCCGCGCCTTTGGGCGGTTTCTTGATCTTGTCGCCCGTGGAAAATTCCTTGTTGCCGGGATGCACCGCTTCGCGTGCGCCCTTGTCCCGGTCATGGGAAAAGCGCGGCTCGCCGGTCGACTTCGACGGGATGGTGATCTTCTCGCCCTTGTCGATTTCCTTCATCGAGCGGTCGCGCAAGGATTTGTTTACCGCGTCCTTGATCTGCGCCTTGGCGCGTTTCAGGAAGCGCTGACGGTTCCCGAGGGACTTGCCCTTGGGGTTCTTGCGCCGGTCGATGAAATGAAACGTGTTCATAATGAGGTTTCAGGATGCCTGGATTAGGGATTAGGTATATTTCACTAGTCCCCTAATCCCTCAAACCCAATCCCCCCTTATCCGGCCTTGTTGACGCGCATATACCACTCGACAAGCCGGCGAACCTGACGGGCGGTGTAGCCCCGCTCAGTCATGCGGCTGACGAAATTTTCGTGCTTGGCTTCGGTTTCGCTGTCTTTTTTCGAGTCGAAAGAGATAACCGGCAGCAAGTCCTCGACTTGAGAGAACATGCGTTTTTCAATCACGTTGCGCAGTTTCTCGTAGGATGTCCACTTCGGATTCATACCGTCATTATTGGCCCGGGCCCGCAGTGAAAACTTCACAACTTCGTTGCGGAAATCCTTGGGGTTGGCGATGCCCGCAGGCTTTTCAATCTTTGAAAGCTCTTGGTCAAGCGTCGCGCGATCTAGCAACTGACCCGTATCCGGATCTTTGAAGTCTTGATCCTCGATCCACGCATCGGCGTAAGCGATGTAGCGGTCGAACAGGTTTTGGCCGTATTCGGTGTAGCTTTCGAGATAGGCCTTCTGGATTTCCTTGCCAATGAAGTCGGCGTAACGGGCCGACAGTTCTGACTTGATGAAATCGAGATACTGCTTCTCGGTTTCGTCCGGATATTGTTCGCGCTTGATGGTGTTTTCGAGCACATACATCAAATGCACCGGATCAGCCGCGACTTCGTCAGTGTCGAAGTTGAATGTTTCGGACAGCACTTTGTAAGCAAAGCGGGTCGAGATGCCGTCCATGCCTTCGTCAACGCCGGCGGCGTCGCGATATTCCTGCATGGTCTTGGCTTTCGGGTCCGTGTCTTTCAGTTTCTCGCCATCATAAACGCGCAGTTTGGAATAGAGGTTTGAGTTCTCATGTTCTTTAAGGCGTGTGAGTACTGAAAAGCGCGCCAACAGATCGAGCGTTTCCGGCGCACAGGCGGCGTTGGCCAGTTCTGAATGCGCCAGTAATTTTTCGTAGATGCTCTGTTCCTCAGTGACGCGCAGGCAATAAGGCACTTTGATCACATTGATGCGGTCGAGGAAGGCTTCATTGTTTTTGTTGTTGCGGAACTGATGCCACTCGCTTTCGTTTGAGTGCGCGAGAATGACGCCGCTGAACGGAATCGGCCCTAAAGCTTCGGTGCCGATATAGTTCCCTTCCTGCGTTGCGGTGAGCAGTGGATGCAGGACCTTGATCGGTGCCTTGAACATCTCGACGAATTCAAGAAGCCCCTGGTTGGCGTGGCATAGACCGCCGGAATAGGAATAGGCGTCGCTGTCGTTCTGGCTGAAATGCTCGAGCTTGCGGATATCGACCTTGCCGACCAGTGCGGAAATGTCCTGATTGTTTTCATCGCCCGGCTCGGTTTTGGCGATCCCCAGCTGCCGCAGCTTCGACGGGAAAATGCGCACCACCTCAAATTTTGAAATATCGCCGCCAAATTCGTCCAGGCGCTTCACCGCCCAGGGGCTCATCAAGCCAGTCAAACGGCGCTTTTCAATTCCGTACTTTTCCGCCAGCAGGCTTTTCAGTTCTTCAGACTGAAACAGCCCGAGTGGGCTTTCAAACACCGGGGAAATTTCATTGCCGGCTTTCAACACGTAAATTGGATAAGATTCCATCAGGTCTTTAAGACGCTCAGCGAGGGAAGATTTGCCCCCGCCAACGGGTCCGAGCAGATAGATAATCTGGCGCTTTTCTTCGAGGCCCTGCGCTGCGTGCCGGAAGAACGAGACGATCCGCTCGACCGTATCTTCCATGCCGTAAAAGCCCTCAAACGCGTCATAGTGGCGAATGGTGCGGTTTGAAAAGATGCGCGCCAGCCGCGGGTCCTTTGAAGTATCAACCAGAGTGGGTTCGCCAATCGCCTTGACCATGCGTTCGGCGGGAGATGCGTAGAGCATGTGATCGTCGCGCGCCGCGAGCAGATAATCGCGCAGGCTCATCGCCTCCTGCTTAAACTTTGTGTAGCTCTCGGAAAAAATGTCGAACACATCGAGGGTCTGGTCGGTCATGGTCACACGCTCACTTTTCACTCGTCTGGATCGCAGGCTCCGCCACTGGGCGGGCACCGCGATTTGAAATCAAAAAAGGCGCTGGATTATTCCAGCGCCCCCACTTGCTACTCACACAACTGCGCCGGCAAAGCAGGCGTCTTGAATATCGAACAACTTTCGTGTCGTTTGCGCCGTCATACACTTGATATGGGCTGAAACCGCCGTGAAGCAAGGACGGTTCACCGCCTCTTTGTTCGCTTCTGTGTGATCGCCGCCAATCATGTTTCCCGCGCTTTAAGCTGTTGTCGCAATTCCTACCGTTTCGCCTTGTCCCGCCATCCCCTCGTGACGCCCGAACTACAACCAGGTTATAGCGACAGGCGTCTGCGACCGTATTCGGATCGCAAAATAAGGTTAACCCGAAGGCCCCTAACATTTCGTTTCGTATTTTTCGCTCGAGTGAACAATATAACATCAAAAGCGAATCAGCGCGACATTAAAATTGATCCGAACCCGGCCCAATTTTCGCCTCAATTAGGATTTGCAGAAACTGACAGTCTTGTTTGTGTTTACTCGATTAGAAGGTTCTGCCAATCGGAATGAAGCTTCAATGCTTGCGACGCGAGTCGTTAGCGCTTTCGTGCGCTGGCTGCCAAAATCTTCACACATCATCAATAATCATTGATGATGCCGGAACAACCCTGTTTCTATTGGGAAGGTTTAATGCATCAGCGCGTCATCGATCAATTTTGCAGTCGCGGCGGCGCCATATATTTTTGTGAACGGACCCATGCGCGGTCCCGCGGGTTGGCCAAAAACAACCTCGTATAGGCCTTTAAACCAGTCGCGGATATTCTCATAGTTTTGCGCCTTGCCGGCGTCGAACACCGCCGTCTGGTAGTCGTCTTCAGACCCTGCCTCGCCCATTTCTTTCAGGCGCGCCGACAGCATGGCAAGCGCTGCCTGTTCCCTGGCATCAGGCGGGCGGAAGGTTTTGTTCGGTTTGATAAACTTTTCAAAATAACGTCCGGCGAAGGTGATCAGCTCGTCGGCGGCGGCGAGCTCCTCAGCACTCGCGCCCGGGCGGTATTTCTTGATGAAACCGCGCAAAGTGGCTTCCTCGCCAGCGCCGCAAGCGCTGACGAGGTTAAGCAGCATGGCGAAGTTGGCCGGTGGCAAGACGGTCGGCGGCTTGCCTTCGTGGATATGCCAGACCGGGTTGTCGAGGGCTTTGGCGCCGTCCTGTTCTGCATATTTCTCCAGATGCGCCCAATACTCATCTGCGATTTTCGGGATGACATCGAAATAGAGCTTCTTGGCGGCCTTCGGGTTTTGAAACATATAGAGCGACAGGCTCTGCGGCGAAGCGTAAGTAAGCCATTCTTCAATGGCGATGCCGTTGCCTTTGGTTTTAGAGATTTTTTTGCCCTGTTCGTCGAGAAAGAGCTGATAATTAAATCCGGCCGGCGGTTCGCCCCCCAGCGCCATAACGATCCGGTTTGAGAGGCGCACGGACTCGGTCAAATCCTCGCCCGACATTTCATAGTCGACACCCAGCGCATGCCAGCGTCCGGCCCAATCGACTTTCCACTGCAATTTCGCCGCGCCGCCCCGGACTGAGGTGCGAATTTTTTGGCCGTCCTCGTCCTGATAGACGACCTCGCCTTTCGCCGCATCGATTTCGAGCATCGGCACATAGAGCACGCGCCCCGTTGTCGGCGAGATTGGCAGAATTGGCGAATAGCTGGCGCGGCGTTCCTCGCCCAGCGTCGGCAGCATGATCTCCATCACCGCTTCGTAACGCTCCATCACCCGAATGAGCGTCTCGTCAAACTTTCCTTCGCGATAGCAATCGGTCGAAGATACAAACTCATAATCAAAGCCAAACTGATCAAGAAAGGCGCGCAGTTTGGCATTGTTGTGGTGGGCGAAACTGGCATGGCTGCCCCACGGGTCCGGAACGACTGTCAGCGGCATTTGCAAATAACCGGCGAGCAATTCCTGGTTGGGGACATGTGGCGGAACTTTGCGCATGCCGTCCATGTCATCGGAAAAAGCGATCAGCCGGGTCTCGCGGCCGGTGAGCAGCTCAAACGCCCGGCGCACCATTGTGGTGCGCGCTACTTCGCCGAAAGTGCCGATATGCGGCGGACCGGATGGGCCGTAACCGGTTTCAAAAACCACAGGCCCGTTATGTTTCACCTTCTCCATCCGTTTGATCAGATTTCTGGCTTCCTGGAATGGCCAGGATTTTGCGTCGCCAGCATCGTCAGAGGTGAAATTCTTGATTTGATAGGCGCTCATGTCGATCTTTCAGCGTTATTTTGGTGACTGTGGTTTAGCGCCGTGCCGGGCTACGTCAATCTAGGCGGGGCGGTTGCTGTTTCTGCGCTGCACGGCTAGCTTCCGGCCAAGCCGAATAAATGCAAGGAGCTTGATTCATGGCCGGAGGCCTCGCCAGTTTAACGCCGCAAGAAGCGGTAATCTATTTGATGGTTCTGTCATCGGCCTCCGATGGCGCCATTAAAGATGCTGAATTGCGCACTATTGGCCGGGTTGTGCGGTCTTTTCCGCTGTTTACTGAAGCCGATGAAAGCGCGCTGGTCGAGACAGCGGAAGCATGCGGCGCTCTAATGTCGTCTGAAAGCGGTCTTCACAAGGTTTTGGAATCCGCCGCCGCGGCCCTGCCCGACCATCTTGGAGAGACCGCGTATGCGGCGGTCGTCGATGTGGTGACGGCGGATGAAAATCTCGATGTCACGGAGATTCGCGTTCTGGAGCTTATTCGCGATGCGCTCAGCATTGCCGATGAGGGCGCCGCCGCCATTGAGCATGCCGCACGTGCCCGTCACATGACTTTGGATGGCGCGGCTTAACGGTCTTCGAAACGAGAGACAGGCTGCCTCATACACATGTCAGCCACAAACCTTATTCTCATTGTCGCTTCGCTGTTGTGCGCCGGCATTTTATTTCATCCAAAATTGTTGCGTGCGCCGCTTTGGCGCGCCACCGTAACCCCGCTCGCGTCAATTATCGGCTCGGGCTTTTTAGTGGCAGGTCCCATCCTAGCGCACGCCGCTGGCACAAAAGCGTGGCTCGCCATGTTGTCGCTTTGTGCGCTGGCGTATTTGTTTGGCGCGGCGATCAGGTACAATATTCTCCACGTTGAGCCAAATCTTGACAACTCGCCGGCACGGTTTGTCGCCGGGCTTGAGCGGTTGTCGCAAGTGTCGCTATCGCTCGCCTACTTTGTTTCAGTTGCCTACTACATCAACCTGTTCGCCGCATTCGGCCTTCGGTTCGGTGATGTCGTCGATCCATTCTGGATCCGCACCGTCGCAACAGTCGTCATTTCGGCGCTCGGACTCGTCGGGCTTTCAGGCGGCTTAAAGATGCTCGAACGTCTCGAAATCGGCGCGGTGGGGTTGAAACTGTGCGTGATTGGCGGGTTGCTCGCGGCGTTGATTTTGGCGGGAATCATTATGGCGGTGCAAGGCCGGTTTGAATGGCGCGCCCCAATTCATCCGCATGGATGGGAGGAGGTTCGCGTTCTCCTTGGCCTTGTCATTATGGTTCAAGGTTTCGAGACGTCGCGTTACCTCGGCGCAGAATACGAAGCGATTGAACGGGTGAAAACGATGCGTTGGGCCCAATGGATAGCCTCAGCCATTTACATTGTTTTTGTCTTGCTGATTACGAGCTACTTCAAGAACGGGCTCCCGCCGCAGGGTGGGGAGACTGCAATAATTGACATGCTGGCGCCTCTCGGAATGGCGTTGGGGCCAATGATCATTGTTGCCGCGCTTGCGTCGCAAATGTCTGCGGCGGTTGCGGACATGAACGGCGCCGGAGGACTAATTTCGGAATCGAGCGGCAGAAAGTTGCCGGTAAATTTAGGAAATCTCGTTACGGCGCTCGTTGCCATCCTCATTATCTGGTCGGCGGATATTTTTGAAATTATAACCTATGCGTCGAAGGCATTCGTCATTTATTATGGCTTGCAATCGTTTCAAGCTGCGTTTGCGTCATACAAAAACGATAAAACTGTACTGACGGTCTTGTTTGGCATCGCAGTGCTCATCGCGTTGATCGTGTTGATTTTTGCGATCCCGGCCTCAATATAAAATTACCGCAGCATGACCCAGCACATGCTCGCGACGATAAACGCCACGATGATATTAAGCATCGCACCCTCGCGCGCCATCTGTGCAATTGAAACGCGCTCAGTGCCGTAGATGATTGCATTTGGCGCTGTGGCCACGGGCAGCATGAATGCGCAGGAACACGAAATTACTGCCGGTATCATTAACAACTCGGGTTTGATTCCGGCGCCCACGGCAACGGCGGCGAGAATCGGCATCAGCAAATTCGCTGTCGCCGTGTTTGACGTAATTTCCGTGAGGAAAGTCACTGATAGGCACAAGCCAAGCATGGTGAGGAACAGCGGCGCATTTGTCAGCCCGGCAAGTTGATCTCCAATCAAAACATCAAGCCCGCTGGCGCGAATGCCGCTGGCGAGACAAATGCCGCCAGCAAAAAGCAGCAGCATTCCCCAGGGAATATCGACCGCCGCCTTCCAGTCGAGCAGCGCGCCGCCTTTGCCGTTAGGTGTCAAAAACATTAGCAGGACTGCAAAAATGGCCACGGTCGAATCGCCCGCGCCTTTCATGCCGAGAGCCCCCGCCCAACCGCCATAGGGTTCGATTCTGGTAATCCAGAGCGCAATAGCGATAGCGAATACAATCAATGTGCGACGTTCGTCTTTGCGCCAAGGGCCGGGGTCTGCAAGTGCTGGAGTTTTCACGCCTCCCAGCGAACGGGTCAGCCATAGCGCCATGATCGGGACGCCGACCAGAACGATCGGCACGCCAAAACTCATCCACCGCAAGAATGAAAACTCTTCGCCGGTCGTGCGCAGAAAGTTGTCCGCAAAAATCAGATTGGGCGGCGTCCCGATCAATGTTGCGGTGCCGCCAAACGAGGCTGCATATGCGATGCCTAGAAGTAGGGCGGGGCCGAGTTTTGGGTCATCCGTACGCGATAGAATAGCCAGCGCCATGGTCGCCAGCATCAAAGTTGTCGCCGTGTTCGATATCCACATGGACAAGATTGCCGCCGCGAACATGAACCCGATGACGAGCCGACGGCCGGATCCGCCGACGAGATTGATCATGTAAAGGGCGAGCCGTTCATGGGCGCCGGAACGCTCGAGCGCCTTTGACAGCATGAATGATCCCATGAGGAGGACAATCACATAAGATCCGAGCGCGGCGGCGGCTTCCCGCTGATCCATAATGCCCGCCAGAGGAAACAAAGCGAAGGGAACGAGGGATGTGGCCGGAATTGGCAGCGCCTCGCTCACCCACCAGAAGGCGGTTAGCGACGTGATGGCGATGGTGGCGCTGATTTCTTGCGAAAGTCCGCCAAAATGCGCTGCGGCGCCGGCGGCGGCGGCGAAAACGAGACCGGAAAGAATGCGAGCAGGTTTCATGGGTCGCTTTTGTGTGCCAGTTGCCGGGCGCTGTCCAGATTGTGAACGGCGCCGAAACTGATTCGGCATATGCTGGTGTGCCTCAGAGGGAAGAATTGAATGCGTAAATCGTTCGCGGCGCTGATTTTATGTCTGCTCAACGCGGGGCAAGTATATGCTGCGCCCGATCAGGGTGCATTAGCAGCCTTTGTTCAAGGCGAGTATGAACACGCTGCGAATATCGCAGCGGCGAAAGGCGGAGCTGAAAACCTCGCTCTCGCAGCGCGGGCGCTGAATGCGGATGCATATCTTCAAAGTGACGACAAGGTTGCGCGAAAGCTCGCCAAACAGGCGCTAGAATATGCAGAAATAGCCATCGAGGCGGACCACGCTTTGGTTGAGGCGCATCTGCAAGCTGCGATCAGCCTTGCTCAACGGGGCAGCCGCATGGCGGCGCTCCGCGCTTTCTTCCTCGGCATTGCCGGTCGTGCGCGCGAAGAGCTTGATTCTGCACTGGCCTGCGAACCGAGCAATGCTTGGGCGCTTTCGAGTTCGGCGGCATGGCATTTGGAGGTGGCGCGGCGCGTTGGAGAAGGGCGGTACGGATCTGATTCGTCGCTCGGTTATCAACAGTTTGCTAAGGCCCGCGCCTCCGACCCTGATAATCTTTTGATCGCTTATGAATGCGCCTTGCGGTTGCTTGCTTTTGACAAGCCTGAATGGCGGACGGATGGCTTGAATGCGCTGTTCCAGGCGGCTGAGGGACGGCCCACAGACGCTTTTGAGCGCGCGATTCAAGAGCGGGCCGTCAAGCTTCTCGCTGCGGTGAAGGCTGGGCGTGAGGCGGAACGCGCTTTTATTGACGTCCAGCCTTGATCACCGCTGGACCAGAACGCCACTGCGCGCTAGGTGGCGCATATGTCAGACAAGCCACACCCCGACTTTGTTTATCGCCTTGTGAGTAGTGCGGAATGGCGAATCGCGCAGCACTCCGGTGTTATTCCTCTTCGCGATATCGACGAACGCGACGGTTATATTCACCTGTCAACGAGAGAACAGGTGCTCGAAACCGCGAAGCTGCATTTTTCTGGCGCCGATGACCTCATCGCGATTCAGATTCCGCTTTCCCTCTTGGGCGACGACATCAAATTTGAGCTGGCGCCGAAACGTGGCGATCAGTTTCCGCATTTCTATGGTGCGTTAAAAAAACATCATGTGAGCGCTGTATTGCCGCTCATTCGCACAGGCGATGAGTTTGCATTTGGAGCGCCGCAATGAGAATGCCGCCTGTTCTTGCTGATCTTGGCGCCAAAGCAATGGCCGTCTTTGACGCGGAAACAGCGCATCGTCTGACCATCTGTATGCTTAAAGCCGGACTGGGACCAAAACAAACGGCGGAACAAACGCGTCTCAGTCTTAGTGTTGCGGGAATAGATTTTCCAAATCCGCTCGGTCTCGCCGCTGGCTTTGATAAAAACGCCGAGGCGCCTGATGCGCTGCTTGATATGGGTTTTGGCTTTGTTGAAGTCGGCGCCGTGACGCCGCGCCCGCAAATCGGCAATGCAAAACCAAGAGTCTTTCGCTTGCGCGCGGACGCTGGAATCATCAACCGCTATGGGTTCAACAATGATGGTCTCGATATTGTGGCCAAACGGCTGCGCGCGCGTGCAGGCCGGGGAATCGTTGGAGTCAATCTTGGCGCCAACAAAGATAGCGGCGATCGTGCTGAGGATTACGTAAAAGGTGTTGCAGCACTCGCGGGACTTGTTGACTTTTTTACCGTCAATATATCTTCGCCGAACACGCCGGGTTTGCGCGCGCTTCAGGGAAAAGCGTCGCTGGAAGCGCTCATGCTGCGTGTGCTAGCCGCGCGCTCAATATCGGCAGCAAGCACGCCAGTTTTTCTGAAGATAGCACCTGATCTATCTGATGAGGACAAGGCAGACATCGCCGAGGTTGTGCGGTCGTTGAGGCTGGATGCGCTTATCGTTTCAAACACGACTATTGCTCGCGCGGCGAATTTGCGAAGCGCCAGGGCTGTGGAATCCGGCGGGCTTTCAGGAAAGCCATTGTTTGCACCTTCGACAGCATTGCTTCGGGAGTTTTACGCCGCTGTTGGTGACGCGGTCCCGCTTATTGGCGTCGGCGGTGTGTCGTGCACGCGCGACGCCTATGAAAAAATTCTTTCAGGCGCATCGCTTGTTCAGCTTTATACAGGGCTGGTTTATGAAGGTCCGAGGTTGCCAGGACGGATTTTGCGCGAGCTGCCATTCTTCATGGAAGCGGACGGCTTCGACAAAATAACGAAAGCCATTGGCGCGGGCGCGCGCTAGGCTGTGAATAATCGGCCGATACGCGGAAGCCATACGCCAAGCGTTGCCGCGCGTAGTAAGAAATAAAGCGAAAAAGCGGCCCACAGTCCTTGATTTCCCCATTGGCCAGCAAGCCACAACGACGCCGGAATGAAAATCATGGTTGAAATGATCATCGAGTCGCGCATTTCGCGGGAGCGTGTTGCACCGATAAAAATGCCGTCAAGTTGAAACCCGACAACGACAATCAATGGGCTAATGATCACCCATGGCATGTGGATTTGCGTTGCCAAACGGATTGGGCCTGATGGTGTCAGTAGGGCGATTAGCGCGTCTCCGGTCAGCCAATAAAAGACACCGAAAGCGATCGCCGCGAGGCTGGACAGAATAAATGTCTTGCGCACGGCCTGATGATAACGGTCTTGCGCCATTATCTTGTCGCGGGCGCCCAGGGCGCGCCCAACCAGCGTCTCCGCAGCAATCGCCGTGCCGTCCAGCGCCAGCCCGGTAAATAAGAACAGCTGGAGCAGCGCTTGGTTGGCGGCAAGCGTTACGTCGCCAAATGCGCCGCCGCGCTGCACGAACCAGGCGAAACAAAAGGCAAGCAATAATGTGCGAATGAAGATGTCCACGTTGATGGAGATCGTTCGGGCGATACGGTCCGCGTTCCAGAATTCGCTAACGCGCCAATGTGCCTTCAGACCGCCATTGTCTGCGAGCAACAATACGATGAGTGCAATTGAGATGAAGAATCCACTGACCTCGGCGACAAGCGTTCCCCAGGCAACACCGGCTGCGCCCATATTCAACCCAACAACAAACCAATAATCGAGGCCGATATTCAAGGCCGTCATGAAAATGCTGACCGCCATAAGGTAATCGGTCCGCCCGCGTGCGCTGAACCAGCCAAAGGCAGCATAAGACGCAAGGGCGAATGGCGCGCCCCAAATCCGAATGTCAAAATATATGCGGCTATGCGCCAGCGTCTCCGCACTGGCTTCCGATCCTGCGCCGAGAAGGTGAAAAGACAAGGCGCCGATCGGCCATTGCAAAAGAAGCAGCAGGATGCCAATGCCCGCGCCAATAGCAGCGCCGCGAATAAGTGCGGCGCGCGCTTCCGGCTCGTCCTCGGCGCCGGCAGCTTGTGCGGTGAGACCGGCGACACTCATCCGGATAAAGCCAAAAGTCCAATAGGCGAGAGAGAATATCACCGACCCAAGTCCGACTGCGGCGATGTCGAGCGGGCGAGACGACTGGGCCAAAGCCCAAACATCTACCGCGCCAAGTAGCGGCGTGACTGACGCTGCGACCGACGCCGGCCAGGCGAGGCGCAGAATTTCCTGGTAACTGACAACCGGCTTTCGGGCGGCAAAGGGCATGAAGACTCCTAACAGCCCGCCCTTAAAGCGCTGCGTGCGCCAAGTCATTAACGAAGCCAAGTTTTGCCCCTCCTGTGAATCGAGGGCAAGTTTTGCTATCCGGGGAACGGCGCTTCGGTCAGACCCTCCCCTGCGTATCCTGGAATCCACATCAGATTTCCCCAAAACCAGTAGCGTTGGGACGCATGCGCCAAGCCCTAAGGTCATCACAGTATTGTGTCCTCTTGTTGGGATGAACCGAGCCCTCTTTGCGATAAACGCCCTCGTCTGTCAGTGCGTTGCTGGCTAATTTGGCGGAAGGTCGGGGGATTATCGATGTTCGGGTGAAGGAATACAGGCCGCCGCCCAATTCGACTCCTCAATATTTGGACCATGCTCGGCGGCATTGCCGCAGCAAACGGGAGTCGGATTGTAAATGCGCAATCAGCTTGAATCTATTATTGCGGATTACAATCGGGGGGACTTCAATGCTGCACTTGCCTCAGCCTCGACGCTTATCGCTGAGTTTGCTGTGTTGCATAATGTGCTTGGCGCTATCCATGCCCGGCAGGGAAATCAACAAGCTGCAGTAAAGCATTTTTTGACTGCGGTGGAATCCAACCCCAAACTTGCGGACGCGTATAATAATCTCGGCGTGGCGCTTAAAAGTCTTGGGCGTCACGAAGAAGCAATTGAAAACTACGTCAAAGCGATCGAGATCAAACCTGACTATACTGAAGCTCACTTCAATCTTGCAAACTCATATCGCGATCTGGGGCGCCGGGAAGATGCAGCGGCTAAATATCTCGAAGCAGTGCGGCTTGAGCCCTATCATTTAGGCGCGCGCAATAATTTAGGCATCGTTTTAAATAGCCTGGAGCGATACGAAGAAGCTGTTGGACATTTCAGCAAAGTCATCAGGGCGAATCCGAAATTTTCGGCGGCGTACAATAATCTTGGATTGGCGTTAAAGCAGTTAGGGCGGGAAGAAGAGGCGCAGGCCAGTTTTGCACGTGCAATCGAATCAAAGCCCTTCTATGCAGAAGCTCACTATAATTGGGGCAACCTCTTATTTGATTTAGGCCGAAAAGAAGAGGCGCTTTCAAAATATAACGGCGCTCTAAAAATAAAACCTGACTTTGCCGAGGTTTATCGGAGCATGGGCCCTCTCAAGCGCTATCAGGAAAACGATCTGCAACTCGCGCAAATGCGGCAAATGATTGCGCGTGAGAATATTTCTGATGACGATCGGATGCACTTACACTACGCCCTTGGAAAGGCTTGCGAGGACTTAGAGGATCGCGAGAGTGCGTTTAATCATTATTCGCAAGGTAATCAGCTGCGTAAAAAGTTTTTGCGTTACTCGCCTGATGTAGAAAGAAACCTGTTTCGGAATATGAAGTCTGCCTTTGCAGATGCAGGGCCGCGCTTGGCGCTCGACGAGCCATCTATGGAGCAACTTCCTCAGGCGCCGGTATTTATCGTAGGCATGCCGAGGTCGGGAACCTCTTTGACCGAGCATATTCTTTCTTGTCACTCCCAAGTGTTTGGGGGCGGCGAGCTAATGACATTGGGCAAGGCGGTGACGGGGGTATGGTCGGCTGGATGCGTTCAGCCAGACCAACTCAAGGCGATCAGGGAAACATACCTTGCTAAGATGATGGCCCGCGGCGTTGATGAGCGGTACATCACCGACAAGATGCACATGAATTACCGTTTAATCGGTTTTATCTGCACTGCGTTCCCTGGCGCCAAAATTGTCCATATAAAACGGCGTTCGATCGCCAGTTGCTGGTCGATTTTCAAATATTATTTTAGTGATTTCGGCAATGGCTACGCTTATGATTTGGAAGATATCGCTGAATATTATCAGGGGTATATGGATTTAATGGCGTTTTGGAAGGAGCGCTTTCCTGGCGCCATATATGATCTCAGCTATGAGCGGCTGACCGAAGATCAGGAGACCGAAACTCGAAATTTGTTGGCTCATCTTGGTCTTGATTTCGAGCAGTCTTGCATTGATTTCCATGAATCTCACCGGGCGGTGGCGACAATTTCTTCCATGCAAGTCCGGCGAAAGCTGTATAAGGGAAGCTCTGACGAGTGGAGAAAATACGAAAAGTTCCTCGGGCCTTTGATAGAAAGGCTGGGAACGGAATAAGGCCAGGAGCGCCCTGCTGCAGCGGCGAAAACCCAATTCGTGACTGATGAATGGAAACAATGGGAAAGTCCGCCGGGGGGAACAGGCAACAAGCTTGACCCTTCGGAGATAGGAGCCCTCGCGCATTTATACCGCGGCGAAGTTTATCGCTCGACCATTTGGCGTACCCGGCTCGACAATACGACAAACTGGTCTGTCGTCACGCTCGGTCTCGCGCTGTCTGTGACTTATGCAGATCCCCTGGCATCGCCATTGCCATTATTGCTGGTCGGCATCTTGATCAGCATGTTTCTAATTTTGGAATCTCGCCGATACAGGTTTTTTAACGTCTGGCGCGCGCGGTGCCGTTGGATTGAAACCAATTTCTATGCGCCGCTGTTGCTGCGCTCGTCTCGTCCGGATCCGGGAGAGTGGCAAGATATTCTGGCTCGGGATTATCTGACGCCGCAATATCATATTGGATTCTGGCGCGCCATGGGCCGCCGCCTGCGCCGCAACTATATGTGGATTTTTATTTTTCAGGCGGTGGCGTATGCTGGGAAGATTATCATTCACCCGACGCCGGTGACGAGCTTTGAGCAAATGTTTGAGCGCATGGCGGTTGGGCCGTTTCCCGGCATCTTGATGCTCGCGCTCGGCGTTGCTTTTCATAGCGCGTGGATATCGTTGGCCGTTTGGACACATCGCCTCGACAGGCAAAAACATTCCAGTAGCACCGGTGTCGGCGGCATGGGATAGGTGACTTGGTCCTGAGCGCTATCGGCCGAGTTGTTGTTGTAATTGAGCGTTCTCCGCACGGAGTTGGGCCAATTCTTTGCAAACAGATTCATTTGCCTTTTCAATTTCGTCGAGCGAAAAACGCTGCGGAATGTGTTGCGGACAATTCCAATCAAATCCTGCGATTTTGATGACAATGGCGCGTTCGGGCTTGGCACGATAGTCAGGGTTGCTCAGACGCGCGATGAGCGCCGGATCGGTCTCGATGTCAATGGCATGCGCATGGCCGAACATCTTCAGGCGCCGCTGGTTTGCATAGTCCATAAAGAACAGCGCTATCCGATCATCGCCACTGAGGTTGCCGACACTGAGATATTGGCGATTGCCGCGAAAATCGGCGTAGGCGATGGTTTTTTCGTCAAGGACATGGACGAAACCACGCGGGCCGCCGCGAAACTGCACATAAGGCCAGCCGGTTTCCGATACAGTCGCCTGATAAAATCCGTCGCGCTCCGTTATAAATAATTTCTCTGTATTGCTGAGCCGGTCATTTGAGTCTGCTTCGGGCGCGAGAAACTTCGCATAGGCTTCCGCGGAACCATGGCGTTTTTGGTGTGCGATGACCGCGTCGGTAAAAGCAATTCCGGAAAAAGCGCGAACCATAGAACCTCCTGGGCAGAAACAGTTTACAAACGCCGGTCTTTTTCATCGATAAGAACATCGTTGATGCTGGCGAAACGTCGCGCCATCAATCCGTCAGTATTGAACTCCCACATTTCATTGCCATAGCTGTGTCGCCACTGACCCTGCGCGTCACGGGATTCATATTCAAATCGCACGGCGATGCGATTGGCGGCGTGAGCCCAGTATTCTTTCTTCAGTTTGTAATTGAGCTCTTGCGCCCACTTTTCGCGTAGGAATTGTTTAATTTCTTCGCGTCCCTTCAAGAAACGGTCACGGTTGCGCCATTCGGAATCTTCCGTATAGGCGAGCGCCACGCGTTCTGGATCGCGCGAATTCCAAGCATCTTCTGCGGCCTGGACTTTTGCGCGGGCGGTTTCTTCAGTGAAGGGGGGAACAAGTTTGTTCATGCGTTGTCCAAGTTAAATTTCACTTGAACACTGATGGGCGAGCTTTTTCTGGTCAAGACAATGATCGGCGCCCTGACTTCACGATTCGAGGATGTCGCGCGTGATGTGTGCTTAGTCTTCAAATTTCAACGACTGCTTGGTGTCGACAATCCTATAAAAGCATGAGCGCCGGTTGGTGTGGCAAGCTGGCCCCGTTTGCTCTACCACCAGCTCAATTGCGTCCTGATCACAATCCGTCCGGATCTCGACGATACGCTGGCCATAACCTGAGCGCTCCCCCTTGCGCCAGAGTTGGCGGCGCGAACGCGACCAATACCACGCCTCGCCAGTGGCGATGGTCTTCGCCAGGGCCTCGGCGTTGACGTAAGCGAGCATTAGCATCCGCCC
>BQJG01000073.1 GCA_021604585.1 Hyphococcus sp.
CCGTTCCGCAGATCATCGGATTCGAGCACATTGGCGGAGTTAAACTCGACGCCCAGATGATCGAGAATCTGCACCACAACCGACGAAAACCCGCATTGCGGAAATTGTGGCGTACCCTTCATGTACAGCATGACGGGGGTCGCTTCGACTTGGGCTTTGATATCGTCGAGAATGGCGGTCATCCGGGCAACTCCTTAACGGTCTGGTTTAGCTAGGCGCCCGCCCGGCAAGCGTCAAGGGCTGGCGGGCCAGCGTTATCTTATATGGCTGTTGCAGGATACCCGTTCGCCGCCAAGGCGCATCCATATTCCCTCTCCCGCCAGCGGGAGAAGGGAGATCGCGTTGCAGGCGCAAATCATTTCGTTGATGTCGTCCAGACACAAGCGGGACAGCAGCCAGTCTCAAGCGCCCTTTTCGGCGATTTCGGCGATAATGGCGGCGATCTTCTTGGCGCCCCTAAGGCGAGCTTTGTCATCGGCCCATTCCTGGCGGAAGACCACCTTCTGATCGGGGCGAAGTTTCACATCCAGCGGCGATGTGGCCATGAATTGAACCAGCCCCTCCACATTGGCGAACCGGTCATTGCGGAACGACATAACGGCGCCTTTTGGCCCTGCGTCGATCTTGGCGATCCCGGCGCGTCGGCAGATCGCCTTAATCGCGACAATCTCCAGCAGTTGGTCTACCTCACGCGGCAGCTTGCCGAACCGGTCGATAAGTTCCGCCGCAAAGGAATCAATTTGTTCCTGCGCGGACGCCTCGCCGCCAATATCGCCAAGCCGCCGATACAAAGCCATGCGAACATCAAGATCGGTGACATATGTTTCAGGGATCAAAACAGACGCGCCGAGATTGATCTGCGGTGACCATTGATCCTCGCTGGCAAGCCCGCCTTCGCGCAATTCGGCGACGGCCTCCTCCAGCATGTGCTGATAGAGCTCAACGCCGACTTCCTTGACGTGCCCGGATTGCTCTTCACCCAGAAGGTTTCCAGCGCCGCGAATATCAAGGTCGTGACTGGCCAGCGTAAACCCGGCGCCCAGCGTGTCGAGGGACTGCATCACTTTCAACCGGCGCTCCGCGGCGGGTGTTAATTTCTTGCGCGCACTGGTGGTGAGATAGGCATAGGCGCGTTGTTTCGATCGCCCTACCCGGCCGCGCAGCTGATAAAGCTGGCCAAGGCCAAACATGTCGGCGCGATGCAGGATGATGGTGTTCGCGGTCGGAATATCGAGACCGGATTCGACGATGGTGGTGGAAACGAGAACGTCAAACTTGCCCTCGTAAAAAGCGGTCATAATGTCTTCGAGTTCACCAGAGCCCATTTGACCATGCGCGACCTTGAATTTGAGTTCTGGCAACTGCTCGGTCAGATATTCTGAAATGTCATCAAGATCGGCGATGCGCGGCGCCACGTAAAAGCTTTGCCCGCCGCGATAATGCTCACGCAACAATGTCTCCCGCGCCACCACGGAATCAAAAGGCCCGACCGTTGTTCGTACGGCAAGCCGGTCCACAGGCGGCGTTGCAATCAGCGACAGGTCGCGAATGCCGCTCATGGCCAGCTGCAAGGTTCGCGGGATCGGCGTTGCGGTTAAAGTCAAGACATGCGTGTCGGCGCGGAACTCTTTCAGCCGCTCTTTATGTTTGACGCCGAAATGCTGCTCCTCATCGACAACTACCATGCCGACATCGCGGAACTTGATGGTCTTTTGCAGCAGCGCGTGCGTGCCGACGATAATATCGACCTGCCCGCTCTCAATGCCATCCTTGGCGGCTTTGGCGTTAGCGGATGTGACCATGCGCGACAATTGCGCGATTTTGACCGGGAAGCCTTTGAAGCGCTCCACGAAATTCTTGTAGTGCTGGCGCGCCAGCAAGGTCGTTGGCACGATCACCGCAACCTGACGGCCGGTCATCGCCATGATGAAGGCGGCCCGAAGCGCAACTTCGGTTTTTCCAAACCCCACATCGCCACAGACCAGCCGGTCCATAGGCTGACCCTTGGCCAGGTCTTCGATAACATCAGCGATCGCGTTTTCCTGGTCCTCGGTTTCCGCATAAGGAAACCGGGCGCAGAATTCGTCATATGTGCCGGTCGCTGGCGAGATCGCCTCGGCATGGCGCATGGCGCGTTTGGCGGCGATGGCGATAAGCTGCCCGGCGAGCATTTTGATGCGCGCACGCATTTTCGCCTTACGCCCTTGCCACGCAGCGCCGCCAAGCCGGTCAAGTTGCACGCCGGAATCATCGGAACCGAACCGCGAGAGAAGTTCGATATTTTCAACGGGCAGGAACAGCTTGTCTCCGCCGGCATATTCAAGGAAGAGGCAATCGTGCGGCGCGCCCTGCACTTCCAGCGTCTTCAATCCCTGATAGCGGCCTATACCATGTTCGACATGGACGACGAGATCGCCGACATTGAGGCTCGACGCTTCGGAAAGAAAATTCTCCGCGCGCTTTTTGCGGCTGCGGCGCACCAGACGGTCGCCAAGAATGTCCTGCTCGGAAATATAGGCGGCGTCAGGCGTTTCAAATCCGGTTTCAAGCCCAAGAATAGCCGTCATCAAGGGCGCGGAAGCGTTTTTGACATCGTTCCAGTTTTGGGCCTGCTTCATGTCTTTCGCGCCGTGATCGGAAAGCACGGTCTGCATGCGGTCTGCTGAACCTTCCGACCAGCAGGCGATGATGACTTTCTTTTTCGCCGAAATGAGTGTCTTCGCGTGAGCGTTCACTGAATCGAAGACATTGATGTTTTCCGCAGCACGTTCGACCGCGAATGTTCGTCCGACCTTGGCGCCAAAGTTAAATGCGCGCGTGCTTTCCGGCGGAGCAAAGGGCGAGAGCGGCCTCAGTTTGGAGGTGAACATGCGCTCTTTCCATTCGGCGTCGCTGAGATAGAGCGCATCAGGTTTGAGCGGACGATAAGCAGGCGCGGCGAAGTCTGCATTGCGCGGCTTCTTCGCCTGTGCGTCTTCGGCGCGCGCTTCAAAATGGTCGCGGATGGACGACAACCGTTCTTCAACGGCTTCCTCCGCCAGATGGTCGGTGAAAACCATCGCGTCGCCGATAAAATCAAACAGCGTGTCCATGCGCTCGTAAAACAGCGGCAGCCAATGCTCGGCGCCGGCATGACTGCGACCTGCGCTGATCGCTTCATAAAGCGGGTCATCGCCAGCAGGGCCAAAAGTCGCCACATAGCTTTTGCGGAAACGGGAAACGGTTTCTTCCGTCAGCAAGATTTCACTTGCGGCGGCGAGGGAAAATCCTGAGAGCTGCTGTGTTGTGCGCTGGGTTTCCGCGTCGAATGAACGAACGCTTTCCAGACTGTCGCCGAAAAAATCCAACCGGACCGGGTCGGCGGCGCCGGGCGGAAAGATGTCGACCAGCCCGCCGCGCACGGCGAATTCGCCCGGCTCGCGCACGGTCGATGAACGCGCATAGCCATTCGCGCTGAGATACCCGGCAAGTTTGTCCATCGCCATCACGGCGCCAGGCGCAAGCGACAAGGCTGCATTCTTGATGACGTCTTTTGGCGGTGTTTTTTGAACTGCCGCATTGACGGGCGCGACGAGAATGAAGGCGCCCTCGCCCCGGCTTAACAGCGCGGCCAGAGTCGCCATGCGTTTTGATGCTGACGCGGAAGACGGAGAAACCCGGTCATAGGGCAGGCAATCCCACGCTGGAAACTCCAGAACGGGAATGTCTGGCGCAAAAAACTTTAGCGATTGCACCATCGCATCGGCGCGGGCGCCATCGCGGGCAATGTGCAGAACCAGATTTTTCGTCGAACGTGCAGCGTCGGCAACGGCGAGCGCATCAGCGCCCTCTGGCGCGCCATAGACATCAAGACGGCCTTCCGTGCTCCACGCGGTCGCAGCACTGATCGCCGCGACGCCGGAAACCATTGATTTTTCGCCGTCCGCCATGAACCATCCTCAACGCAAATTGCGCGGGACGCCGTTTTGACGGCCCGCGTTTCGCGCAAGGTTTAGGCGCTAGGCGTCGCGGGCGCAATCTTGAATGTCTTGAGCTTGTCGAGCACCGTTCCGTCAAGTTCGGCAGGAGCCTCTGCATTTCCCGTCGCCCATGCGTAAAGCACGCGGTCGTTCTGTCGCAACAAGACCTCAAATTGATCGAGCTCGGCTTCATTCATGGCTGCAAGATGCGCTTTCGCAAAGCCGCCAATCAACAAATCCGCCTCTTTGAACCCGCGATAGGTCGCAAGGTACAAGAGCCGCTTACGGCGAATGTCGATACTCTCTGTCATTGCCCCACCGAATTGATGATGGCGATGATCGCATCGGTCTGACTGTGATGCAGCGTATGACCTGTGTCAGGCAACAGAGTTAACGTTGAGCTTTCTACTTCTGTTGAAAGCCTCTTGGAATGCAACGTCGGACTGACCGCCGTATCATCTTCACCCGTCACAATCGCAACAGGAATTTTCAGTTCGCCATAACGTCCCTGCTGCGCGATGATCTCCGCTTTCAGATGGGCGATGTCCGCGGCGTTGGCTTTGAATTCCTTCGGGCGGAACAGCAGCGACAAACCGGATTCCTCGTAGTATTTTTCTGGCGGCGCGCCCGGCGAAAATGAATTGGCGATGCCGGATTTCGCCGAGACCTGTCCATAGGTCGGGATCACTAAACGCCGCAACAAAAAGCCCGCGACCGGCCATTGGGAAACATCATTGTACCAGGCGATGCCGCCCGGCCATTCGTGACTGACGGCGGCGAGCAGGACGAGCCCCGACACATCGTCTGGATAATCGAGCGCATAGCGCAAGGCGACGGCGCCGCCAAAGCTCTGACCAACGACAACCGGATTTTCAACGCCAAGCGCATCCACAGCATCCTTGATCAGCCTTGCCTGCACGCCAAGTTTGTAACCGTCTTTGGCGCGCGTCGAATAACCATGGCCGGTGCGATCGACCATGATGACGCGGCGGTCCGCCGACAGGCGGTCGCCGAGCGCCAGTTTCATGTCCCGCAAATTCACGCTGGCGCCGTGGATCAAGACAAGCGGCGGTTTGGCGCTGTCGCGAGGTCCAAGATCAAGAAGGTGCACGTGCTCTTCATCGACGCCGATCATGCGGCCAATCGCCGGCGCGTTTTTTTCAGCAGTCCAGCTGGCGCAGCCGGAGACCCCCAAAAGCGCTGCGACCAAAACAACAGCGATGAGCAAAGTCATACGCATTCGCCTTACATCTCTCCGGGCGCGGCGATGATGATCTCATAAAAATCATCGGCCTTGAGGCTGGCGCCGCCCACCAGTGCGCCATTAACGTTGGAAATTCTCAAAATCTCCTGCGCGTTGCCCGGCTTGACTGAGCCGCCGTAGAGCAGCCGCGTTCCTTCCGGAGTCCGTGCACGAATGAAATCATGCATCTCTGCGATGTCGTCATTGGTTGGCGTCAGGCCCGTACCGATCGCCCAAACCGGTTCATAGGCGACCACAAACGCCGAGCCTGCATCAGGAAGCGATCCGGCCAGTTGAGTTCCAACTACGTCCGTGGCTTTGCCCGCTTCACGTTCCTCACGCGTTTCGCCGACGCAGATAATCGGCGTTAGTCCGGCGTTCAGCGCCGCCGCCGCTTTCGCTTTCACCAGCGCGTCCGTTTCGCCATGATCGGCGCGGCGTTCTGAATGGCCGACAATGACATGCGAGGCGCCGCCATCAGCCAGCATGCCTGCGCTGATATCGCCGGTATGCGCCCCGCTGACAAGGTGATGGCAATCCTGACCGCCAATCTGGACCCCTTCATCGGAGAATCGAGCGGCGAACGAAGGTACAAGCGTCGCCGGCGGGCAGATGAGGACGTCGCGGTCGGCCGGAACAGCGCCGCCGAGCTTGCCGAGCAAGGCCCTGACTTCGCTGCTGGCGGCGGCCAGTCCGTTCATTTTCCAATTGCCTGCGATCAGCGATTTCATGGCGGCGCGCCCTCTCTGCGATGTTCGGGAATTGGGTTCGGGGTACGGGATGCGGCCCGGCCTGTCCAGTATGAAGCGCCGACTCGCATGGCTCGCAAACGCCCCCGGGAAGGCATGGATTTCCGGTCCCATCTGGCCTTGCTGTTCCGCATGGGCCCCACTAGGTTACGCGCCAATTCTGGAACACCGGCTCTGCTGTGAGGCCGAAAAATTGAGGCTGAATAAATGCTTAATCAAGTTCGCGACAGTCTGAAAGGCGTAGTGGCTTGGATATTCGTGATCTTGCTGGTTGCGGCTTTCGCCATGTTCGGCGTTCCGGAGATGCGGACATTCACCAGTGGCGGCGCGGTCAAGGTCGGATCGGAGTCGTTCTCCAGAACCTATGTTCAGCGCGAATTCGATCAGATGTATCAGCGTTCCGCCCGCGAATCCGGCGGCGCTTTCACCCGCGAGGCGGCGATCGCCAGCGGCATGCCTTCTCAGGCGGTTGAACGGATCGTCACCCAGTCCGTCCTCGATCAATATGCAGAGAAGATGAATCTGGCCCTGCCGCGCGAAGCGATCCGGGATTATTTGCAAAACAACGAGAATTTTCAAAACCCGGCGACCGGAGAATTCGACCGCCTGTCGCTCGAAAATATCCTGACCAATAATGGAATGACGGTGAAGCAGTTCGAGAGCATCATGCGTGAGGATTTGACGCGCAGCCAGTTGATTGAATCCCTTGTGTCATCTTCGCCGGCGCCAAAGAGCTTAATGGATGCGATGGTGCTGCGCGAAACGGAACGCCGGCGCATCGCTTATCTGACGGTCACAGATGAAATGGCAGGCGAAGCCGTCGAGCCAACGCCGGAAGATTTGCAAGCCTACTACAACAACAATCAAAGCCTCTTCACCGCGCCTGAATACCGGACGTTTGATCTGCTCGTGTTGCGCAACGACGATTTTCGCGAAGGCTTGACGGTCGATGAGGCTGAAATGCGCCGCCTCTATGACGCCGGCAAAGATCGTATTTACACGACGCCGGAAAAGCGCACCGTCTATCAGCTTACCTATGAATCCGAGGCGGAAGCGCTTGCCGCAAAGGCCGAGCTCGATGGCGGGAAGCCTTTTGAAAATCTCGCCGAAGCGCACGGGATGACGCTGGAGGCGGCAACCTTTACCGACGCAAAAAAGAGTGACTTGCTGGATCCGTCTGTGGGCGATGCGGCGTTCGATGAGGATCTTGGGATTGGTGCGGTTGTTGGACCGGTCCGGAGCCTGTTTGGATGGACTATCGTACAGATCGCCGGGATTACGCCGGGCGAGACCCGCTCCTATGAAGATGTCCGCGCAGAGATTGAAGCGTCCTTCCTCGAAAATGATTTGCGCCGCCGTCTCAGCGATGCGGTCGATCAGGTGGAGGAAGAGCGCGACACTGGCGCTGAGCTTTCAGAAGCGGCGGAAGCCGCAGGTTTTGAAGTCACAACATACGGCCCGCTTGATCGCGTGAGCTTCGCGCCTGGCGGCGCTATTGTCGACAAAGTGCCCGGCGAGGCGATCGCAGAGGCATTCAACCTTGATGAAGGCGATCAAAGCGAAGCCCTGCGGCTTTCAACGGATGACGGATATTTCTTCGTTTCGTTGCGCGAAATTACACCGCCTGCCCTGAAGCCGTTTGATGATGTTGCGGAAGATGTGGAGCGCCGCTGGCGCGATCAGGAACGGCGCGACCGGATTGCGAAAACCGTTGACGCCATTCGCACCGAAATCAACAGCGGCAAAGCGATGGAAGCCGTCGCAGAAACATATGAGCGCGCGCCAATTGAGTTGACCATTGACCGCCGCTTTCAAAATGAAACGATTTCGCGTGAGTTCAATGAGAAACTGTTTTTCGCCGGCCTGCACGACGTCGTGTCCTCTACAGTCGGGGCAAACGGCGCGCAGGTCGTCGCTGAAATTCGTGAAATTGGTTATGGCCGCAATGCGATATCGCCAGCTGAAGTCGCTGAGCTTTCTTCCCGCGTGGGTCTGCAGCTTGACCAGGAGCTCATTGAAGCTTTTGTTTCCAGCATCCGGGACGATTACGGCGTAAAGATCAACTCGGCTCAAATCGACGCATTGTTTGCTGACGGATTTTAGCGGGCGTGAGCGTAAGTCCTGATTTCGCATCATTCGAGCGGGCTTACGCAGAAGGCCGACCACAACTGGTCCAGCGCAGTCTGGTCAATGATCTTGAAACACCTGTATCCGCCTATTTGAAACTGGCGGGCGCGCGTGAAAATGCGTTCCTGCTCGAATCTGTTGAGGGCGGCGAACAACTTGGGCGATTTTCCATCATCGGCTTTAAACCGGATGTGATCTGGCGCTGCCATCATGGAAAAGCGGAAATCAATCGTGACGCCGCCGCGAACGCCGAAACGTTCACTGCGGAGACAGGTGCGCCGCTCGACAGTTTGAAAAAGCTTCTGGCTGAATCAGAACTTGACGTGCCGCAAGGCGCGCCTCCCATGGCCGCAGGCGTGTTCGGCTATCTCGGCTATGACATGGTGCGTCAGATGGAGCGGCTGGGCGAACGGCCCAAAGGCGGCGTTGGCGTCGCCGATTCTATTTTTATTCGCCCAACGGTCGTCGCTGTCTTCGACAATGTCCGTCAGGAGATCAGCCTCTTCTCTCCCGTCCGTCCTGAAATGGGCGTGTCAGCGCGCGCCGCTTATTCACGCGCCAGCGAGCGGCTCGCCGACGCTGTTAGCGATCTTCAGGCGCCAGTGACCGCGCCGGTTCGCAGCGTAACATCGGAGGACATCACAGAAGCATCAGCGGTATCAAATACGCCAAGACCTAAATTTGAACAGATGGTGCAACGCGCCAAGGACTATATCGGCGCCGGTGACATCTTTCAGGTGGTCTTGAGCCAGCGCTTCTCGCGTCCGTTTCAGGCGCCGCCCTTTGAACTTTATCGCGCGTTGCGGCGATCAAACCCCTCGCCCTTCATGTTCTATTTTAATTTTAAGGGCTTTTCGGTGGTTGGCTCGAGCCCTGAAATTCTGGTGCGTGTGCGCGATGGCGAAGTCACTATTCGCCCGATCGCGGGAACGCGGCCGCGCGGCGCTACGCCGGAACAGGACAAACAATTTGAAATTGACCTGATCAATGATCCGAAAGAACGCGCAGAGCATTTGATGCTGCTCGATCTTGGGCGCAATGATGTCGGGCGTTCCGCGGCGATTGGTTCAGTCAAAGTCACCGATCAATTTTCAATCGAACGCTACAGCCACGTCATGCACATTGTATCGAATGTCATAGGAAAACTGCGTGACGGCGAACATCCGGTGAATGCTGTGGTGAGCGGCTTTCCGGCTGGGACAGTTTCCGGCGCACCGAAAATTCGCGCGATGCAGATTATTGATGAACTCGAAACATCCGCACGCGGCGTATATGCTGGCGCCATCGGATATTTTTCCGCCAATGGCAACGTGGACACGTGCATTGCGTTGCGCACCGCCGTAGTGAAAGACGGCGTCATGCATGTGCAGGCGGGGGCCGGAATCGTCGCCGATTCTGATCCGGCGTCTGAGCAAGCCGAATGTGAAAACAAAGCAAAGGCGTTGTTCGCTGCCGCTGAATCGGCGCTGGCGGGCCAGGGAAACCGCTAATTTTGCGGCGAACCGCCCGTTCCTTGCGGTAAATCAACGTCCCATCGCCGGCAAATCACCCTACTCTCGGCTTGAGCGCGCCGCCCTCTCTGGCGGCGCCGACATTTTATGAAGGGGCTAAACATGTTGAAATCCATGAAATTGATGCTGGCGGCAAGCACAGCGCTAACCTTGGTTGCGGGCGCGCCTGCATTTGCGCAGGAAGCCGCGCCTGCTGCGTCAGAAGAAATGCAGACCGAAGATGACCGGCTATCAGCTTTCTTTGAAGAGCTCTTCCAGCGCAACCTCGCCGAGAGCCCGACCTTCCAGTCGCAGCTCGGCATGAAAGGCCCCGATTACGGCAAGTGGGACGATTTCTCCGACGCCGAAGCCGTGCGCCAGAATGAACGCACCAAGGATGATCTCGCGCGTTTGCGCGCGGAATTCGATTACGACAAACTCAGCGAGCAAATGCAGGTCAGCTACCGGATATTTGAGTTCCTGCAGGAGCGCGCGCTGGAGGGTTTCCCCTACCGGTTTCACGGATATGCGTTCTCGACCATGAACAATCCGGTGACGTTCCCGGTCACTTTCATGCAGAACATTCATCGCGTGGATAATGTGTCCGACGCTGAAGCCTATATTTCACGCCTCAATGGATTAGCGACTGTCGGCGAGTCGCTGCTTGAAGGCATCGACATGGCGGCGGAGCGCGGCATCGTTCCGACTTCTTATTCGTTTGACCCGGTTATCGCTGACGGCAAAAGCTTGCTAAAGGGCGTGCCGTTTGAGGCGGAAGGTGAAGACGCTCCGATTTTCGGAGATTTCAAAGGCAAGGTCGAAAAACTTGAGATTAGCGATGCGGAAAAAACGCGTTTGATCGGCGAAGCCAGCGATGCGCTCGTCAATGTTTTCAAACCCACAGTCGAGAAAATCCTCGCCAAAATCGAAGAGGTTCGGCCGCAATCGCCTGGTCCGAATGGCGTCTGGGCGCTCCCCGATGGCGATAAATATTATGAAAACCGCATCTCTTTCTGGACCAGCGAGAAGGATCTCACCGCCGACGAAATCCACAAGATTGGCCTGAAAGACGTCAAGCGGATTCGCGGCGAAATGCAGAAAATTATGAAGCAGGTTGGCTTCAAAGGGAGCTTGAACGAGTTCTTCACCTTCTTGCGCACGGACCCGTCGAATTTCTTCCCGAACACCGAGGAAGGACGTCAGGCATATCTTGACCAATCAAAAGCTTACATCGATGCGGTCTATGCCGATGTCGATGAATATTTCAATGTCCTGCCAAAGGCGCCGCTCGAAGTGCGGGCGGTTGAGAAGTGGCGCGAGGAAACCGCGCCCATCGCCTTTTACAACCGTCCGACCCCGGACGGATCACGCCCCGGCATCTACTATGTCAATTTGAAAGACATGACGACGAAACAAAAGCATGAGATGGAAACGGTCGCCTATCATGAAGGCGCGCCAGGCCACCATTTCCAGCTAGCCATACAGCAAGAGCTGACGGGCGTGCCGATGTTCCAGAAGTTTGCGTTCTTCGGGTCATATTCTGAGGGCTGGGGCTTATACGCTGAACGTCTTTCAAAAGAACAAGGACGTTTCACGGACCCGATGCAAGATTTCGGTCGTTTGCAAAATGAAATGCTGCGCGCCTGCCGTCTGGTTGTTGACACGGGCGGCCATTCTAAAAAATGGTCACGCGAGAAAATGATCAAGTTCATGCTCGACAACAATCCAATGACGGAAGAAGATGTCACCAAGGAAGTTGAGCGTTATCTCGACATGCCGGCGCAAGCGCTTTCTTATAAAATCGGGATGATCAAAATTCTCGATCTGCGCGAGAAGGCGAAAAAAGCACTGGGCGATGATTTTGACATTCGCGATTTTCACGATGTCGTTTTGAAAAACGGCGCCGTCGCGTTGCCAATTCTCGAAGAACTGGTCGACGCCTATATCGCCAAGAAAAAAGCAGGCTAATCGCTTACAGTCTTAATGTCGGCGCAGCTGCAGTTTGTTGCGGCTGCGCCGTTTCTTTAACGGTCTCGTGCTGCATGGTTTTCAGCGCGCTAGCGAAGACGAGGTCGAACCCCCGCGCCGGCGCCGTGGTCAGCCAGGGCCCCAAAACATTAAGCGTTTCAGTGCGCGGGTGGCCGATGGCGACAACATAGCCGGTTTCCTGCGCAATGCGTTCGGCTACGGCCAATTGGGCTTTTACAACCTCTTCGCTGCCAGCCTCAGCATCGAGAAAAACGTCTCGCGCATAAATGTCGACGCCGATTTCCCGCGCGGCTTCTCTCGCTGCGCTTTGCGGTGTTGTTACGGAATCGACGAAGAAAACGCCTTTGTCGTCCAGGTAGGCGATAAGCGTCTTCATGGCCGCAATATCAGCGGTCAGCTTGGAGCCCATGTGATTGTTCACGCCAACATAGCCGTCAAATCTGTCGAGGTTCCATTCAAGATTGCGCAAAAAATCGGCGCCCGTCATGCCAGTTTTCAGCGCATGCGGTCCCGGATCGGCGGCGCCGTCAGGCTCCATCGGCAGGTGCAACATTATCTCGCCGCCTGATTTCTGCGCTTCCGCCGCTAAAGGCGCTGCTTTGTTTGCATACGGAAGAAATGAAAATGTCAGCGGCCCCGGCAAGCTGATCGCCCGTTCGCTGTTGCGGCGGTCTATGCCCATATCATCAAGAATGATGACGACTTTTGGGCGCCGTATTAGCGGCGGACTGACATAGGCATGCGGAATGTCCGGCGGCGGCGTTAGACGCTCCGGCGCCTGGCCGGAGATGATGCGTTCAACAATGCGGTCGCGATGCGCGCGCGCCGCATCCTCCGGCTTGGCCTCACTCAAAATTTCCGGCGCTGTCATCGCCGAGGCGCTGACTCCGCGTTCGCCGAGATAGGCGGAAACGGCGCCGACAAAAACGCCGGCGAACGCGATCGCCACTGTTGCGATCAGCCCGGCATTGCCCGCATGGTTATTTGGCCGCTCGCCCGGATAGCGAACCCGTCTGTCTCTGATCGCCGCCCTCAGCATTCGCCTCAACCTCGTCCATAGGCGCTTGCGCCGCAGACAGGCGGCGTTAAACCATTGGTCAATGGTCCACTATCGCTGATTCTTGAGCCAATGATCCTGCTGATCGACAACTATGACAGTTTCACCTTCAACCTTTTTCATCTCATAGGTGAATTGGGGGAAAAAGTGAGCGTTGTCCGCAATGACGCCATGACCGCCGCCGAGGCGCTGGCGATGGAACCGGAGGCGATTATACTCTCGCCGGGGCCTTGCACCCCGAATGAGGCCGGGATCTGCCTCGATCTGGTCGCGGCCGCCGCAGAGGCGCGGACCCCCCTCTTCGGCGTCTGTCTCGGCATGCAGTCCATCGCCCAGAGTTTCGGCGGCGAGATCCGCCGGGCTGGCAAGCTGATGCACGGCAAGACTTCCGAAATTCTGCATGAAGGCGACGGCGTGTTCGCCGGATTGCCCTCGCCCTTTACCGCCA
The DNA here is from genome assembly GCA_021604585.1 of Hyphococcus sp. Classification (GTDB taxonomy): domain Bacteria; phylum Pseudomonadota; class Alphaproteobacteria; order Caulobacterales; family Parvularculaceae; genus Hyphococcus. Next base: position 13,063 of record BQJG01000073.1, read on the forward strand.
CACGTTATCACTCGCTGGTGGCGGATCGGACGAGCCTCTCCAATGCGCTGACGATTACCGCTCGCGCTGGCGACGATGACGAGATTATGGGAATCGTCCATAACGACTTGCCCATTGCGGGCGTGCAGTTTCACCCGGAGAGCATCGCGACTGAATATGGCGCGCGGATGATCTCTAACTTTCTCGCATCAGCCCGCCAGAAGGTTGACGCATGAGCAGCTTCACGATGCATCTCCAGCGCGCGACCTCCGGCAAGCCGCTAACGGCGGAGCAGATGCGCGAGGCGATGAACGCATTGTTTTCCGGCGAAGCGAGCGATGTGGAGATCGCCGGATTCCTTTCCGCCCTGCGCGCACGCGGCGAGACAGTCACCGAGATTGCAGCCGCAGCGCAATCCATGCGCGAGCACGCGCTGAAAGTCGAAGCGCCAAACGATGTTGTCGATACGTGCGGCACAGGCGGCGATGGCGGCGGCACTTATAACATCTCCACGGCCGCAGCGTTGATCGTCGCGGGCTGCGGCGTTCAGGTCGCAAAACACGGCAACAAGGCGCTCTCCTCCAAATCCGGATCGTCGGAAGTGCTCGAAGCGCTGGGAGTTAAGCTCGATATTCCGCCCGCCGCCATCACACGCTGTATCTATGAGGCGAATGTTGGTTTTATGTTCGCCGCCCTCCACCATAAGGCGGTCGGTCACGTGGCGGCGGCGCGTAAGGCGCTCGGCGTCAGGACGATTTTCAACGTGCTGGGGCCCCTCTCCAATCCGGCCGGGGCCAAGCGGCAAGTGATGGGCGTATTCGCCCGTGATCTGGTGCGCCCTATCGCTGAAGTGATGCCGCGCCTTGGCGTGACGCGCGCCTGGGTCGTGCATGGCGCTGACGGCCTTGATGAATTGACAACAACGGGCCCGACTCATGTGGCGGCGCTCGAAAATGGTTTGGTCAGCGAATTCGACGTAACGCCGGAAGAAGCAGGCCTGCCATTGGCGATGGCCGCTGACCTGGCTGGCGGCGATCCGCGCGAAAATGCTGAAGCGCTGCGCTGCCTGCTTGATGGCGAAAAAAGCGCTTATCGCGATATTGCGGTACTGAACGCGGCTGCGGCGCTGATCGTTGCCGAGAAAGCAAACCATCTAGAGCCAGCAGCGCGCATGGCCGAGCAGGCGATTGATTCCGGCGCGGCGAAAACCGCCCTCGCCAATCTCGTTAAATATTCAAATCTAGAGTCATGACCATCCTCGACGACATCATCGCCTACAAAAAAACCGAAGTGGCGGCGGCGAAAGCCAATGCGCCGATCGCAGCGATTGAGGCGCTCGCGAAAGACGCTGGCCCAGTGCGCGGATTTCGCCGGGCGCTGGAGCGCAAAGCAGCGGACGGTTTCGCCCTCATCGCCGAGGTTAAGAAAGCAAGCCCTTCCAAGGGGCTGATCCGGGCGGATTTCAATCCGGCCGAGATCGCTTGCGCCTATGAGGAGGGCGGGGCCGCATGCCTTTCCGTTCTGACCGACGAGCCTAGCTTTCAGGGGGCGCCGGAGTTCCTTCGGCAAGCGCGCGAAGCAACCCGCCTGCCCGTCCTGCGCAAGGATTTTATGATCGATCCCTATCAGGTCGTTGAGGCGCGAGCATGGGGCGCCGACTGCATTTTGCTCATAATGGCCTGCCTCTCCGACGCCCAGGCGGGTGAACTGATGAGCGCTTCAGTCAAGTGGAATCTCGACGTTCTGGTGGAAACCCACGATGGAAATGAGATGGCGCGCGCCGCTAAACTCAACGCTAATCTTATTGGTATAAACAACCGTAATCTTGCGACTTTTGAGACTTCGCTTAATACGACGTTGATGCTGGCTTCGATGGCCCCGCCCTCCGCTTTATTGGTCAGCGAAAGCGGGATCAACACACACGCCGATCTAGTAAAGCTGGCGGGCGACGGCGCCAAGGCGTTCCTCGTCGGTGAGAGCCTGATGCGCCAGCCGGATGTAGCGGCGGCCACTCGGACGCTGTTGCAGGGTGAAGCCGTCTGCTGAGAAGAACAAACTCAAAACCGGTCATTCAATGAGAAACGCGGCCCCCAATCGGGAGCCGCGTTCTGAAGTGGTCAGGTCGATTTTCAAAACACCGGACAAGTCGCCCGAAGATCCTGATTTAGTTGCGTGATGGGTAGATGCCGGTAAGAGCGACGCAGGCCCGAACAGCGAGAAAGGGCTGCATATTGTTTTGAGCCTGGTTTCCGCCTGTATTCGCCACCGTCGTTGTGGTCGTTGTGGTCGTCGTGCCGCCAATCGAGGACGCATCCATATCCACATCCGCTTCAACGCCGCTGCGATAGATGCGCGCCGTGCGGCCATCGGCCAGCACATTGTTTGTCGGCGACGCAGTATTGCCCGTTGCGCTGGAAGCGCGCAGCATGGTCGCTGATGAAGATGTCGACGTCGACGTTGCCGTGTGCGAATGCGACGGCATTTGCGCCACGCTCATTACGTTGGTCTCGGAACCGCCCCGTGAACCCAGTGAACGATTGCTGAGCCCTGGGCCCTGCCCCGTGTGCAAAGGCACGCGACCGCGCAGATCCGGCAAGGCAAATGTCGTTCTGCCGTCGCCGCCATAGGTGGTGCCGTAAAGCGAGAACA
>BQJG01000074.1 GCA_021604585.1 Hyphococcus sp.
ACTGACTGTTGAATATCCATATCGCGCATCCCTTTATGGCGTAAGGGAATGATTCTAATAGGGTTCGTTTTCCGTGCAAGGAGCTTTTAGCGCACAAGAGTCAGGCGTTCTGCGGCCCTTGTAACCCCGGTATAGAGCCAGCGCGCGCCGTGATCTCGGAACATAAAGCTCTCGTCGAACAGGACGACATTGTCCCACTGACTGCCCTGCGCTTTATGCACGGTGAGAGCGTAACCATAGTCGAATTCGTCAGCGCCCTTGCGTTGCGGCCACGGAACGCTTTCCGGGCCGTCCGTAAAGAACTGGCGCGGCACGGAGACGTTGACGGATTTGCCGCCTTCTTCAGGGCGCACGGAAAACCGGACACGCCCGCCGCGAGGGCTCATGCGCCGGTCGACGGTCCATATCCCGCCATTGAGCAGGCCCTTTTTCTTGTTGTTCCGCAGGCAGACGAGTTTTTCACCAGCTTCGGGCGATGAATCCGTATGGTCGTGCAGTTCGCGCAGGCGCTCATTATAGCGCTTTCGGGTTTTGTTGGCGCCGACCAGAATTTGGTCGGACTCCATAATTTCTTCGGTGGTGATGTCCTTGCGTGAGATGACGCGGCATTCGTCGGACTGTTCGTCGAACTCGCCGCCTTCACGGATCGCCATGGAAAGGCGAATGATTGGATTGTCGGCGGCCTGCCGGTGGATTTCCGTCAGCATGAAATCCGGTTCGCCCTCGGTGAAAAAACCGCCGCCCTTGACCGGCGGCAATTGCGCCGGATCGCCGAGCACCAGAACGGGTTTGTTGAACGACAAAAGATCGCGGCCAAGCTCTTCGTCAACCATCGAGCATTCATCGACAATGATCAGATCGGCGTCGGCCGCCGGCGCGTCATAGCGGATGGTGAAGGAGGGTTCGCCCTCATCATCGCCGGAGGAGGGGCGATAGATCAGCGAGTGGATTGTCGTCGCGCCGGCGCAGCCCTTTTGCCGCATCACATGCGCTGCCTTGCCGGTGAACGCCGCAAAAGCGATGTCGCCGCCAGCGTTCTCCGCAATGTGGCGCGCCAGCGTTGTCTTGCCTGCGCCCGCATAACCGAACAGGCGAAACACCTGCGCGCCGCCAGCCTTGCGCCAGCGCTCAACCGCCATCAGCGCGTCGTCTTGTTGGGGGGACCAGTTCATCTTCTTGTGATCTCAGCCCCATAGAATCCGGGCGCAAGGTGAAGTATTGTCACTGATGCTTAGCCTTTCCATTGGCGGTGGCCCGCGGTGATGCGAGGGCGACATAACGAGAAATCAGGGGGAAAATCAAATGGTGCATCTGTCCAGAATAGCCGCGATCAGCCTTGGCGCTCTAGCGGTGTCGACTGCGCAAGGCAATGCTGAATACGAACCCGACTACAACGCCAGCGACGCTTCGCAATTGATTGCCGAACACGGCTTCCGCGAAACCGGCAAGACGAAGCGGTGCATCACCTTCACGGACATGACGAGCTTGAAACAAATCGGTTATGGCGAGTTTCTTTTTACTGTGGGCGACAAGCACTACTTGAACCGGACTCAAAGCGCGTGTTCGTACCGCGAAGGTCAAGAGACTAGAATCGCAATCAAGCTCGAAAGCGGCTACGTCTGCCGCAATACGATCATGTATGTAACGCGCAGCATTGAACATGGCTGGCGTCGGGGGCGCTGCACGTTGAGCATGTTCCGCGAGCTTGAGCCGATCCCACAAGATTAGGTGCGGCTTTAAGATCAGATCAACTCCACCCACACCGGCACATGGTCTGACGGTTTTACGCCGCTGCCGGCTGAACCGCCGCTCGGGCTGCGTTCGGTGCGATCGACGCCGGCGGTTTTGAATCGGTCGGCGGCTTGCGGTGAGAGCAACAAATGATCGATGCGGATGCCGTTGTCTTTCTCCCAGGCGCCGCGCTGATAATCCCAGAATGTATAACGCACGCCATGAGGGTCGGCTTGCCGCAATCCATCGGTCAGACCAAGATTTAAAATCTCGCGGAATGCTGCACGGGTTTCCGGCCGGTATAAGGCATCGCCTTCCCATGCTTTCGGATCGTGCACATCTTCTGTCTGGGGGATGACGTTGTAATCGCCCGCAAGGACAAAAGCCTCTTCGTCTAACAACAGCGCCTGCGCGCGTGTTTTCAGGCGCTTCATCCAGCCAATCTTGTAATCATATTTCGGGCCGGGCGCCGGATTGCCGTTCGGCAGATAAATACCGCCAACGCGCACCGGTGCGGCGTCCTTTGGCATCACCAGCGCTTCGATGTAGCGCGATTGATCGTCCTCATCATCGCCCGGCAGGCCTCGCATGACATCATCAACCGGATATTTTGAGAGGAGCGCCACGCCGTTATAGGTCTTCTGGCCGTGCACTTCGACATTATAGCCGCGATCTTCAAACTCCAGCGCCGGGAATTTTTCGTCGATGCATTTGATTTCCTGCAGCACGGCGACATCTGGCCTGGCCTTGTCGAACCAGTCGAGAATGCGGGGCAGGCGTGCGTTGATTGAATTGACGTTGAAGGACGCTATTTTCATGTGTGATCGGCTTCGGCTTTCTGTTTGACGCGCGCAAGCGCTGCTTTCAGATAGCCGGGCCAGAACAATTTGACAACGAACCAGAGGATGGGTTCGGCGGCGGCGCTGGTCGGCGTAAAGGCGTAGGTCCAGTCAATTTTTGTTTTGGTTTGGCCCGCTTGCGTGAAATGCCAATCGGCGCGCGCATGTTTGACCAGCGGCGCAAAAGGGCCTGTGAATTCTGTAAGCATGTAGGCGAAAGTCTGGCCAGGCGTATAGGCGACAAGTTCTTCGCGTACGGATGAGTTATCTGACAGCGTGTGCCGGCGAACATCGCCGACAGCCGCCCAAGGCGCATCGTGACCCTGAACATCGACAATGCCGGGCAGCGGGCCGCATTTTTGAATGAGCGCGCGTGCATCAAAGGTGGCGGCGACGTTGAACACATCGCTAGCAGCTGCATTGACAGATTCGCAGACAGAGATTTGAACGGGCATGAGACCTATTCTGAGATAAAGGTCGCGAACGCATCGACGGACGCGCGCGACGAGCGCAGTTCATTCACTTTCGCCGAAGTGTCCGCATAGCCTAAAGCCATGCCGCAATAAAGCTGCTCATGCTCGCCAAGGCCCAGAAACGCCGAAACCGTCTTGGCGCGGGCCGCCCAAGCTTCCTGCATGCAGGTCGCAAGCCCTTTTTCCACAGCCGCAAGGGCGAGGCTTTGCATGAACATGCCGAGATGGGCCCATTGGCCTTTGTCAAATTGACGGTCCAGCGAAAAAAATAATCCAGCTGGTGCGCCGAAAAATTCGTAATTGCGCAAAAGCTGCTGAATGCGGGCCGGCTTGTCTTCGCGCGGAATGCCGAGTTTTTCATAGAGCGCTTCGCCAACTTCATAGCGCCGCGTGCGCCAAGGCTCACCAAGTTTCGGCGGATAAATGGCAAGTTCCGCCTCGTTTGCGAACGGATTTTCGCTGATCGCTTTTTTCACCGTCGCAACCAACCGGCCTTTCGCCCCGCCCGTAACGACATGGACGCGCCAGGGCTGGAGATTGCCGCCGGAAGGCGACCATTTGGCCATATCCAGCACGTCGCGAATCTGGGCTTCGCTGACTTCCTTGTTCAGGAATTCTCGCGTTGAAATCCGGGTGGTGAGGGCTTCGGTTACATTCATTTGCAATGCCGCCAATAGGTTGTTGAGCGTGAGGGGCTTGTCCGCACCGCCTGCTGTGCTCATGTTATGCGTCCCGACTCTGAAACAGATCCGCTGAAGGAGCAACGAGCGAGAACAGTGACGCCGCAACTTAAAAACCGTCTGATGCTCGTCGCGACGCTCGCCATGCTGGGCGCAGCGGCGTTCATCATGGCGCGCAATGAAGAATTGATCTTCCGCGACAAGGGCGAGCTGACCGTGACGCGCGATGCAAACGATCCGGATACGCTCGTCTTCATCTGGCGCGACAAGGTTGAAGCGCCCATGGCGCGGCGTTTTGAGGAGGCGTGGCGCGAGTGGGGCAATAAAGGAAATCGCGTTATCATCGATCTGCATTCGCCCGGCGGCGATATCGCGGAAGGCGCCGAGGTCATTCGCGTCATTGAACGCATGAAGCGCACGCATATTGTCGATACGCGGGTGCGGAGCCGGCGCGCCTGTTATTCCATGTGCGTGCCAATCTATCTGCATGGCGAAGAACGCTACGCCGCCGCCAATGCGCGCTTCATGTTTCACGAACCTTCGGCTTATGATTTTTATACGGGCGAACGGGTGAAACAGCCCAAATTTGAGCGCGACATGCTGACTAAGCGCTATTTCAACATTTATTTTGTCAATTCCCCCATCACGCCAGCATGGCGCGACCAGCTTGCGCAGGACTGGAAGGGCAGGGATCTGTTCTTTACCGCGCGGCAATTAGTGGAGCAAAACTCAAATATCGTGACGGTGCTGGAGTAAGCGGTTAACGTACAACTTCAGTAGTTGAGCCATACATGGATGGGCAATTTATGAAGATTTTGTGGGGCGCGGGCGCGATTTTCGCTGCGATGTTTTTAGGCGCAATTTACTACATGTATAGTGGCCAGCCCACGCGGGAAAGTCAGGCAACATTGCAAGTCAGGTCCGATCCATTGGATGCAGGCACGGTCATTTTCTCATGGACAGGGTCGGTTGATCCGCCGATGGCGCATCAGATCGGAAGTGAATTTGAAAAATGGAAGAATCAAACATCTCGAATCATCATTGAGCTGGATTCGCCGGGTGGATCTGAGATTGAGGGAGACCGGGTCATCGAACAAATCAACAGGATGAAAGAGACGCACAAAGTGTGGACCTATGTGGGCCCCGGGCGTGATTGCCTTTCAATGTGCGTGCCGATTTACTTACAGGGGCGCACAAGGGTAGCGTCACCTTCGTCAAACTGGTTGTTCCACGACGCTAAGTCGGTGGACAAAATCACTGGAACTCAAGTCATCATGTACTCAAACGAACGTGGTCAAGCGAACGTAATGTTCTTCTATAAATACATAGACCGATCCGACATCAATCCGAAATGGCGGGACAGCCTAAAGCGAAATATGGAGCTGGGCGATGTTTGGAAGACGGGGCAGGAACTCAAGGACGAGCGCTCTAATATTGTGACCATTCTGGAATAGCTCCTTACGCAAGTAAGCCGGATGTGGCCGGGATTGCGAATTTTGGGAAAAGCGGCGGCATCGCGCATATTTGGTGCTACAGTCCGGGTTGGATTTTCACGGAGTTTCCCATGAAGAAATTTTGCGCCGTCGCAATCATTGCAATACTGACAGCTAGCGGATCAGTATTCGCCCAGACGCAGGAAAGCGCCGACGCCAAATACACCGCACAGGACTGGCAGGGCGCCTCGAACGAATATCAAGTCCTGTTGGATACAGACGCCGACAACGCGCAGAACTGGTATAATCTCGCGCGATCGCTGCATCAGCTCGAAAAATATGCAGAAGCGGAAAGGGCCTACAAAAAAGCAATCGATGCGGGCTTCGCCACTCCGGCCTTTGCGCAATATCACATGGCGCGGCTTTACGCGGCGACCGGCAAGAAAAGCAAAGCGCTCGCGATGCTGGAAAAAGTGGCTGAGACTGGCGGCGTGCCGGGCGGGTACATTCAAGGCACGGCGGAATTTGCGCCGCTGGCCGAAGAAAAGCGATTTATTGCGGTTGTCGCCGCACTGACGCCATGCACTGCGCCGGAATATCGTCACTTCGATTTCTGGCTCGGCGAGTGGGATGTGACATCAGCAGGCGCGACGCAGCCGACAGCGTCGAGCAAGATTTCTTCACAACAGGCGGGCTGCGTCATTCTTGAAGAATATACAGCCGGCGGCTTCACCGGCATGAGCATCAATTTTTATGACAACGTGACGGAACGCTGGCATCAGTCATGGATGTCGAATGCAGGGTCTGCCGTTTACCTTGAGGGCGGTCTCAATGATGCGGGCGAGATGGCGATGTCCGATGAAGGCATGACCAGTCATGAAGTGACCGGCAATATCGGTCGCACCACTTGGACTCCCAACGATGACGGCAGCGTCAGACAACACTGGGAATCGTCAACCGATGGCGGCGAAACCTGGACGACCGTGTTTGACGGGATTTATACGCGGAAAGCAGCGGCGGAGGATTAAGCTCAGAATGCCGGCTCAACTAAGCGGCGAATTCCTAACTGATACGACGCCTTTTTTGAAAGACCAAGTCACGGTGCGCCATACCCACGCTCCATTCATTGGCGCGACCGACGCAAAGACAAAACCGGTTGGCGCGCCAGCCTTGTCTTGCTGGAACGCCCCCCAGGCATTGCCGTCGAGGAAGATCATCCCGTCTTCGCCGACAAGGGCGGGCGCAAATTCCGCAAACTGATCCGACCACTCGCTAGGCAGGGGCGGCGGCGTTGCCGGTGTCTTCAAGTATTCGATAACATTGAAAGGCGAGCGCCAGCTTTCGCCGTCATCATAGCTTCGGCTCATTTCAAAATGCTGGTCGCCGCCGCGTAGAAACTCCGTTGTCCATTTTTCTTTGAATACGCCGTCCGGATCGAATCCGTCCCCGGTCGCCACGAGGCGATTATCTTCCCAACGAAGCTGAATATCCGTGTGCCCGTGAACGCCGACCATTACCCAAAGCGTTCTTCCGCGGCTGCGATCATCATTCCAGATAGTGATGCTTGCGCCGTGAAACACCACCGCGCCGTTCGGACCGAGACTTCTATATTCGGCGATTTCGCCGCGCCCATCATGAAAGCAATAATGGGTTGAGCGATCGTGGCTAGACTGCGTGCTGGCGTCCGCACCGTAGCTGGTGCTCCACGCCTCCAGCACAGCGGGCTCGCAGGTGGTGCGATATGCCGGGACGGCTGCTTGTGCTTGCACAGCGAGCAGGGCGGCGAAAGCGATCATGCTCATATCAGTTCCCTTTTGCAGAATGGGCCGGCATTTACCCTGTATGAACAGTAGCGCAAACTTTAGCCTTCAACAAATTCTTGCCGACGTGACTGCTAGCCCTTCACCGCTGTCAGCAGGTAATTGACGCTTGTGTCTTCGGACACGCGCCACAGGTCCATCAATGGATTGTAGGAAACGCCCGCTTCTGCGGTGACGGTCAGGCCTGCGCGAACGAGCGCCGACTTTGCTTCATCTGGCTTCACAAATTTGCGCGGGTCATGGGTGCCGGCGGGCAGCCAGCGCAACACATATTCAGCGCCGACTTTCGCGAGCGCCAAAGCTTTCAAGGTCCGGTTGATCGTCGCCATCACCATCATGCCGCCGGGCTTCAACAACGCAGCAGATGTTTCCAAAAACAAATCGACATCGGCGACATGTTCGACGACTTCAAGATTGAGCACGATGTCGAACGGTTCGGTGTTCGTCTCCGCCAGCGCCTCGACAGTTGTTGCGCGATAATCAATGTCGAGCTTTAACGGCGCCGCGTGCGTCATCGCAGTTTTGATATTGTTCTCAGATGCGTCAATTGCCGTGACGCACGCGCCGAGGCGGCGCATCGGTTCGGCGACCAGACCGCCGCCGCATCCGATATCGAGCAGGCGCAATCCTTCAAGCGGGAGTTTCGACCGGCGCTCGCGGCCGAAATGCGCACAGGCGCCGTCGCGAATGTAGGCGAGGCGCACAGGGTTAAATTTGTGCAGCGGTTTGAACTTGCCGAACGGGTCCCACCACTCATCGGCGATGGCGGAGAACTTTCTGACCTCATCAGGGTCGATTGTGGTGCGGCCAGAGGCGGATCGTGCAGGGTCTGGCGCGTTTGTTAACTCACTCTGCGCCATTGTTGAAATTTCCTCGCTTGCGTCGGCGGGCGCCGCTTTCTAGGTATACGCCGACATTTGAGGCTTCCGGCTGGCGGGGGCAAGAGGACAAGACTTCGCAGGCGCATCAATGGCTCGCATCGTGATGAAATTCGGCGGCACCTCCGTCGCCAATCTCGACCGCATCCGGGCGGCGGCGGCGATTGTGCGGCGCGAAGTCGATGCCGGCCATTCGGTTGCGGTGGTCGTTTCGGCGATGGCTGGTGAGACCAACCGCCTCGTCGCGCTGGTGCAGGATGCCGGCGAGCCGTCTCCGTCGCTCGATGCGCGTGACATAGAATATGACGCGGTTGTCGCCTCTGGCGAGCAGGTGACTTCGGGCTTGCTGGCGCTGGTCATGCAAAATCTCGGTTATCGCGCCCGCTCCTGGATGGGCTGGCAGATCCCGCTGAAAACCGACATCGCCCACGGCAAGGCGAGAATCTCCGCCATTGAGGGCGAGGAGCTGGGCGAGGCGATCGATAATGGGGAAATCGCGGTCGTTGCCGGCTTTCAGGGAATCGCCCCAGACAGCCGCATCGCCACGCTTGGCCGCGGCGGGTCGGATACATCTGCGGTCGCCATCGCCATTGCGGTTGGCGCAGAGCGCTGTGACATTTATACGGATGTGGATGGCGTTTACACGACGGACCCGCGCCTGACCAAACAAGCGCGGCGCATCGCAAAAATTTCTTTTGAAGAAATGCTGGAAATGGCGTCAGTGGGCGCCAAGGTTTTACAAACGCGTTCCGTTGAACTCGCCATGGCGTACAAAATGCCGGTGCGGGTATTGTCGAGTTTCGATCCGCCTGATGCGCCTGGCCCTGGCACGCTCATCTGCGATGAGGATGATATTGTGGAAAAGAATATAGTCACGACCGTAACGCCGGATTTTCACGAAGCGAGTGTGACCATCCTTGCTGTTCCTGATGAGCCGGGCCGCGCCGCAGGCATTTTCATTGCGCTTGCCGCAGCGAATATCAATATCGACATGATCGTGCAGAGCGCTTCGCGCGAGGCCGGATTCGCCAACATCTCTTTTACGACAAAGGAAGGCGATCTTGACCGGGCCATCAAGGTGCTGGGCGACGAGCAGCCGAAAATTGGCTTCAAGGCGCTGCAGTCCGACCGTAATGTCGCCAAGGTTTCAGTGATTGGTCTGGGCATGAAGAGTCACGCCGGTGTTGCGGCCACCATGTTCCGCACGCTGGCGGAGAAGGGGATTAACATTCAGAATATCTCGACTTCTGAAATTAAAATCAGCGTTCTGATCAATGCCGACGCCGCTGAATATGCAGTGCGTGTTCTGCATGAAGCATACGGGCTTGATCAGCCCGTTCAGGCGGCGCGAAGCTGAAAAGGCGGCGATGAGCATTGAAAAAACACGCCCGCCGCATGGCGGACATGGCGAACAGGGCATTACGGTCCTGCTGAAGCGCATGCGCGACGCGGTCGCGCAGGATTCGAGCGCGCAAGAACGCCTCGACTTGCTCACCAAAGTGATCGCCAGCCATGTTGTGGCGGATGTGTGTTCAATTTACTTGCGCCGCCCTGACGATCAGCTTGAACTCTATTCGACCGAGGGCTTGAACCGTACCGCCGTTCACAAGACGCGTATGAACTGGGGCGAAGGCCTCGTCGGTCTGGTCGCCAAGCGCCACGTTCCCTTAGTGACCTCTGAGGCGCCGAAACATCCGTCTTTTTCTTATCGCCCGGAAACCGGCGAAGATCCGTTGCAATCGTTTCTGGGCGTGCCGCTGATCCGCTCGGGTAAGACGCTTGGCGTGCTTGTCGTCCAGAACAAAGCGGCGCGCGAATACACTCACGAAGAAATCGAAGCCGCGCAGGCCGTCGCGACCTTGCTTGCAGAGATCGCGGCCTCCGGCGAACTCCTCAGTCAGGAAGAAACCGAAGCCGTCGGCGCGATGCTGCACCTGCCGGAAAAGCTCAAAGGCTTCGGCATCGTTTCCGGAATTGCGCTGGGCAAAGCGGTCTTTTTGCAGCCGCCAACGCCAAAGCACCGCGTCTTCGCCAAGAATCCGGCCGAAGAAGCTGCGCGGCTTGAGGAGGGGCTGAACGATTTGCGCCAATCCGTCGACGACATGCTTTCCTCGAACGCGGCGCTCAGCGGGGTCTCGCGCGAAGTGCTGGAGACTTATCGGCTGTTCGCCTATGATCGCGGCTGGAAAGATCGCCTGCGCGCCGCCGTTTTTTCCGGCCTTACCGCAGAGTCCGCCGTTGAGCAGGTGAAGGCGGAAAATCGCGCGCGCATGTCGCAATCGCGCGACCCATATTTGCGCGAGCGCCTGCATGATCTCGATGATTTGTCGAACCGGCTCTTGCGCCACCTTTCCGGCGAAAAAAATCTTGGTCAGCGTCCGCTTTATGATGAAACAATCCTGTTCGCGCGGACCATGGGGCCGGCGGAACTGCTTGAATATGATCGCAAGCGATTAAAGGGGCTGGTGCTGGGCGAAGTCTCAGCAACATCACACGTCGCCATTGTCGCGCGGGCGCTGAAACTGCCTATGGTGTCTGGCGCGCCTGACGCTATGGAACAGACCGAAGAAGGCGATCAGGCGGTTATTGACGGCGATGTCGGCGATATACATATCCGGCCCTCAGCGGAAACGCTCGAAGCGTTTCGCAACAAGCAAACCCGCTATCACGAGCTCGAAGCGAGTTACGCTGCAGAAAAATCACTGCCGTCCCGGACTAAGGATGGCGTCGACATCACCATCCAGATGAATGCAGGCTTGGCGTTAGACCTGCCGTTTCTGGAGCAAACCGGGGCGGCGGGCGTCGGCCTGTTTCGCACAGAGCTGCAATTCCTGATTGGCTCGCAACTGCCGAGCGTCGCCTCGCAGGAAGCACTCTACAGCGAAGCGCTCGATCTCGCCGGTGGAAAGCCAGTGGTCTTCCGCACAGCCGACATAGGCGGCGATAAAACCGCCGCCTATATGGAGCACGGAAATGAAGTGAACCCGGCCATGGGCTGGCGCGGCTTGCGCATGGCCTTGGATCGTCCGGGCATGATCCGGCCGCAGTTGCGCGCCTTGCTGTCCGCAGCGGCGGGCCGGACACTGTGGGTGATGTTCCCATTCGTGACATTGCCAGGCGAAGTGGATGAGATTCGCGGACTCTTGGATCGCGAGGTTGAGCGTGCAAAACGTCACCAGAAGGAGCTGCCAGCCGATATCAAGATTGGCGCGATGATTGAAACGCCGGCCTCCGCATGGCGTGCGGATCTGATCGCTGAAAAGGTCGATTTCCTCTCGATTGGCGGAAATGACTTGGCGCAATTCTATTTCGCCGCAGACCGCGATTCAGAGCGCGTGCAGCGGCGCTATGATCCGATGAATGCCGGCTTCCTTAGTTTTCTGCGGCACACGGTTGAAAAAGTGTCCCGGACCGGGACTCCCTTGTCCTATTGCGGCGAGCAATCCGCTGACCCGGTTACAGCCGCCGCGCTGATCGGGGTTGGCGTGCGGCAATTCTCGCTGCCGGCGGCTTTTATCGGCCCGTTCCGGCGTCTTGTCAGGTCGATTGATTCGAAATCTGTGAGCGATTGGCTGGAGGCGCGCTTTGTCGAGCCACATGTCACGCTGCGTCCCGCCCTCGCGCAATTCCTGAAAGACAGTGGCGCGAGCGCTGAATAAATCACGTTTTAACGCATTGCTGCTTAACTTTACGTGATATTTCATCAACAGGGTGCTCTGCGTCGCTGCAAATGTGTATGCTGTGAGCGCCGGATTCGAGTGGGAAGAGGCGCGAGCGTGGCGACGGCGAAAAGTTCAGCGGAAATTGTAGATATGGAGGATGCGCGCGCGCGTCTGGCGGCTGATGCCGGCGAGTTTGAACATGTGGGCGCCCGGCTTGCCGCCGTTCGAGAAAGCCGCGGCATTGATATTCGCGAAGCTGCGGCGCGCACGCATATTCGCGAAAACCACCTTCAGGCGATTGAAAATGCTGACGCCAAGGCGTTGCCGGCACGGCCCTATGCGCTCGGATTTGTTCGCACTTATGCTGAATTTCTCGAACAGGATGCGCGCGCTATTGTTGAGCAATTCAAGTTTGATGCGGGCTATGATGCGCCGGTCCCGATCGACGCTGAAAAGTTTCGCGCCGCCGAGGAAACAGCCGAATCTCATAGCGGCGATCTTTCACTGCCGGTTTTCATTGCGATCACCGCTTTCATCATTTGGTGCGCCTGGCAGATCACCCTGACCAGCAAAGTTTTGCCGATTGGCGAAGCGGCAAAAATAGAGGCCCCGGCTACGGTGGAAACACCAGCGCCGGAACCGGTTCAGGGCGAGCTGATTGAGGCGAAAATTGTTGAACAGATTGAGCCCGTCTATCCCCGCAGTTGCGCCCCGGCGGCGGCTCCCGTTGAAACCGTGACGCTGGCTTTCACGGTCACCACAAGCGGGCGCGTTTCCAGCGAGCGGGTCGCGCGTTCAACCAATGGCTGCTTTAATGAAGCGGCGCTCAACGCGCTTCGGCGCTGGAGCTTTGAGCCGCGCACAGTCGATAGCGCTGCGCGTCCGGCCTTTGATCAGGTGCATACTTTTCGCTTTAATCGTCCTTAGGGCGGACGAAAGGGCGCACCGGGCAGGCTTGGAATCCGCCTGAGAGGCGGTTTTCTCGGCTTTATGCACCATGTGCCCACGGGCAGGCCCAAACGGGGCTTGACTTCGGCGCGCCAGACGCAATCTTGTGGCTAGCGCATTTCCGGAAAAGTGTGACGCAGTTTTCCGATCAGAAATGCGCTAGATTTAAATATTGGGCGTTTCCGGACGATAAACCGGGAACCACTTTTTCTCGGAAACGCCCCGGGAATCCAGCTTTTTGAGCCGAAGGGCAGAGCCATGTCGTTACGTCCCTGGCGTGATATTGAACGCCGCAAATCCCGTCAGATCATGGTCGGCAAAGTGCCGGTCGGCGGCGATGCGCCGATCGCCGTTCAGTCGATGACCAACACGCTGACTTCGGACGCGCAGGCGACCATCCGGCAGGTGAACGAGATCGCCGAAGCCGGCGCCGACATTGTCCGCGTTTCGTGTCCTGATGTTGAATCGACCGCCGCGCTGAAAGAAATCTGCGCCAACGTTCCCGTGCCGATCGTCGCCGACATTCACTTCCATTACAAACGCGGCATTGAGGCGGCGAAAGCCGGCGCGGCGTGCCTGCGGATCAATCCGGGCAATATCGGTTCGGAAGAACGCGTGCGTGAAGTCATCAAGGCGGCGAAAGATCATGGCTGCTCCATGCGCATCGGCGTCAATGGCGGAAGCCTCGAAAAAGACCTGCTGGAAAAATATGGCGAGCCTTGTCCGGAAGCGATGGTTGAGAGTGCGCTCGATCACGCAAAGATTTTGCAGGACAACGACTTTCACGAATTCAAGATTTCGGTGAAAGCCTCTGACGTGTTCCTCACCGTCGCTGCCTATCACCAGCTCGCCGACGCCATTGACTGCCCGCTGCATTTGGGCGTCACA
This sequence comes from Hyphococcus sp., assembly GCA_021604585.1. Classification (GTDB taxonomy): domain Bacteria; phylum Pseudomonadota; class Alphaproteobacteria; order Caulobacterales; family Parvularculaceae; genus Hyphococcus. The sequence continues at coordinate 13,353 of BQJG01000074.1, forward strand.
GAAGCGGGCGGCCTGCGCATCGGCTCGGTCAAATCCGCCATCGGCATGGGCAATCTGCTATGGGCTGGCATTGGCGATACAATTCGCGTGTCGCTGTCGGCGGATCCGGTGGAAGAAATCAAAGCCGGTTTCGATATTTTGAAATCGCTTGGCCTGCGCCATCGCGGCGTTAATGTGATTTCATGCCCGTCCTGCGCGCGTCAGGGCTTTCAGGTGATCGACACCGTCGAACAGCTCGAAAAGCGTCTCGCACATATCACAACACCCATGTCGCTCTCGGTCATCGGCTGCGTCGTCAACGGCCCAGGCGAAGCGCGCGAAACCGATATCGGCTTTACCGGCGGCGGCGCTGGCAAGACGCATGGTCAAATTTATCTCGACGGTTCACCCGATCACCGTATCGACAATGATCAAATTCTCGATCATCTCGTTGAACTGGTCGAAAAGAAAGCTGCAGAAATTCAGGCCGAAGAAGCGAAACAGTCCGTCGCTGCCGAGTAGCGACGCTCATTGAAATTTCCATGCGCGCGGGAAGCCCCCGCGCGCTTTTTGTTTGGGACTCAAGAAGTGAAGACATTCAAACTATTCGTCATCGCAACTGTCTTTGCCGTTTTTTCAACGGCATGCGGAAGTCGCGCAGTTCAGGAAACACATGCGATGCAGTCAGATGAAACAGCGACTCACCTTATTATTGAATTTCACGCCGCCCAAGATCGGCTCGATGATTTCCTGCCCATTATGACGGGCATCAATGAAAGCATGGCCGGGGAAGAGGGTTTCATTTCCGCTGTGGTCTATCGTAACGTTGATGATCCGCTGACCTTTACGTTGATTGAACAATGGGAGAGTCGTGCGCTGCATGGCGCGCATTACGATCGCATTGTCGAATCTGGTGACTGGTCGAATATCCTCGCCATGCTCACGCAAAATCCCCAGATGAGCTACAACGACAAATTCTGATTCGAGTTAATTCAATCACTCAATTGAAAATAAGAACATGATTCCTCAGGAAAAACTCGACGCGCTGATCTCGAAATTCGAGAAGATCGAAGCCTCCATGGCCACTGCGACGAAGGTGGACGACATTGTCCGCCTGTCGAAAGAGCATGGCGAACTGAAAGAAGTCGTGGAGAAATCCCGCGAGCTTTCTTCCGTGCGCAAACAGATGGCGGAACTGAAAGAGCTTGCCGAGTCCGACGATGGCGATATGGCCGATTTGGCCTATGAGGAACTGCAGGAGCTAAAAGAAAAGGCGCCTGACATCGAGCATGAGTTGCAGATCATGCTGTTGCCGAAAGATAAAGCCGATGACTCGTCGGTCATTCTCGAAGTGCGCGCCGGCACCGGCGGCGACGAAGCCGCGATTTTCGCCGGCGATCTCTTCCGCATGTATCAGCGCTACGCCCAGCTGCAGGGTTGGAAAGTAGACATCCTTTCGGCATCAGAAGCGGAAATGGGCGGCTATAAGGAAATTCAGGCCAATATTTCCGGCGATGGCGTTTTCGCCAAGATGAAATTTGAATCCGGCGTGCACCGCGTTCAGCGCGTGCCGGACACAGAAACCCAAGGGCGGGTGCACACCTCCGCCGCAACGGTCGCGGTGCTGCCGGAACCCGAAGAAGTCGACATCGAAATCGCAGAGTCCGATCTGCGCATTGACGTGTTTCGTGCCTCGGGGCCGGGCGGTCAGTCGGTGAACACGACGGACTCAGCTGTGCGCATCACGCATATTCCGACCGGCGTTGTGGTCATCCAGCAGGATGAAAAGTCCCAGCACAAAAACCGCGCCAAGGCGCTGAAAGTCTTGCGCGCAAGGCTTTACGATGCAGAGCGCGCTCGCGCGGACGCTGAGCGGGCCGCTGCGCGCAAGGGCATGGTTGGGACGGGTGATAGGTCGGAACGAATCCGTACCTATAATTTCCCGCAAAGCCGGATGACCGATCATCGCATCAATCTGACGCTCTACAATCTTGACGAAATTATTCGCGGCGATGGCGTTGAAGCGGTGGTCGAGGCGCTGATCACCCAAGACCGTGCCGACCGCCTGTCAGACATGCAGGAAAATGCGTAAGCTTGACGCAGCGCCCGTCTCGATTGGCGATGCATTGACAATGGGCGC
>BQJG01000075.1 GCA_021604585.1 Hyphococcus sp.
ATATCCGTCGCTATAGAAGCGCTCCCGCACGCAGCTCGGACATGTTTACGGGCCTGCTGGATTTGAGATCGGAGTGTAGCTCAGCCTGGTAGAGCACTGTCTTCGGGAGGCAGGGGCCGGAGGTTCGAATCCTCTCACTCCGACCAGTTTTCGCATCAGCTTTTACGCGCTCAACAATTCCGGGTCGATTTTCGCCAACGCCTTCGCGCCCGCCGTCACGGCGTCCGTCAGGCTGACCGCTTCGGTCAGGTAATTGTCGGCGAAGAACGACGCGATGGCGATGCGGCTTTCATGATAGGCCTTGTCGACGCCCTCATTGACCGCGAGGGCTGCGGCCAGCGCGCCCTTGGCGAGATAATAGCCGCCGGCCACATTGCCGAATTGTTTGAGATAGGGCGTTGCGCCGGCCAGCACGCTTTCCGGATTTTTCGCCGCCGCCGACAGCAACCATTCCGTAGACTGAAGAAGCGCGTCGCCCGCCGCAGCGAGCCGCGCGCCAATGCGCTGCAAACCCTCGCGTTTGGCGGCTTTCAACATGCCGGCTTCGGACTCGACTTCGGCGAGGAACGCCCGCGCCGCCGCGCCGCCATCGCCCTGAAGTTTGCGGCCGACAAGATCCATCGCCTGAATGCCGTTGGTTCCTTCATAGATCGCAGCGATGCGCGCATCGCGCAGATGCTGGGCGGCGCCGGTTTCTTCGATATAGCCCATGCCGCCATGCACCTGCACGCCGAGCGAGGCGACATCATTGGCGCGGTCCGTGGACCACCCTTTTGAGATCGGCGTCAGCAATTCTTCGAGCGCTTTGGCGTCGCGCCGCGTGTCTTCATCGCTGGAATGATGCGACAGATCATAAGCCACCGCATTGGCGTAACAGATCGCGCGCGCGGCGTCGGTCAGCGCCTTCATGGAGTAAATCATCCGGCGGACATCGGGGTGTTCGTAGATCGCGATCATCTCGCCGCCTTTAACGCCCGGCGCCCTGCCCTGCTTGCGATCCTGCGCATAGGCCAGCGCCCGCTGGAACGCGCGTTCGGCGACGCCGACGCCCTGCACGCCGACATCGAGGCGCGCGGCGTTCATCATCACGAACATATTGCGCAAGCCCTTGTTCTCTTCGCCGAGCAGCGTGCCGTAGCACTCGCCGCGATCGCCAAACGCCATCACGCAAGTGGGCGAGCCGTGCAGGCCCATCTTTTCTTCGAGCTTGATGCAATGCGCGTCATTGCGCTCGCCCAGCGAGCCGTCATCGTTCACATGAAATTTCGGCACAAGGAACATCGAAATCCCCGCCGTGCCTTCCGGCGCATCGGGCAAGCGCGCGAGCACCAGATGCACCACATTGTCGGTCATGTCGTGATCGCCATAGGTGATGAAGATTTTCTGACCGCTGATCTTGTAGCGACCGTCACCCATAGGCTCCGCCTTGGTGCGGATCGCCGACAAGTCCGAACCCGCCTGCGGCTCTGTGAGGTTCATGGTGCCGGTCCACGCGCCCGAGACCATTTTTTCAAGATATAATTTCTTTTGTTCGTCCGTACCCGCATGAATGAGCGCTTTGACCGCGCCGGTGGTCAAGGTTGTGCCGATGGCGAAGGACATACAGGCGCCGTTGAGCCCATCCACCAACGCAATCGCCAGGGTCGACGGCAAGCCTTGCCCGCCGGCGCTTTCAGGAAAGGCCAGCGACGACCAGCCGCCTTCCACATATTGCGCATAGGCTTCCTTGAAACCCGGCGTTGTGCGTACGACGCCGTTTTCAAGCCGCGCGCCATTCTGGTCGCTGGCTTCGTTCAGGGGGGCGATCACGCCATCGCAGAACTTGCCCATCTCCTCAAGGATCGCCGCCACAAGATCTTCGCTGAGTTCGGGGAACGTCCCCGACGATTCCAGAGCAGCGAACCCGGCCGAATGATCGAGGATAAAGCGCATGTCGCGAATAGGCGTTCTGAAGGTCATGTCAGTCTCCCTGATTGCTTTCCTTATGCAGCATTTCATGAAGTTTTCGTAGGGAGAATCGCAGTTTCTGATTACTCCGCGTTCAGGTTTTTCACATCGGCGCGAGCCGCATTCGTTTTGGCGCATTCGAGATTGAAATCTGTCGAGACCATAGGCACGTCCGCGCTCCCCCGGGCGGAATGACCCGCTCAGTAAAAGTGAGAAACCCTTATGCGTAAGATAATGATCGCAGGCGCCCTTATTGGTGCAACTGTGGCGACCTCCGCTCACGCGGAAACCTACGGCAAAATCTTTGGCGGCGCCGTTTATGGCGGCGACCACGATATCACGGCGACTATTCCGGGCGTTGGAACCGGCGCTGGCGAACTCGATACGGACACCGGCTTCGTTGTCGGCGGCGCCTATGGCGTAAACGCGTCAGACTTCCTCAGCTTTGAAGGCGAGCTCGCCTATCGCTCCAACAATGTGGATAGCGGCGTTGTCGCTGGCGTTCCATTTGACGGCGACGGCGACTTGAACGCGCTCAGCTTTATGGGCAACGCCATAGTAAAGGCGCCCGGCGCCTCCGGCTTCACGCCTTATGTGGGCGCCGGCGCCGGTCTGGCGCGGGTCGGCGGCGAAGGCGATCATGACCTCGTCTTCGCCTACCAGGCGTTTGGCGGCGTCAGCAAAGACCTCAGCGACAAATTGAGCGCTGGTCTTGAGTACCGTTATCTCGACGCCAATGAGGCGACGCTCACCGACTCGCTCGGCACGATCAACACCGAATATGACTCGCACAGCGTCAATCTGGTGCTGACGCGCCGCTTCTAACTGATCGCGACATTGGCGGGCGCAAGGAACATTTTGTTGCGCCCGCCATTTCGGCCCGCCATCCCGGCCAGGCGCTGTGAATTGATTTGACGCCACCCTGCTGCAGGCGCAGGCTGCGCCCATGTTAGAAACAGCAAAACGCCGTTTTCTCGATATTCTCGCCTCAATCTATATCTATAACGAACATCGCGGGTATAGCAGCATCGACCGCGTGCTGGAGGCGATCTACGCGCGCTTCCCGAATGAAACCGGCTTCATCGCCCGGGTCGAAAAGCACCGCAGCGACGAACGCAAGCATTATTTGATGTTCCGCCGCTATTTCGAAGCGCGCGGCTATATGCCGTATTCTGTGGACAAAAGCTGCGGCCATATCGACAAGCTGATCAAGCTAACCTTCGGCTGCGGCGTCGATGAACTCGACCATGATACGATCGTTGCGGACGACCAGCTGTTCTTCAAACTGTGCCGCGTCATCATGATCACTGAAATTCGCGGCATGAACCAGCTTGACGTGTTGCTGGAAAACGCCTTCGTCAAAACAGACCGAATGTTGATGAAGATTTTCGCCGTGATCCGCCGTGACGAGCCGAGCCATTGGACGCCCTATCGCGACTGGCTGAAGGAAAAGAATGGCGGCGAACCGTTATGGTCGGAGCGCGCATCCGATGCGCTGGTGCACGCCAGTCTCGTGCTTTACAAAGTGCCGACGCTCTATCTCACGCCAAACCTCAAGCGGCGAACGCACTGGCACGATGAAAGCGATGGCGAAACCAGACTTGAAATGGCGGTCGCGGGCATTTAACGCCATAACCGTTGTGCGAGACCGGCGGCGTTATTCTTCGTCAGGAGGCGGCGCGTCGCACACTTCGGCGTAATCGACGCAACGCAGCCATGAATTAACTGTGCGTGTAAGGTCTTTGGGGCCGACAATATTTAGAGCGCCGTCGCGGATCGCATCTTTGTAACGAAGGTGCCCCAGCCAACAATCGGTCATGGTGCGAACTGTCGTCTTGAAATAGATATCCACGTCGCGGCCGGGATCCTTTATACAGACATCGACTTTGTCGTTTTGCACAACCAGCCACCAGATCTGGTCATTGCGCATATCCTCGAACTCGAAACGCAACGTAGTCTCCGATCCAGGCAGCTTGTCGGTTGCGATCGTGCGCTCAAGATAAAGCATCAACAATTCAACATCGTAATCTTCGTCAACGAGATGCTCTTTCGCCCAGCGCATGCCCCAGTCGCCGAGCCCTTTGAGGACTGGTCCCAATTCTTCGCAAGCGGGCGTCGGAAAATATTCGTAAGTTTTCTGGCCGGGAATTTTTCGTTTTACGATCAGGCCGTGCTCAGTCAACGCTTTGAGGCGGCTGGTCAACAGCGCTGGCGAGATTGTCCCGAGTCCGCGTTGTAAAACGTTGAACCGCCGACCTCCGACCAGCAGTTCACGCACAATCAACAGCGTCCAGCGGTCGCCAAGAAGCTCCGTCGCCTTCGCGATGGGGCAGAATTGGCCGTATTGCATCGGGCTCTCCCTCCCGCGTCCCACTTCATATCCCGAAGCGAGTTACTTCAAAATCTGTAGCGCTGAGCTTCAGTCCGTGAAGCATTTTCCGCCGCGCTGGTCCCGTATGACCCGTTCATCGAAACGAGGCAAGCGAGGGAACCGCCCATGACTGCTCATATTGAACGCTATATCGCGTCTTTGAATACTTCTTGGGCGCCGTCTCGACTCACACGCTTCGCCGAGACGGCGAAGAAGACTGGAATCGCATCCAGCCTCGTGGGCCTCGGCGCGGCGCTGCATCTCGCCTGGCACGCGCTGCCTTTCTTTGAAGCAGCCACTGCAGGCGGGCTCGTCCTTGCTTGCCATTCATAAAATCAACCAATGAAAACAGGAGAAACCCATGACGGTGAATGTGAACCCTACCGAAGTTTTTGCAGGACAGGTTGTCGGCGATGTCGCCGCCGCGCTGTCCGGCGTGCTGACCAACCTCGGCCATAAGCTCGGGCTCTATAAAGCCATGGCCGGCGCCGGATCGCTGACGCCGGACGCACTGGCGCAAAAAACCGGTCTCGCCGAGCGGTATGTCCGCGAATGGCTGAACAATCAGACTGCCGGCGGCTATGTCGCTTATGATCCAGCATCAAAAACATATGAATTGCCAGACGCCCATGTTCCCGTCCTCGCCGATGAAAACAGCCCGGTGTTCCTGATACCGGCGCTGGAAGTCGCCGCTTCGCTGTGGTTCGACGAAGACAAGATCGCCAACGCCTTTCGCACTGGCGACGGCATCGCCTGGGCCGATCATCACGAGCGTTTGTTCTGCGGCACTGAGGCTTTGTTCAAACCCGGTTATAAGACCAGCCTCATCGCCGACTGGATCGGCGCGCTCGACGGCGTATCGGAAAAACTTCAGCACGGCGGCAAGGTCGCCGATATTGGCTGCGGCCATGGCGCGTCAGCAATCCTGATCGCCAAGGCTTTCCCAAAAGCGAAGGTGCATGGTTTTGACAGCCACCTTCGCTCCGTCGAAACGGCGCGCAAGCGCGCAAACGAGGCAGGCTCGGGAACCAATATTGCTTTCGACGCCGCCACAGCGAAAAACTTTCCGGGGAAAGACTATGACCTTGTCTGCTATATGGACTGCCTGCACGATATGGGCGATCCGCTCGGCGCCGCGCGACACGCCTTTGCCGCATTGAAGCCCGGCGGAAGCGTCTTGCTGGTGGAGCCCGCTGCGGCCGACTCGGTTGAGGACAACATCAATCCGGTGAGCCGCCTTTATTACGCGGCGTCGACTTGCGTCTGCACGCCTTGCTCCAAATCGCAGGAAGTTGGAACGGCGCTGGGCGCCCAGGCTGGCCCGGCGCGCCTGTCCGCACTCCTGAAAGAGGCGGGATTCGCCAGCGTCCGCGTGGCGGCAACGACGCCGTTCAACATTATCCTTGAAGCGCGCAAGTCGTCATAGCGAAACCATAACCAACCTTGCGAAAACGGCGCGCCTACGGGTGACGAGGGGCGCGCCGTTTGCTATAGCGGCCCGATCACGACTGGCTCTTCTTGAACTCCAATATGCCGCACCCGATCACTCGGATTGGCTGCGGCGCCGCGAGAGCAAAAAATGAAAATCGCGATTAGCGGCGCGGGAGTCGCTGGCCCTTCTCTTGCGCACTGGTTATTGAAGGCCGGCCACGAGCCGGTGCTGATCGAACAGGCGCCGGAATTTCGAGCCGGCGGATATGTGATCGATTTCTGGGGACTGGGCTACGAGCTTGCCTGCCGCATGGGACTCGAACAGTCGATTCTTGACGCTGGTTACCAGATTGGCGAAATCCGCATCGTGACGGAATCAGGAAAGACGCGCGCCAGCCTCGACGCGTCGGTCTTCGGACAATTGACCAATAACCGCTTCACCAGCCTGCCGCGCGGAGAGCTGTCAAGAATTATCTATACGACCGTCAAAGACCGCGTTGAGACGATGTTCGGCGAAACTATGACCGCAATCGAGGACCACGATTCCGGCGTGCGGGTTTCATTTGAAAATAGCGGCGACCGCGCGTTTGATCTTGTGATCGGCGCCGACGGACTACACTCCAATGTTCGCCGCTTAGCCTTTGGGCCGGAAAAACAGTTCGAGCACGAGCTCGGCTATCGCGTCGCTGCTTTTGAAGTTTCCGCCTATCAGCCGCGTGATGAATTAATCTACATGCTGCATGCCGAGCCGGGAAAACAAATCGCCCGTTTCGCTTTGCGCGGCGACCGCACTTTGGTGCTGCTGGTTTACCGTGCAGAACCTGGCGCACCTGCGCCGCGCGAGGAAGCTGAGCAAAAATCCGAGCTGCGGCGGGTTTTCGCGAATACGGGCTGGGAAAGCGCGCGCATGCTCGAAGCGATGGAGCGCGTGAGCGATGTTTATTTCGACAATGTCAGCCAGATCCGAATGCCGCAATGGACGAAGGGACGCGTTGCACTCATCGGCGATGCAGCCGCCGCCGTGTCGTTGCTTGCCGGAGAAGGCACCGGGCTCGCGATGACTGAAAGCTATGTGCTCGCCGGAGAGCTCATGAAAGCCGGCGGTGATTATCGCGCGGCCTTCGCAGCGTATGAACGGCAATTACAGCCCTTCCTCGCCGAAAAACAAAAGGCCGCAGTCAATTTTGCTTCATCATTCGCGCCGAAAACGAAACTCGGCATGTGGTTGCGGGTGCAGGCAACTCGCCTGATGGGTTTCGCGCCGCTCGCCAACCTATTGCTCGGCCCCAGCGTCCGTGACGATTTCGAGCTTCCGGACTATTTCTGAATGCGTTGTTCGCGTTTCTCCTGCGGTCGATCGCTTAGCCGCTAGATAGAAGAATCCATATTTCAGAGGACGGGCAGCCATAGCGCTGCTATAGGGCACGTCATGAAGACGCCCGATCCATCTGACATCCGCAACGCCGCGCGCATCCTCCGCGAGGGCGGGCTTGTCGCCATGCCGACGGAAACCGTTTACGGGCTCGCAGCCGACGCCTCGAACGACGCTGCGGTGGCGCGAATTTTCGCCGCCAAAGGCCGGCCGCAATTCAATCCGCTGATCATTCATGTGGCTGGCCTTGAAATGGCGAAGCGATATGCCGTTCTGAATCCGCTGGCGGAAAAATTAGCGCAGGCGTTCTGGCCCGGCCCGCTGACTTTGGTTTTACCGCGCCGGAATGATGGCGGCCTGTCGCTGCTGGTCTCCGCCGGGCTCGACACGATCGGCGTCAGGATGCCCCATCATCCGCTGGCGCAATCGCTGATCGCAGAAATTGACCGGCCGCTCGCGGCGCCCAGCGCCAATCGCTCCGGTTCGATCAGTCCGACTCGCGCCGGGCACGTCAAAGACTCGCTCGGCGATAAAGTGGACATGATCCTTGATGGCGGCGCAGCGCCCGTAGGCGTTGAATCGACCATCGTCAAAGTTGAAAGAGACAACGTCACGCTGCTGCGTCCCGGCGGCGTCGCGCGTGCAGACATCGAACGCGTCATAGGACAGAAGCTCGCTGCCGCTACAGCCGGCGTCGAAGCGCCTGGCATGATGACGAGCCACTACGCGCCCAATGCAGGCATGCGCCTGAATGCGCGCGAGCAAAAGACAGGCGAGGCATTTCTCGGCTTTGGCGCCGTTGCAGGCGCCGGACCGGCGGCGCTCAACCTGAGCGCCAAGGGCGACATCCTCGAAGCGGCGGCGAATTTATTCGCGCATCTACGCGCGCTTGATCGTATGGCGAGTGCGGCCGGTCTCAAAATCATTGCCTGCGCGCCCGTCCCTATGGAAGGGTTGGGCGAAGCGATCAATGACCGGCTCACGCGCGCCGCCGCGCCGAAGGAATAATCAAAGAATCAAAGCCACGGCGGATCAACGCTGTCCAACCCGGTGATGCGCTTGAACGCCAGCGCCCGGAATGCCGGGATGTTCAGCAATCCATTCGCTACATGATCGCGCAGAAAGCGCGTGAAAAAATTAAAGCCAAGCAGCGCTTTGGTCTGCGCTTTGGTTTGCGCGATGACCATGCGCACTACCGGCATGCGCGCTTCCGAATAATCATCCAGCTTGCCGGTCTCAATAGTCCACGCGAGCCAGCAAGCATCTTCAATGCCGAGATTCATGCCCCTCGCGCCAACCGGCGAATGCACATGCGCCGCATCTCCGGCGAGGAACACAAAGCCGCGCGACATCCGCTCCACATGGCGGAAATTAATATGAAACGAGGAGCGCCAGACCATGCGTTCGATTTTCAACTCTTTCGGCAGCGCGCCGGAGATGTCTGCACGCGGTGAAATGTAGCGCACGGTTTTGCCGCCCATGGGGATGCGCGCCAGAATGTCGTTTTTGGTGAACTGGACGAACATCTCCTCCGCGTCAAACGGCTCTGCGAGGTCAATATCAGCAAGGCCGAATTCCGTGGCGATGCTGGTTCCTTCAAATGAAAAGCCGAAAGATTTGCGAATCTGCGAACCCGCCCCGTCCGCGCCAATCACAATGTCGGCGCGCACAATTTCATTTCCGTTCGGCCCGGCGAGTTCAACTTCCGGCCGGTCCGCATCGCCATTGCCGCCGATGACTTCCGTGTTCCATTCGACCTTAACGCCAGAAGCGGTCAGGGCTTCCGCCAGCAGGCGTTCTGTGCACCCTTGCGGTACTATCAACAAAAACGGAAAGACCGCGCCCGGATGCGCAAAGGGCGCGCGAATAACATCGCGGTCTTTTTCATTCCTGACCCGCAAATGCGTCGCCCGCGCTCCCTCGGAGAGAAGCTTGTCGGCAACGCCGGAAGGTCCGAGCAATTGCAAGGTGCGGTTGTTTACGCCGAGCGCCCGTGATTGCGCTTCCGGCGTGAAGCCGGCGCCTTTATCGATGATGCGCGGTGAAAATCCGCGCCGCGATAATTCCAGCGCGCAAGCAAGCCCGGTTGGCCCGGCGCCGACAATGAGAATGTTCGTGGCGCTCTGTGCGGTCATTCAGGTTTTGTAAATTTATAGAGGAAGCGATCCGTCATCCGGCGAACTGTCGGATCGAAAACGTTGGAATTGAAATTATCATCGGGATGGCGCAGCACATCGCTTTCGCCCGCGAACACAAAACCGGCATTATGCGCCAGCTCCATGACAATCGCCGGATCGATGCGATGCAATGTGTCGCCTGAGCTCTTGGGCGATCCAGCCGTTGCGGCGTGGTCAAGCACAATGAATGTGGCGCCGGGTTTCAGGATGCGCATGATTTCCGCGAAGGCCGCCGCATCATCGCCGACCGGCGCCGCACCGTTCGCCGTATAATATATATCGTGCGGACCCAAGATCCATGTGACCAGATCCTGGGAGGCGTCTTCGGCGTCAAGCGTTTCAAAATTAGACTTCGATATGCGCACATTGTTGAGCCGGCCATTGACGCGGTTCGGTACCGCGTCGCCGAGAAATGCATCGAAACTTTCCGGGTTGTGCATAACGACTTCGCCAGTCGGGCCAGCGAGCGGCGATAAAAGTTCGGTGTAGTAACCGGCGCCGGCTTCGATTTCAAAAACCTTCATGCCGGGCTTGGTGTCGATAAAGGCGAGGACGTTGGCCGGCTTGCGCAGCTTGTCGTCGGCATGATCGGCCTCTGGCCGCACCGGGCTCGACAGCACCGCCGCCGCCCGCGCCGCCGGATCGTCGCCTGCGGCGGCAAGCGCATTCGCGGAATCGGCTTTCTCCGCGCCACATGCTGCAAGAAACACCAGCGCGCCAGCACAGCACGCGCGCATCGACACACTTATCCGCATGAACACTCTCCCGAAAGGCGCGGAACAGGATTTGACCCGTCCCGGAACCGTCTTGATAATCCCCTTTTGGCGCGAAGGCAAAACCCCGAAACAGGATTCAGGCGCTAGCTTGAAGGCGGCGCCGCCAGCACTTACACAATCAGCAGTTACAACCGGAACCGCCATGAACGACGCGACCCGCCCCGCCCCGTCTCAAGCCGCCCTCGATGCGATTCGCACCGTCGCTGGCCCCAAAGGCGTCATTGAGGGCGAGGACGCGGCGCCGATGCTGTCCGAATGGCGCGGACGCTGGCCGGGCAAGGCCGCGCTGATCGTCGCGCCGGCTTCGACGGAAGAAGTTGCGGCCATTGTCCGGTTATGCAGCGAGCATGACATCGCGATTACGCCGCAAGGAGGAAACACCGGGCTGGTGGGCGGACAGATTCCGCAAGGTCAGGAAATCCTTTTATCGCTCAAACGCATGCGCCGCATTCGCGCCATCGAACCTTTGAACAACACCATGACCGTCGATGCGGGCGTTACGCTCGCCGAAGCGCAGGACGCTGCGAAGGAAGCAGGCCGGTTATTTCCGTTGTCGATCGGATCGGAAGGAAGCTGCCAGATCGGCGGCGTCATCTCCACCAATGCCGGCGGCGTCAATGTCTTGCGCTACGGCAATATGCGCGACCTTGTGCTCGGTCTTGAAGCCGTGACGCCTGACGGCGAGATCTGGCGCGGGCTGAAACGCTTGCGCAAAGACAATACCGGTTATGACTTAAAACAGCTCTTGATCGGCGGCGAAGGCACGCTTGGCGTTGTCACCGGCGCGGTGTTGAAACTGTTTCCCCTGCCCGCAGAAAAGGTCACGATTTGCGCCGGCGTGAACGATCCGCAAGAGGCGGTTGCGCTGCTCTCTCATGCGCAGAATGCAACGGGGAGCATGGCGTCGAGTTTTGAACTGATGGGCCGCTTTGCGGTTGACCTTGTCCTGAAACACATTCCGCAGACACGCGATCCGTTCGCTCAACCTTATCCGTGGTATGTACTGGCCGAATTTTCATCCGGCGCCAAAAGCGGATTGCGGCCGCTGGTGGAAGGGATGCTGGAAACAGCGCTCGAACAAAACCTCATTGCAAACGCCGTCATCGCCGAAAACGAAACCCACGCCCATGATTTCTGGAAACTGCGTCATTCAATCTCGGAAGCGATCAATGGCGAGAGCGTCGGCGTGCGCCATGACGTGTCAGTCGCGACCAGCGACATACCCGCCTTCATCGCCAAAGCCGCGAAACAAATAGAGCATGTCTCGCCCGGCGCGCGCATTGTCGCCTTTGGTCATATTGGCGACGGCAATGTTCACTATGATGTCGTCGGCCCCGAGGGCGCAGACAAACATGTGCTTGAAAACAAGCGCAACGAAATTGAAAACGCCGTCTATGATGTGATCGGCGAATTCTCCGGATCGATCTCCGCCGAACATGGCGTCGGCCGCCACCGCCGGGACTCGATCGCGAAGCGAAAGAGCGCTGTGGAACTGGAGATGATGCGCGCAATTAAGCGTGCGCTCGACCCAAAAGGCATTATGAACCCTGGAAAGATGCTTTAGGCGTTTTCGTGACTCACTCTATTGGACGCAGTCTTATTTCCGTCTCCGGTCGAGACGCAACAAACCAATTGGAATTTTCGATTCGTGCTCATCCTTCTCTCGCCCGCCAAGAATATGAACTTCGATCCGGCGCCCGAAGCGCCGAAGGCGACCAAACCGTTGTTCTTGAAGGATGCTGATGAGTTGTCGCTGACCACCGCCAGGCTGACCAAACCGAAGATCAAGTCGCTGATGAAAATCTCGGACAAGCTGGCGGCGCTGAACCATGCCCGGTTTCAGGCGTTCCGCCCGGATGGCAAATCCAACAGCCTGAAACAGGCAGCTCTGGCGTTTAACGGTGATGTTTATCTGGGATTTGAGGCGGCGAGCCTCGATGCGGAAGATCTCGCTTTCGCGCAAGGTCAGGTGCGCATTCTTTCCGGCCTTTATGGATTGCTGCGCCCGCTCGATGCGATCCAGCCTTATCGCCTTGAAATGAGTTCGCGGCTGAAAAACCCGCGCGGCAAAAATCTCTATGCTTTCTGGGGTGGCAAGATCGCCAGTGAACTCGACAAGGCGTTGAGCGGCCATGCCGATCCGGCAGTCGTCAACCTCGCCTCGAACGAGTATTTCGGCGCAGTTGACCGGAACACTTTGAAAGCGCCGGTGGTGACGCCGGTCTTTCGCGAGGAAAGGGACGGTGAGTTGCGCCAGCTCCAATTTTACGCCAAACGGGCGCGCGGGATGATGGCGCGCTGGGCGGCGCAGAACCGGATTGAGCGGGCGGAGGACTTGAAGGCTTTCACTGGCGGCGGCTACGCCTTCCAGCAAGGCAAGTCTTCGGACGACCTATGGGTTTTCGCCCGCCCACAGCCGCCCCTTAAGACGCCAGTCAGAAAGCCTGTCGAAAAGGCTGCCTGATCGCTGCGGATGTCCCGATTTCCCGCCTCGGTGGGTGATCTTGCTTTGTGACAAAGCGCATTCAAACTGTCACAAAACACACTCCAAAATGCAAAAAATGGCGTAAACACTGGGATTTTCCCTGCCAGAACATTACATTTTTGTGTCAAAAGCGCAGAATTTGCGCTTTCTGCTTGACTTTGCGCACCCCGTGCGCAAGTATGATGACAGTTTTATGACGGGCCGTAAAACAATAGGCAATTCAGCCACATAAACCCCGGCCCAGTGGAGTTAAGTGTTATGGCGATCATGACAAACCCGGCGGACTTCGCCGCCCCCGTAATCAAGCTCGGCCCCAAGGCCGCCATGGCCGTATTGTACGTCGCCATCGGCGCCGTCGCGATTGCCGTCGCCGTGCCTGCCGCCCTTGCGACTGGCGACGCCAGCCTGTTTGAGGAATGCTATTCAGCCTGTACCGCCGCGGCCCAGCTCGCAGCCCAATAAGCTGGGCTCAGTAATCGACAATAGCCAGAAGCGTACCCTCCTCTCTAAGCAAAACTTTCGGACCAGCGCGGAAACGCAGCCGGTCCATTTTATTTCAGGCCTTGCGTAGCTCAACTCTGGTAAAGGCTAACCGAAAATCCGAGGGTGATGATCAGCGTCAACAAGGCGAAATAGATCGTCACGGAAACCAACCATTTCAAGGTCACCGAAACCCAGTTGGAGCCATAGGCCTGACGGAACACGGCGAAAGGCTGGAGCCAGCCCCAAATCAGGGGAACCGCAGCCAGCAACGCTCCGACCACCGGGATTCGGCTCAACAACATCGCCATCAATAAATAAGCGTAAAGCGCGGCGTGCATGTAAAGGCTGACCACGAAGTGGTCATAGACATAAAATTTCCGGCGATAGACGTAGAGCAGCATCAAGATCAGCGCGTAGACAACCGGCGCCAGCAACATGACGCGGGGAAGGTTCTCTTTCGATTGCGCAAAAAACAAACGCGGATCTTCAACGGCGCGCTGCGAGGCCTCGAGCATGCGCTTCAAATGCGGCTCGAGCCAGGCCGGACCCGTATATTCTTCTTCGTTCCATTTTCGTTCTGAGTAGGGAACGCTTTCCTTTTTTTCGTCCTGCTCTTCGACGGACGCCGCTTCCTCCTCCAGCGTTTCATTTAAAGTGCGCAGCTCTGATGCAGCTTCCGGGTCTACTTTCTCAACATCCTCAATGACCCCGTCATTAAGGGTTACCTTGCCGGCGCCGTCGACCTGGAACGCATCGCCATTGAGATTCGGCGTGCCGACCAGTGAAAAAGCGAACAGAAAAAAGAATACGCTGGCGAACAGATACAACCGGAAAGGCGGTGAGTAATAAACCCGCTTTCCCTCAAGATAGCGCTGCGCCAGGCGGCCCGGCCGCCACAGCAGCAAACCGATCGAACGCGCAAGCTTGCCGTCGATCGCCATCGTATCGACCAGAAAATCCTGAACGAGACCAATGACGACGCGGCGCGGTTCATCGGCGCGCTGCCCGCATTGATGACAATAGGCGCCGGTCAGCGCCGCTCCGCAATTTTTGCAGTCAACCTCTGCCATGACGCGCCCCCGGGTCATTTCTGGATTATCAAAACGCCGGCGAGCCTATCACGTTGCACAGAATGTCAAAACCGCTGAAACTCTATTCCGCAGGCAGATTGTCGAGAAAAAACCGCACCGCATTTTCGCCCATCACCGCCCGGATCGACGCTTCATCGAGGCCTGCGTCCATCAGGGCCTGGGTGATCGCTGCAAGTTCTGACGCATCGAAGCCGGTGGTGACCGCGCCGTCATAGTCGGAGCCGAGCGCCACATGATCGGCGCCGACAAGATTGATCCCATAAATAATCTCAGCTGCGATGCCTGCGGGCGCCGTCGCGCACGCCGCCTCCTGCCAGTAACCAGCGCCGATCAGCCCGCCATGGGCGGCGATCTCTTTCATCAAATCATCGGAGATGTTGCGCGCCGTGTTGCAGTGACCCTTGAAGCCCGTATGCGAGACGATCACCGGCTTTGACGAGCGCGCCAGCACGTCGCGCACCACCGCTTCCGACGAATGCGCCACATCGATGATCATGCCTTTGGCGACGGCCGCATCCACCGCCTGTTCGCCAAAGTCGGTCAATCCCGCGCCTGACTGTCCGTGCAGAGAGCCGCCAAGCTCATTGTCGAAGAAATGCTGCAGCCCCATAACGCGCAAACCCTGATCATTGAGCCTGTCGAGATTTTCAAGCTTGCCTTCGAGCGGGTGCGCCCCTTCGATTCCGTAAACGCCAGCGAGTTTGTTTTCATTGAGCGCGCGGTGCAAATCACCTGCGTTCCGCACAAAAACAAACTCGTCCGGCGCGTCGCGCTCCAGCTTCGCCAGACGCTGCGCCTGATAGGCGGCGCGCTCGTAAATTGAAAACCAGCTGCGCGGCGGCCAGGCTTGCGCCACCATCAACAAGGTCAGCGCATCGCTGTCGGCGCTATTCTCGTCAATATTCATGTCATTTGGGGTTTTGGTGACCGCCGTAAAAACCTGCAAGCCCACACCGCCCTCGCGCAGGCGCACGAGATCGGTCTGGCCGCGCGTCTGGCGCTTCGCCGGGTCGCGCTTCCATAACAGCGTGTCGGCGTGAAGATCGGCGACAGGGATCGTTGCGTGCAGCGCGCGCGCCGCCTCGCTCACTTCATATGGCTCATGCGGCAGGACGACATTGGTGCGCGCATCGAAACGCTGCGGCAGCACGCC
>BQJG01000076.1 GCA_021604585.1 Hyphococcus sp.
CTGGCGCGGGTCAGCGTCGCCTGCAAGCGCGCAATGTCCATAAAGCCGGTCGCCGCATCGTCCCACGCGGCGCGCAGCAGCAGATGATCGGGCTCATGCTCGCGCAACACGTCATAAATCAGGTCCGCCGAGAATGAGACTTGCCGTCCGGTTTTTTCCTGACCGGGATATTTCTTCTCGATCAACCCGGCGATGGTGGCGCAATTTCTGAACGTGCGCTTCATCACCACTGCGTCTTGCGTCCAGCTTTCGAGATCATCGCCGAGCATGTCTTCATCGAATAACGCCGCCATATCGACATCGCTCATGTCCTGACGCGACCACACCGACAGCGCATATTCGGTCGGCACAAATCCGATCGGCTGTTTGCCAAGGCGTTCAAGACGGCGTGTCACCAGCATCCCGAGTGTTTGATGCGCCAGCCAGCCTTCGAACGGATAGCAGACAAGGAAATGACGCCCCTGATGCGGGAAAGTTTCGACTAACAATTCATCGGGCCTGGGGATGCGCGCGACCTCTCGCTGTTTTTCGAGCCAGTCGCGCAGTTGGTCAGGATAGGCGCGCCAGCTTTCCTCATCATAGAGCATGTGGCGGACACGCTCGGCGAGATAGGTCGACCACGGGAATTTGTTACCGCCCCAGCTTGGGAGTTTCGGCGAGTCATGGGCCGTCCGCGAGACAATGGCGTCATTGCCTTCGATCCGTTCGAGCCGCAGCACCTCGCCTGCGAAATAAAATGCATCGCCGATATTGATGGTTTCGAAAAACCATTCTTCCGCCTTGCCGAGTTTCCTGCCGGGACGTTTCGGGCCGCGCGTCGAGGTGAGGCGCACATTCAATTCTGCGGCGGCGGTGATCGTGCCGACATTCATTTTGTATTGCTGAATGGCGAGCTTGTCGCGCACGCGATAGGTTCCGTCCGCCGTTTTGACAATGCGGCGGTAGCGCTCATAGCGTCTCAGCGCATAGCCGCCGGTGGCGACAAATTCGATGGCGTCGTCAAAATCCTTGCGCGGCAAATCGGCGTAAGGCGATGCGCTGCGAATTTCTGCGTAAAGCGCATCGGCGCGAAATGGTTCCGCGCAAGCCACGCCGAGAATGTGCTGCGCCAAGACATCGAGCGTGCCTTTGCGCGGCGGCTCGCCATCGAGCGCGCCTTCCTCGATTGCTTGCTTGGCGGCGATGCATTCGAGCACCTCCATCCGATTGGCGGGCGCCAGCAGTGCGTGTGAGGGCTCGTTCATGCGGTGATTGGCGCGGCCAATGCGTTGCGTGAGGCGCGAGGCGCCCTTGGGCGCACCCATTTGAATCACCAGATCAACATCGCCCCAGTCAATGCCGAGGTCGAGCGTCGAGGTGCAGACCACCGCGCGCAAATCGCCCCGTGTCATCGCCGCCTCGACCTTACGGCGCCGGTCAACCTCAAGCGAGCCATGATGCAGGGCGATGGGTAAATTATCGTCGTTGAGTTTCCACAGCGCGGCAAACGTAATCTCCGCCTGACTGCGCGTGTTAACAAAAACCAGCGTCAGCTTTGACTGTTTGATGCGCTCATAAACTTCCATAAAAGCGTGGCGCCCGGTATGGCCCGACCAGGGAATGCGTTCTTCAGACATCAACACATCGACCTGCGGTTTCGCGCCCGCCTGCCCGCGAATAAGTTTCGCTGATTTCGCGCCGTCTTGATGTTGCGGCGTCAGATAATCGATCAGCGGTTTTGCGTCCGGCACGGTCGCCGACAGCCCGCAAAACCGCACTTCCGGCGCCAGCACGCGCAATCGCGCCAACGCAAGCGACAATAAATGTCCGCGCTTATTGGGGATCAGCGCATGCAATTCGTCGAGAATGACGCGCTTCAGTCCCTTGAAGTATTGGCGCGCATCGGGCGAGGCGATCAGGATCGATAAACTCTCCGGCGTTGTCATCAAAATATCGGGCGGTGAAAATTTTTGCCGTTGCCGGCGCGCTTGCGGCGTGTCGCCCGTGCGGGTTTCAATGGCGATATTTACGCCCATCTCAGCGACAGGCGTTTCCACATTGCGCGCGACATCCACTGCAAGGGCTTTGAGCGGCGAGATGTAAAGCGTGTGCAGCCGCCCTTCTTTCGGCGGATCACGGCCATCGAGATCGACAAGGCTGGGCAGGAATCCGGCCAGCGTCTTGCCGCCGCCCGTTGGGGCGATCAGCAGCCATGAAAGTCCCTGTTGATCGGCTTCCAGACATTCCAGCTGATGCGCGCGCGCCGACCAGCCGCGCGAAGCGAACCAGCCGGAAAATGTTTGGGGCAATGCAACCGGGCTTTTCATTTCAACAGCTTAGCGTCTCGCGGCCGATGCTGGGCTTTCTCATTTGCAGTATGACAGCGAATATGGCCAGATACAGCACTAACGCCGCATGGGGTGCGGCGCGATAGAGGGGAACCGAATGAAAGTGAAACTTTTTGCTGCGGCATGGACCGCAATGCTGTTGGCGATGGCGGCGCCCGCCGCCGCGCAGGACACGCAGGCGCTTCAGGCCGCCTCCATCGACATTTACAACACGTGCCTGTTCGCTGCGGGCGACTACAATGAAGCCGGTTGCGCCTGCACCGCAGGGTTTGTCGGCGGCGCCATGTCGGAACGCGAATTTGACATTGCGGCGCGTCTTGGCCGAATTGGCCAATTGAATATGAGCGGCGCGACGCAAGAGGCAATCAACGCGGAGGTGTTGGCCTTCCTTAATGCCGGATACACGCAAGCCGATGCGGATGCGGTCAACGCCAAAATGCAGTCGATCGCCGCCAAGGGCGATGCGATCTGCGCGCCCTACGAAAAGCAGCCCTCAACATAACGCGCCGATGGGCAAACTTGTTTGAAACGAAAACGGCCGGCGCCCGAAAACGCCGGCTTTTTTTGCGCGATTCCGCTCTTAGACTGGCGAGGTCGTCGCACCGATTAGTGTCTGCGGCTTGTCGTCATCGCCCGAGGTCACTTGTACGACCGCTGCGCGCAGCGCTTCAATGCGCGTTTCATATTGCGCGTCGGCCGGCAAACAATGATCAGCATTCAGACCGGCGAGAACGCCGCGCACCTTTTCGCCCATGCCGGTGACATAGACGATCTTGCCAGCTTGCTTAGCGTCGCATGCGATGGTTTCAACCGCGCGCGCGGCGGAAACATCCATGAAGGGCACGCGGGCGAAGTCGAGTACGATGGCGCTAGTCTTGCCCTTCACGCGTTCTCGCACGTGATGCCCGAGATCGGCTGCTGCGCCAAAGCTCAACGGCCCGCCAAAATCGAACAGCATGACCCGGCCTTTGGCGCTTTCAAGAAGGTCTCGCTCTTCTTGGGTGGCAAGTTTCGGCTCGCCCGCTTTGAAGTGCGCGAGTTGATCGTCCGCCATTTTCTTTACGAAAGCGAGCGCGGCGAGAACAACGCCAACCGCCACCGCCGTGATCAGATCGACAAACACAGTCAGCCCGAGCACCAGCGCCATCAGCGCCAGATCCCAGCGGGGGCCTTTATGCGCGCGTTTGAGGTACGAGACGTCGATAATGTCATAACCGACTTTGACGAGAATGCCCGCAAGCACCGCATGAGGAATTTGCGAGGCGAGCGGCGACAGGCTGATCACGACAGCAAGCAGCACCAGCGCGTGAGTCATGCCCGACAATCTCGTCTGACCGCCGGAACGGATGTTGACCACCGTGCGCATGGTCGCGCCCGCGCCCGGAATAGCGCCGAACAGTCCCGCGACCGTGTTGCCAATCCCCTGCCCGATCAGTTCCCGGTCGGAATTGTGCCGGGTGCGCGTCATGTTGTCGGCGACGAGCGAGGTCAACAGACTGTCGATGGCGCCAAGCACAGCAAGAATGAAGGCGGCTTCCACCACGATCAGAAACGTATCCTGGCTGAAGGCCGGCATGATGAATGACGGCAACCCTGTCGGAATATCTCCCAGGATTGGCGCGCCTTTGACGAGCAAACTCATCAGTGTGCCGAGAATGAGCGCCGCCAAGGCGGCCGGCACAAATTTCCCCCAGGATTTCGGCCAGGCGAAAATGATCGCCAGCGTTGCAGCGCCAATCGACAGCGCCGCGACATTCGGATCCAACACCGCGCCAGGGATCGCCGTCAGCGCCGGGATCGTGCCGCCGCCGTCAGGCTCATGGCCGAAAAGCCGCGAGAGTTGTAAAGCGATGATGATGCAGCCAATGCCGCTCATAAATCCGGAAATTACCGGATAGGGAACAAGGCGAATATATTGCCCGAGCCGGAAAACGCCGAACAGGATTTGCAGAATACCAGCAAGCACAACCGCCGCAAAAATCAGCGCGGGGTTGCCGGTCAGCGATGCGAATACGCCGGCGAACACGACCACCATCGGGCCAGTTGGACCGGAAACCTGAGATCCGGTGCCGCCAAACAGCGCCGCAAAGAAGCCTACGAAAATGGCTCCCCACAAACCGGCGATGGGGCCTGCGCCTGAGGCCTCGCCAAAGGCCAGCGCCAGAGGAAGCGCGACGATCCCGGCGGTCAATCCGCCCAGCAGATCGCCGCGCATATTGGATAAGTCAAATAATGGCGCGCGCTTTGGCGCGCCCTCTACGGTCGACATAATATTCTCCAGAATTTAAGTGATTTTTACGCGGCGCAGCCGTTGGTCGCGAGCTTCGCCATTTCCGACGCATAGCGTACATCGACGGGCAGGAATTTTTCCTGCTTGTCGTCATAGGCGTGCACTTCGCCAGTCTTGATGTCATAGACCCAGCCGTGAAGCTGAAGGTCACCCGTCGCGAGCCGCATGGCGACTTTTGGATGGGTTTTAAGATGCTGAAGCTGCAGCACTACATTCTGCTCAAGCAGCATCAACATGCGTTCTTCGTCGCTCAGATCTTTGCCGAGCACATTTGTGATTTCCACCGCCGCCTTCGCATAGCCGAGCCATTCTTTCACATGCGGCATGTCGTCGGTCATGGACGGGTTCATGGCGCCTTTCATAGCGCCGCATTCGGTGTGTCCGCAGATGACGATATGCGGCACTTTGAGGGCCGCCACGGCGAATTCGATAGACGCCGTAATGCCGCCCGTGTGGTTTGTATGCGGCGGCACGATATTGCCCGCATTACGAACAATAAACAGATCGCCGGGCTCCGTTTGCGTGATCATCGCGGTTTCAACGCGTGAATCCGAACACGCGATGAACAGAGCTTCGGGCGCCTGCCCTTTGCTCAGTTTTTCGAAGAGATCTTTTTTTTCAGGATACACTTCGTTCTGAAATCGAACGACGCCGGCGGCGAAACGAGGCATTTTTTTCTCCATCAGGATGTTGCTGCTTTCGCTGACGCCGACCACAGGCGCCGCGCTTGATTGACGCTGGATTTAGGCAGCCCGCTCATTCGGCCCTCCACAAAGTCCAAACCGTCGACAATCCAGCTGGCGATTTCCGGCTGGATCAGATGGTAGAAATGATGTCGGCCGTCCCGGCGCTCTTCGACCAGACGATGCGCGCGCAGCAAACTTAAATGCTGCGAAACGCGCGCGCCTGGCAAGTCGAGCGCTTCGGCCAGCGAATTCACGTCCTTCTCGCCGGTGCGCAATTCCTCGATCATCCGGATTCGATCCGGATGCGCGATGACCTTGAACACTTCGGCGAGTTCTCTCGCGACTAACTGACGGCCCGGCAAGGCATTTCTCCCATTTGCGCGGCGGCTCGGAGACCCCGCTCCGAAGGGGCATCCTACCATGCGCGCGCATATCTTCATAACTGCATGATCTTGCAGATATGCAGACATATGAGACCCTTCCCGGGGGTTCAAGATGGGCCGATACGAAAAAGGGCCCCCCAAGGGGGCCCGATTGTCGCACTTGAAGAAATGGAACGCGGCCGAGCCGCGCCCGGCTAGATGTTTTGCGCGCTGACCATGGCGAACAGCATCGGGATCGACAGCACCGTGTTGACCCGCGAGAACAACATTGCGGTTCTACCGGCGGCGTCTTTGGCGTCAGCGGCGATGTCCGGATGCTTGTTGTCGATATTCAGGGCCTTTTGCTGGTTCGGCCAGATAATGAACCAGACATTGAACCACATGATGATACCCATCCACATGCCGAGACCGAGCAGCACATGCTGGCGCACCGCAAACCCGTCCATGGCGCCAATGGTCAGCACCTGCACGATGTAGCCGTTCAGCATCGCAAGAATGAGACCCGTGACAATTGTCGACATGGCGCCCCAGCGGAACCAGAACAAAGCCTTCGGCGCGATGTGCTTGCCGATCGCAGGCTTTTGCTCGTCGGGGATCGACGGCATGGTCGGGATCTGCACGAAGTTGAAATACCATAAGAGGCCGATCCACATCACGCCGGACAGCACGTGCAGCCAGCGCATGAAGAAGCTCCAATAAGCCGGCCCAAACGTTCCGCCCATGGACATGTAAATCGCCGCCAGCACCATGGCCAAAACGACGCCGGTGATCACGGCGTTGCGTAAATTCGTCAGCAAGACTGTCATTGTCCCGTCTCCTGTATTTGCTTGTGTTCTTGGGTAAGCAACTAAAGCCGCCGCCCGGCAACCGGGAATGCCGCTGATTCCAACGCATTAGAACGCGAATCGGGGGCAGCGTGCAAGCAGGATGAAAGCGGCGGAAACCGTGAGATAGCGCCTTTTGGGCGCGTTACCGTTCAATCGTCGATCAGACCGACCGTCTCGCCGCAAAGAAGGTGCGATGGTGATGGCGACGCCTTAGTCTGCTGCTGCGAATGAAAGACGAGGGCAAGCCATGATTTTGCGAAACACCCGCACAGGATTTGGCGCACCATCGCGGCGCGCCGTCGTCGGCGGATTGATTTGCGGCGGGTTGACCGGGGCGTGTGCGAGCTATGCGGCGCCGGAAAGCAAAGCCGCCGCATCATCCGTCTTAACCGAAGCCATGGCCGGTTCGGCAGCGCCGGGCATGGCCGCGATGGTGATCCGCAATTACCAACCCGAACCGGAAATAGTCGCCGGCGTGCGCCGTCTTGGCCAACCAGCGATGATCGCACCCGGCGACCGCTGGCACCTTGGATCTAACGGCAAGGCGATGACCGCAACAATGATTGCCCGGCTGGTGGAGAAAGGCGTGTTGAGTTGGGACGCGCCGCTGATTGACATGGCGCCGCAATTCGCAATCTCGATGCACGAGGCGTATCGCGACGTCACCCTCCCCGATCTTCTTTCGCACCGGTCTGGCCTGCCGGAAAATCACAGCGATCTGGAGTTCTTCATGGGCTTTATTGATGATCCGGCGCCGCTGCCTCAACAACGTCTGCGCTATGTTTCTGCTGCGTTAGCCGAATCGCCCGCCGGTCCAAAACGCGCAGACCCTTCCTATTCCAATACTGGCGTCATCCTTGCTGGTGTTATCGCCGAAACAAAAACCGGCATACCATTTGAAACCTTGATCGCTGCTGAAGTGCTCAAGCCTCTGGGCATTAAGTCGTTCGACTTTGGGCAGTTTGGCGGTGCAGGCGAACCTGTCGGGCATATTGATGGCCGCGTTGCAGATCAACCGCGTGATGCAAACCCGAAAATGATCGCGCCTGCTGGCGGCATGCGGATGACACTGAAGGATTGGTCAAAATTCTGCATCGATCATCTGCGCGGCGAACAGGGCGAAGGCCGGCTCTTAAAAACCGAAACCTATCGCTTCTTGCATAAAGGTCAGGGCGACACCCGATCGGCGCTCGGCTGGGGGGCGTCGCCAACGCCCCTCAAACGCAAAGGCCCCGGCCTTGTGCATTCGGGCTCTGACGGCAACTGGTTTGCACTAGTCTTATTGTTTCCTGAAACTGGTAATGGCGCGCTGGTGGTTGCTAACGCTGCGGAATCTATGGGCGGCGACGGCGCATCGGTTAGCGCGTTGCGGGCGCTGGCCGAAATGATAGCCGAACCGGCGCCGGAGGAATAATTAGGCCGAATCGCCGCTTCACCGTATGCGGACAAACCGGGCGTCGCGCTATCTATCTTTACAAAGAAGAACCTGCTAATTAGCACCCAATCAACACTCTGGGGCGAGGGAATTTTTTGCTATTCAATTCACTGACCTTCGTGGTCTTCCTGTCTGTTGTTGTCGCGCTGCACAGCGCGCCATTGCCGTGGCGGGTCAAGAAATTCAATCTTCTGTTCGCCAGCTATCTTTTCTACGGCGCCTGGAACCCGCCTTTCGTCCTCTTGCTGATGATATCGACCGCTGTCGACTGGAAAGCGGCGCAGTGGATTTATCGATCCACATCAACGGCGCGGCGCAGATTGTTTCTATGCCTGTCGCTCGCCACCAATCTTGGCATTCTCGGCTTTTTCAAATATGGCGATTTCGCGCTTCAGAACTTTATCAGCTTAGCGGCCTCCATTGGCGTCGTCTATCAGGCGCCGGAATGGAACATCATTCTGCCCGTCGGCATCTCGTTCTACACGTTCCAAACCATGGCATACACGCTCGATGTTTATTTGAAGCGCGCCGCGCCGACGAAATCGCTGCTCGACTTTTCTATCTTCGTCAGTTTCTTCCCGCAACTGGTTGCCGGTCCGATTGTCCGCCCGTCACAGCTGATTCCACAATTTGCAGAGCCGAAGCAAGCAACACCGCCGCAGTTCTATTGGGGGCTCGCGCTGGTCACGATTGGCCTGTTTGAAAAAGTCGTGCTTGCGGATTCATTCCTCGCCCCGGCCGCCGACGGGGCCTTTGGCGCCGCAGCCGCAATTTATCCGCTTGATGCGTGGACCGGCGTCCTGGCTTTCTCAGGGCAGATTTTCTTCGATTTCTCCGGTTATTCCACAACGGCGATCGGCTGTGCGCTGATGCTCGGTTTCGCCCTGCCGAACAATTTCCGCTTTCCTTACGCCGCCATCGGCTTTTCCGATTTCTGGCGGCGCTGGCACATATCGTTGTCGACCTGGCTGCGCGACTATCTCTACATCCCGCTTGGCGGCAACAAGAAAGGACGGGTGCGGACCTATATCAATCTGATGATCACCATGCTGCTCGGCGGCCTCTGGCATGGCGCAAGCTGGACCTTTGTCGTCTGGGGCGGCTTGCACGGGCTTTATCTCGCCGCCGAACGCCTCGCACGAGAATTAATGGGCGATCGCTCCTGGTACTCGAACGTCCTTTTCAAGCTGGCGATGGCGCTCTTGACCTATTTCCTCATCAACATCACCTGGGTGTTCTTCCGCGCCCAGAGCTTCGACGCGGCGATGACCATGCTCGCCTCAATGTTTGCGCTCGCCGCCGAGCCGAAGGCGGTGCTGCGCTGGACCGAGATCGTCCCCGCGGCGATTGTCGTGTCCGGCATGGTCGCGACACATTGGATGATGCGGTCGTCTTCGCTTGAAGCGGTCGCAGGAAAAGCGCCGCGCTGGCTTATCGGCGCCATCTGGGCGTTCATGCTCTTCATGCTCGTCATCACACAGGGGTCTGACAGTGCCTTCATCTACTTCCAGTTCTGACGCGCTGCGGGCGCCAGCACCGCTCTCCTATTTTGATCCGGAGCATGTGGATCGCCCGGTCCCGGGAAAACCGTGGCGTGCGCTGTGCGTCGCGGCCCTCATTGCAACAATCGCACTTACCGCGGGATGGGAGATTTTCTGGCGCGGGAAAGGCATGATCGCCGGCGACTATAAAAATACGAACGCCCTCTGGGCGCAGGAACGGCGCAAGGCGACGGATGATGCGACGGTCATGATCGGCTCCTCGCGCATCTTCTTCGATGTCGACCTCGACATTTGGGAGGAGCTTTCGGGCGTGCGCCCAGTTCAACTGGCGCTCGAAGGCACGAGCCCGCGGGTTTTCCTTAAAGACCTTGCAGCAGATGAAACATTCCATGGGCTGGTGATTGTTGGCGTCACGGCGCCCGTCTTCTTCACCCAGGATGGCGGCTTGCGCGCCGATGTCCTCGACTATACGCGCGACCAGACGCCAGCGCAGCGGCTCGATCATGTCCTTTCTTACGGGCTTGAAGAAACCCTCGCCTTTTATGACGAGCAGACCCGCCCGGCGACGCAGCTCATCATCTGGCCATGGCCGTTGCGCAAAGACATGGCGCCGCTCTTCTATCCGCGAAAGCTTTCAATCAGCACGCGCGATCGCAACACCGAAATGTGGGCGCGTGTGGTCGATGATCCTGTGTATCAAAAGGAAGCTCAGGACCAATGGGCGACTCTGACCGCGCAAATGGCGCCGCCGCCAAGCGCAGACGGCTCGCCGCCGCCTCCCTTTCCGCAAGAGGCGATTGACGCGGTCATCGCCGAAGTAAAAGCCAATGTCGACATTATCCGCGCGCGCGGCGGCGATGTCGCTTTCATGCGCTTTCCTTATGATGGGGGCTTTCAGCCGGTCGAGGATTTCGGGTTTCCGCGAGAGCGCTTTTGGGATCCGCTGGTGATGGAAACTGACAGCGCCAGCGTGTCATGGCACGATCATCAGGAACTCCAGGGATATGAGATACCTGAATGGTCGCATCTCGATCCGCGCGAAGCCGAGCGCTATACGCGCGCTGTCACGCCGATCTTCTATGCACGAATAGACGAAAAGAAAGCCGCCCGAGCGGCTATAAATGACTAGTCGTTTTCGACCTTCACGCCACGCACATAGACATTCCCGCCTTTGCCGTTGCGGGTGATGCGGCCATTGACGCTGTCCATGCGGACTTCCGAAGAACCGTACATTGTCAGTTCCGGTTGCGTCACCGCGCCGCCAAAAAAGACGCCGCCTGAGCCATCGATAAAGGCGCGCAGCTTATCGGTTCTGCCTGCCTTGACGGCCAGCATGCCGGAACCGGCGATCCGCGCCGTTGTCGGACCGTCCATGCGCGTTGCACGCACCAGACCCGACCCGGCGATGGAAACATCGAGCATGCCATCAATATCGCCAATCACGACATCGCCCGGCCCGGCAATATCGACATCAACGATGGACGCATTGCCGACGCGCACATCAGCATCGCCTGACACGTCGATCTCCAGACCGCCTTTGACATTGCCGACGACGAGCCGCGATCCGTGCACCACGCCGATCACCGCTTCGCCAACATCGCTGGTCTCGCCATAAACGTAACAAGCATCGAGATTGAGGGAACCGCCAAGCCGCTGCATGGCGAGCTTGATGCGCGCATCGATAAACTCAACATCGCCGTCAAATGGCATCAGGACTTCGATTGTCGGATAATCGGCGAACATCTCTTCATCGACCGGCTCGCCCGTCGTGACCTTGCGGCCTTCGCGCGGCAGGAACTGGCGGTTGATGCGGCGATCGCAGCAATCGAGCCCGTCATCTTGCTTCCACTTTTCGCCGCTGATGATGAGCACGCCGTCCTTTTCTTCGAGCTTGATTGGCGCATAGGTCTTGCCCTGACGGATCGTGATATCGACTTCGTCGCCACTGGTGGTCTTGATCTCAACCGCACCGGTATAGTCCCGGAATGAGACATCGCTCAGCGCATATGTCTCGGCCTGAGCCGTTGTGGCCGCCGCCGCGAACAGGGCAGCCGCGCCTGCAATCGCTGATTTCATCTGGATTCCTGCCGTCATCATCTCACCCTCACGCTCGCGCACCCATTCTATCATAGACCTGCGCTCAGCTTGAGGCAGCAAAAACCGCGCCGACGCTTTCCCGCGCCCGCGAGCCAACCTATAGCTAGGGCCATGTGGGACCAACTTTTCACCAATGCACGGCTGGCGACCATGGCCGGCGGCGCGCCCTATGGACTGATCGAATCCGGCGCGATTGGCGTCAAGGACGGCGTCATCGCCTTTGCCGGGCGCGCAGTGGACTTGCCCGCAAACGCGCAACCAAAGGAAACGGTCGACCTTGGCGGCGCACTAGTGACGCCCGGTCTGATCGATTGTCATACGCATCTGGTCTATGCGGGCGACCGCGCGAGCGAATTTGAAGCACGCCTGCTGGGCAAGAGTTATGAAGAGATCGCCAAAGCCGGCGGCGGCATCATCTCGACAGTTCGCGCGACCCGCAGCGCCAGCATGGACGAGCTGGCGCAGGCCGCCTTGCCGCGTCTCGACGCTTTGATCGCCGAGGGCGTGACGACCGTCGAAATTAAATCCGGCTACGGACTAAGCGTAGAACACGAACTTAAAATGCTGCGCGCGGCGCGTGCGCTGGAAAGTCTCCGCCCGGTCAGGATTAAAACCTCGTTGCTCGCCGCGCACGCCTTGCCGCCGGAATTCGCCGGCCGCGCCGACGATTACATTTCGCTCATCTGCGACGAGATCATGCCGGCAGCCCACGCAGAAGGACTCGCGGACGCCGTTGACGGCTTTTGCGAAGGCGTCGGGTTTTCGCCTGCCCAGATCGAACGCGTCTTTCAAAAAGCGGAGAATCTCGGCTTGCGGGTGAAGCTCCATGCCGAACAACTCTCCGATCTTGGCGGCGCCAAGCTTGCCGCGCGCTATGGCGCGCTGTCTGCCGATCATCTTGAATATCTCAACGCCGAAGATGTTTCCGCTCTTGCAAAGGCAGGAACGGTTGCGGTCCTGCTGCCGGGCGCATTCTACTATTTGCGCGAGACGAAGCTGCCGCCAATCGAAGCGCTGCGAAGCGCCAGGGTTTCAATGGCGCTGGCGACCGACTGCAATCCCGGCACCTCCCCCATGACCTCGCTGCTGCTGGCCATGAATATGGGCTGCACCCTCTTCCGGCTGACCCCCGAAGAAGCGCTGGCCGGGGTGACCCAAAGCGCGGCAAAGGCGCTGGGGGTCCATGATTGCGGGACTCTGGAAGCCGGCAAGCGCGCCGATTTCTGTGTCTGGGGAGCGGACCACCCAGCCGCCCTTGCTTACGGAATCGGGATCAATCCCCTGCAAGTCCGTCACTTTGCTGGCTAATTCATCGCGGCGCGCTCACCGCTCTTCAAATTCGCGTTGGCGCGCCCCATTTGCCAATTGAAAACCGGCGCAAGGCGGTGGATAAATATGGCCGTTTTATGACATATGTCGAAGGCTGGCGGCGGCGATGGATGCGGGGACCAAAAAGTCGCCGGTCTCTTCCTATGAAATCTGTGCAGCCGTTGAAGACGGGTTTCGTGGTTTCGGCCCCCCCTGCGCCAATACCTTAACGCGTAAAGAGTGATTTTAATGTCGATCGCGTCGATGATCATCAATGCCAGAAGCAGCCGCAACGCCTCGATTGCGAATGACCTGCTTTACGTATCGAAACGCCATAACGATATTCGCCCCTATGTGCTCGAACGCATCGAGGATTTGGGGAATGCGCTCGCCGATATTGAAAAAGGCAATTCCAACACGCTCATTCTTGCCGGCGGCGACGGCACCATGCAGGCGGCGATTACTGGCTCAATCAATCGCCGCCAATTTCCTGTGTTGCCCAATTATGTGGCGCTCCCCTGCGGCATGACCAATGTCATCGCGAATGATTGCGGCTTGCCGGGACCGCCGGCGGAATCGCTTGATAATTTTCTGTGGCGCCGCGGGCATGGCGAAATCACCCGCGTAGAGCGGCCGCTGATCGGGCTGCAGCTGACGGAACGTCAAGACCCGATTTATGGATTCTTTCTCGGCGCCGGTCTCTTCCATGAAGCCGTGCAGTTCAGCCGTCAGAACGTGCAAAAAATCGGCGCGAAACGGTCACTAGCCGTGGCGCTTTCCGCCGCCGGTTTCATTCTTAAAACCGCGCTCGATAATTCCGGTGGGCCGACGCCTTTCCCTGTGCAGATTCGCGACGAAAATGGAAAGCTTCAGGACCGCGATCTGTCGATGATCATCATGACCACGCTCACAAAGCTGTCAGCGGGAATCTTCCCCTTTTGGGGCGAAGGCGACGCACCGATGGACGTTATGTCTGTGGGCTATCCACGCAGCCGGCTGCTTCAGGCGGCATTCAAGGTCTTGCGCGGCAAGACGGCGCCTTGGCTTGCTGACGCCGGCTATCATAGCTGGAAAGAGAACGAACTGCACATGCGCTTTGACGGGCCGGTCGTCTTTGACGGTGAAATTTATCACTCGGCGCCGGATGAAGACGTCATCATCAAGGTTTCCGAAAAAGCCGCTTTCCTCGTTTAATGAGCGCGGTCGCAACTGATAGGGCGGCGCAAGCAAGCGCCAGTAAAGCCTTGCAGGCACGGATCAGCGCTGTATCTTCTGCGCCGCTCGATGAACCTGCGCAAATTCTGGTTGATGCGCTTGGCGAGAAATTTCCGGGCGCCGCCGTTTTATTTTACGGCTCAGGCGCCAGTGTCGCGAAACTCGACGATCCGGCGAACGTCATTTTCGATTTCTACATCATCGGTCAATCCTATGATGCGCTCTATTCCTCGCCGCTGCTTTCCATCGCCAACAAACTCGTCCCGCCCAACGTTTTTTACGTTGAAACGCCTTCCCGGTTTGGCGTGTTGCGCGCAAAATACGCAGTGTTGTCTATCGACCATTTCGAGAAGCTGGTGAGCGAAAAAACGTTTCACTCTTACTTTTGGGCGCGCTTTACACAGCCTTGC
>BQJG01000077.1 GCA_021604585.1 Hyphococcus sp.
ATGTATCGCGCGATCATCGGGGCCGCAAAGCGAACTTTTGAGGGCGCTTGGCGGCCTTGATCCCGTCCTGTTTTCCCGGAGCAGGCTGTTGATCCTCGCCTATCTTTGCGCCGTGCCGGAGGCGACCTTCACGGAACTGAAAACCGGCATCGGTGGGACGGATGGAAATGTATTCATCCATCTGAAAAAACTGTGCGATCGTCGATATGTGCTGAAGCGCCAGAGCAAGCGCTTGGGCAAGGAAACGATAATCTGCATAACGCCTGATGGACGAAAGGCTCTTCATCGCTTTCGCATGGCGCTCACGCAGATCGACGATTTGGCGGCTGGCGGGAGCAAGCAAGATGCGTGAGCGTGGCAAGATCAGCGAATGCGTGCAGCGGGCCCCCAGGACAGACGCGCACGGGCCTTTTGCGTTGAACCGGCGATCCATTCTCGTATTCGGCGCCTCAGGCTTGTGCCTGACGGCTTGTGCAGGCTTATCAAACACGGAGGAAAACAATATGTTCAATGTACTGAACAGGATCACTTGCGTTGCCGGTGAACGGGAGCGCGTCGCGTCGATCATTGCCGAGAGCGCCAAGGCGTTGCCGGGTTGCCGTCTTTACGCAGTGTCCCTCGATCGTCAGGACGAAAATGCGATCTGGGTCTATGAAGTCTGGGCGTCAGAACAGCATCACGCGGAGTCGCTCAAACTGGACAGCATTCAACAGGCGATGATGGCGGCCCGCGACTCTATTACCGGCGCGGAAAGAATTTTCGCCGCGGATAGCTTCTCCATGACAGGCGACAATTTCTGACACGCGCCGTTTCGTCCCCGATGAACGCTTCTGCCGGACCGGCGTTGCCGGTCTATGGCGTCGCCATCCTGGCGGTGTTCCTCAGTTCCTCGATTGACACAATCGTCAAATATGCAGGGCCTGAAGCAGGCCTTCACATCCTGCTTGCCTGGCGGTTTTTCTTCGGCGCCATCATCGCCATTTTCGTCTACCGGTTGAGAAGCCACCAGGCGATCGGGGCCGCAAGCGTCCGCTTTCACGCGGCGAGAGGTTTGATTCAGCTTCTGTCGATATCGCTTTATTTCTATTCCATCACGCAGCTTTCGCTGGCGGTCGCGACCATTCTCAGTTTTACGTCC
This sequence comes from Hyphococcus sp., assembly GCA_021604585.1. Lineage (GTDB taxonomy): Bacteria > Pseudomonadota > Alphaproteobacteria > Caulobacterales > Parvularculaceae > Hyphococcus. The sequence goes on from BQJG01000077.1 coordinate 1,139, forward strand.
GTGCTCTTTGTTTTGCCCGTAGCCGCTATCCTGCTTGGCGAAAAAGTTTCGGCATTCGCTACCCTTGCGGCGGCTGTCGGCTTTCTAGGCGTCGCGATCACTGTGCTGGATATCACGGCGCCCGGACACTCGGTTGAACTGACAGGCCCCGCCGGCGTAGCGGCTGGCCTTGCATCGGGATTTCTTACAGCTTTTCTGCTGGTGTTTCTCCGTCTCCGGTCTGCTTCCGAGGACCCTCATGTCATTTCGCTGTTCACTAATCTGGTCCCGGCGATTGTTCTGCTTCCAGTGCTCACGGGAATGTTCGGAGCGCCTTCACTAATGGAGATATTTGTGTTCTTCATTCTCGGCCTGCTTGGTTACTCAGTCTGGTTTCTCCTTGCGGTCGCTTACGCCCGCGCGCCTGCGCAGGCGCTGGCGCCAACAGAATATCTCAGCGTCGCTATCGCCGCGCTCTACGGCTATGCGTTCTTTGGTGAAGGGATTGAACTCAGGATGATCGCCGGGAGCGCAGTGATCATCTGCGCCTGCTTGCTGGTGACAAGAGCACGATTAAAATAATCGCATGAAAATCTTTTTGTCGTTTGCCCCCTGTTCATTCAGTCAAACCCGGATAGCGTCAAAGAATTCGAAAGTATAAATGGGTTCGCGGTTTTTGCGCGCTAGGCCATTGAAAATGTTGCGAAAAATAGTGGCTCCCCTTCGTGAATGTGTATCGAACTTTGTGTCGGGCGCCGAAGGCGGAAATTAGGGCGCTTTTGCAGGAAGTTGGCGCTTCTTAATCCATAGATTTATGGCTTGCCGGCGGTCGCAGCAGCAAAGCCGGGTAGGGGGTTGTCGCCCGCTGGCGACTCAATGAGAATATTCCCGATCGGTAATATATACATCAATTCTGCCCGTTCTAGGAGTATTATTCCCGATCGGGATTATTTATCTTGATTTTCGAAATTCTGACATCTATATTCCCGATCGGGAATTAATTATGACACCTAAACAAATCGGCTTGAAGATACGTGAATTACGCAAGCGCCAAGGCCTGCGCCAGGACCAGCTCGCCGGCGCCGCTGGCGTCGGCTTGCGCTTTCTCATTGAATTGGAAGCAGGCAAAGAAACCGCGCAACTCGGCAAAACGCTGGCGGTCTTGAACGCCCTCGGCTGCAAGTTCGAACTTGCCGGTCCCGACGGGGAGGGCGCATGACCAAGACGCTCAATGTCTGGTGGGCCGGCGAGATCGTCGGCGCTTTGACCATCGACCCTCACGGCGAAATGGGATTTGCATATGCTCCGGAATGGCTAGCAAATCATGGCAAGCCAGCTTTGTCATTCTCCTTGCCGAAACGGGAAGATCCCTTCAGCCGGCGCGAATGCCGTCCGTTCTTCGAAGGATTGTTGCCGGAGGAAAGCCAGCGCATCGCCGTCGCCGGCGCTCTCGGCGTATCTCAAGGCAACGAATTCAAACTCTTGACTGAACTCGGCGGCGAGGTCGCCGGCGCGTTGACGTTATGGCCGGAAGGGGAGGCGCCGCCGGAGCCGTCACTTGCAAAACAGAATAAACCACTCGGCGAAGCAGCTCTTGTCGAACTGCTTGATGAGTTGCCGGCGCGTCCCTTCCTCGCCGGTCGCGAGGGCCTGCGCCTGTCGCTTGCCGGGGCGCAATCGAAAATTCCAGTTGTCCTCGTCAATGGCGAAATCGCATTGCCAGCGTCAGGGGAAGCGACAAGCCATATCCTGAAGCCGCCGATTGAACGGTTCTCCGGAACGACAGAGAACGAAGCCTTTGCCATGAGACTTGCAAAAAAGATTGGGCTGTCCGTCGCCGAAGTTGAAATCAGACGCGCCGACGACCGCTCCTTTCTGCTTGTCGAGCGATATGACCGCGTTCGCGGCGATGACGGCGTTTTGCGTCGCTTGCATCAGGAGGATTATTGTCAGGCGCTTGGCTACACTTCGGACCGAAAGTATGCCGCCGACGGCGGCCCGGTCTTTCGCGACTGTTTCGCTCTGCTGCGTCGTGCGGCGACGCGGCCCGCCGTTGAGGTCTTGAAACTATTCGACGCGGCGATCTTCAATTTGATTATCGGCAACGCCGACGCCCATGCAAAAAATTTCAGCCTGCTACATCGTGAAAACGGCGCCATTGAACTGGCGCCGCTCTATGATCTTCTGTCCACTGTCTATTATCCGGAACTGTCGCCGCGTCTGGCGATGAAGATCGCCAAGCGCCATACGCTGGAAGAATTGAAACCGGGCGATTGGGACAAATTTGCTGACGAGACGGCGCTGGCGCTGCGGTTCATCAGAACGCGAGCGAAGGAATTGGCTAACGCAGTGAGCGACACACTCGGCGAAACAAAAGCCGAGTTATTGGAATCCGCGTCTGACAGAAAAACCGTTCACGATATCTCCGACTTGATAAGCGCCCGCGCGATCTCCTTTCGCCAGCGCATTTCTTAACACGCATTTTGCGCTGATAACGCTTCAGAGCTTAGGCGCCTCCCCGGTTCCTTGGGCGCGCGGAGACGTTTTTTCGTGGTCTTTCTCGGCAGCAGGCTCCATCGACGAGCTGGAAGGCTTCCTGCGATCTGTGCCTGGCCGAAGTTGTTACCTCGACCAGGCTGTTTTTCTAAGCTGACGTCAGATCAAGCTGCGTGCTGCTGTTCAAGTGAGACCACCGGGAAGTCGATGTCGGTCTCCGCGACGTTATTCGTGAAGTTGGTGAGCGCATTCATTGCGACATGGGCGATCACCTCAAGGATGAGGCCGTCGTCAAGGCCAGCGGCCCGCGCGTCGGCGAGGTCGTTATCGCTGATCATGCCGCGCGCATTGATTACCCGCGTCGTGAGCGCCGCGACGGCATTGTCTGCCGGATTTTCCGCCCGGCCGCTGCGTGCGGCGGCGATCGCCTCTGCAGACAGCCCTGCGCCCTGGCCGAGCATTGTGTGCGCCGACAAGCAATATTGGCATTGGTTGATCTGCGCCGAGGCAAGAGCGACGATTTCGCGCTGACGTGCGGAAAGTCGCCCTGTTGAGAGCGCGTCATTCGCGGCGAGGTAAGCGTTCAGCACAGCCGGCGCCTCCGCGAAAGTCGCATAGAGATTAGGGACCATGCCAATCTTGGCTTTCACGGCGGCAAGGGTCGCGGCTGTCTCGGAATCGGCTCGATCTGCGCTTTTGGGGGTGATGCGGGGCAAGTGTACTCTCCTGTTGGTTCTTGTGTTGCGTCCATGCGGGACGCTTGATCAATGCTCGTACTTTGGGTACATTTGGTGCGCGTTAATTTGCAGATCGTTCAGATGGACCCATTTGCGGCATTGTTCCGACACTTCTCGCCAAGAGCGCAGGCGTTCTTCGCCGGCAATCTGTGCGTGACCGAGACATTCGACGCTGCTGGCGAACGCGGCTATTTGCACATTCTGAGGTCCGGCGTTCTGCGAATGACCGCCGAGGGGCGCGATGATGTCCTGCTGACCGAAGGCGCTGTTATCCTTTTTCCACGCCCGCACACCCATGGCTTCTTTCCGGACCCTTCGACCGGCGCCGATCTTGTCTGTGCAACGATCGATCTTGGAAGCAGAGAGGGTAATCCGGTCGGCATGAGTTTGCCGGATCTCCTCGTCATTCCGCTTGCCGGAATCGAAACCCTGGGCCCGACGCTCGAGCTGTTGCTGAACGAAGCTTTTTCAGACCGCGAAGGCAGGCAGGTCGCGCTCGACAGGCTTTTCGAATATCTCCTTGTCCAGATCATCCGGCATGCGGTCGCGGCGAAATTGGTCGAAGCGGGCGTTCTGGCGGCTTTCGCCGACGCGCGTCTTGCCCGGGCGGTGGTCGCCATGCACGAAACGCCCCAGCGCATCTGGACGCTTGACGATCTCGCGCAGATCGCCGGCATGTCGCGAACAAGTTTTGCTTGCCGGTTTCGCGAGCTGACGGGCACAACGCCGATGGAGCATCTTGCCCGCTGGCGCATGACGCTCGCGCAAGTGCTCCTCCTGCAGGGCAAGCCGGTCAAATCAGTCGCTACGAAGGTCGGCTATGACAGCGCCGCTGCTTTGACGCGCGCCTTCGGGAAACTGATCGGCGCCTCGCCTCGGAACTGGCTCGCAGACCAGAGGCAGTCCATTCCGCTATGACGGATTCAACTCCCCTTGTAGGCGGCATTCATACGCCTCGATCTGCGTCCGCTTCGTCAGCTTTTATTCGCAGCTTGGTAGAAAAGCGTCTCAGACTACGTGCTGCTTGTCTGTCTCGATCCTGAATTTCAGAAACGCGGCGCCGCCATAAACGGTCTCACCCACAAAGGTCGCGCCCGATCGGCGAAGCGCGCCAAGGCGCCGGCGCGACGGCGGCAAAAGAAAGGTGACAAATGGAATCCGTCCGTCGGCGGCGGCGAAGCGGAGAGCCTCCCGCGCGATGCGCGGACCAAGGCCGAAACTTTCAGGCTTCAGAACGAGGCCGAAGTCCCATTCGTCGCCTTCCTTCTGGAAGCCGCCCCAACCGACATAGGCGCCGTCATGGAGGATCGCCCAATGGCCGAGACCGTCGCGCCGCCAGCAGGCTTCTTTGGCGGTGATGAATTCAGCGACGTCGCGGTCATCCCATGGGCGCGTCAGGAGCGGCAAGTGCTTCGCGACGCGCGCATCCGACATATGCGCGAGAATTTTCTCTGGCGAGATGTCCGTCAGGCGCACGAAGCAAATAGCGGTTTTGTCTTTCATCATTGCCTTGAATCTCCCCAAATAACCTGTCGGCATCCGTGTACAGAGGTTCTCTCCCGGTTAATCTGAGCAATTATCAACCCTCAATCGGAACTGGAACTTCATCTCTTTCGGAGCACGTCGCGCACTCGCCGCCGCAGATCAGGCAGGAGCTCTGTTTCAAACCATGGATTCTGGACCAGCCAGTTGCGGTTGCGCGGGCTCGGATGCGGCAGCACGATGGTTTTTGGCAGCGTCTCCCGCCAGCGTACGACCTCCGCGGTCAAGGCGCCGCCGCTCGTTCCAAGATGCCATTGCGCCGCATATCTTCCGAGAATGATCGTCAGGCGGATTTTTTCAAGCCGGCCCATCAGTTGATTTCGCCAGAGCGACGCGCATTCAGGACGCGGCGGCAGGTCGCCGTTCTTGCCGGCGCCTGGGAAACAAAACGCCATTGGCAGGATGGCGAACCGCGTCGGGTCATAGAAGTCCTTGCTGCTCACGCCCAACCAGTCGCGCAGGCGTTCGCCGGACGGATCATCGAATGGAATCCCGCGTTCATGTGTGCGGCGGCCGGGCGCCTGACCGGCAATCAGGATCGGCGCCGCCGTGTCCCATTGCAGGATCGGACGCGGCCCGAGCGGAAGGCCGTTGCACGCCGTGCAGGCGCTGACCGAAGCGAGCAGGGCCCTGTCTTCGTCCTGGTTACGCCCCGCCATCACGACATCCTTCCCGTTCCATCCCAACCTGACGGAGCAACAGTGTTCATCAGGCGGTGTACGGACAGCTCGCACATTCAGAAACTCGAGCCGACGCCGACGGTTGCGCGGAAATCCGTTTCGTTCTGCACGCCATTGAGGTCTTCATAGATCGGCAGGCCGACCGACACGAAACTCGTCCAGCCATACTTTGAAACATAGCGAAGGCCCGGCGAAATGAAGAGCTGGCTGCCGCCGCTATGCGGATCGGTATGTGCGCCGATGCGCTCGCGCTCGCCCCATTCGCCATTCAGCTCAAGGACGAGGTCAAGCGCCTGATGGCGTTCAAATTCTCCGTCATCATGCGTATGTGCGCCTTTACCGAGGCGGTAGGAGAGCCCGAGATTGTAGCTGGCGCGGTCGCCGAGATTCGTGTCGCGGTCGCCGTCGGTGACAAATGTATAGATGCCGCTCGCATCTACGAATAGCGGGCCGACCTTTGCGCCAGCGGCGAGGCCGACGCTCGGATCCCAGGATCCGGAACCTGGCTGGAACTCGGTCTCAAACGGTCCCCCGCTGTCGGTGCGCTCATCGCTTTCGCCTGTCGGCGTCTTCAGGGATGCGAGCAGGGACAGACTGACGCCATGCTGCGCGCGTTCGAGAAAGCGATAGCGCGCGGTCACGACGAGATCGCCGAAGCCGCGCGCGTCGCCAAGGACATGCGCCTCGGGAACGCCGTCTTCGAGCTCCCCTTCGCGAACGCCATATCGCAGCACATAAGGCGCGACGAGCCCAATACTGAGATCGTCGGTCACGCCATATTCAAGCGCCAGCGAGGCGATATAGGCGGCGTCGGTATTGTGCACGCCTTCAAGACCGCTGGCGGCGAAGCCTTTCAGCGCGTTGTTTGAGAATTCGTCGTAATTCTCTGTCTGCGCACGCACCGCCACGGAGATCTCACCCTTTCGGAGGGTGTCGGCCGACGGCGCATTGATCGGTCCGGCCGTTGAGGTCGGTCCGCCGACCGTGACATGATGGGCGCGCGCCTCATTCGCGGTAATTGCGATAATCAAAGCAATCGCAAGGGGCGCGCTGATCGAATTCTTGCAAAGAATGGTGCGTGAGGGAAGTTTCGGCATGGCTCTTTCCTTGGCGTCCTGCAAGAGCAGGCGCGCCTGATGTGGATATCGTCAGAAATGATCGGTTCGTTCGGCGTCGCCAGGCGGAGCTCCGCTCGCGTCAGTGACGTCCGTACGCTTCTTAATTGCGACTCGAGTCAGCGATCGTGATCCGGCCCTTCATCGAGGGATGATAGGCGCAGATATAGTCGACCGCGCCAGCGGCGGGCGCGATCATCGACCATTCCTCGTCGCGATTGAGATTGCCGCTGTCCCAGCTCTTGTCGCTTGCGGTCGCCGTATGCGGAACGACGTCGCGATTGCGCCAGGTGATGCGATCGCCGGGGGCAACTATTAGCGTATCCGGCTCGAACCGGAAGTCGATAATGTCGATGACATGCACCTTCCCGGTTTTGGTCGTCGCAGCCGACAGCGCGTGTGTCTCATGCTCCGCCGCGCCGCAGGACGCGAGCGCGAAGAGACTGAACAGGGCGGCCAATCGAAGGGAGCCCGGATGAAGGGCGCCGAAGCGCCCTTCTTTCCGGAAGGATCCCATTCGGTGGGTCGTCGTCATTACCTGTTGCATGGCGAGATCCTCTCCCAAGGGACTTCTATTTCAACGACTTGACCATGCCGGCGGCGTGATTTTCATGAACCTTGAACACGCTGAGCGCTGACTTCAAAAGCGCCTTGAATTCCTTGTTGTCGGCGGCGGGAATGAATGCTGTTTCCACCGTCTTGTTGACGAACTGATGATAGGCGAGTTCGTTCTCGGCATAAGCGCGGTCGAAAGCTGCGCCGTCGAGTGCGGCCAGTTCATCGCGCTTGGCTTTCGCGTTCATGACAAGCTGCTGGCTCGTCGCATTGTCCTCGGGGTTGGCGCCGAGCTTCGTCAGCAGGGCGACAGCCTGATCATTGACCGACGTATGATCACGGATCATCAATTCAGCGAACTCGCGTACTTTCGGATTGTCCGATTTCGCCAGCGCGAGATGCGCGTAACGAATGTCGAGATTGCCGGCGGTATAGGCGATATGCGCGATCTGCATGTCGGACGGGCCTTCTTGAGCTGCGGCCGGAGTGAAGAGGCTCGCGCCGGCGAGAAGAAGGGCGGCGGCAGCCGCTTTGAGTGTCGTCGTCATAAGGTTGCTCCTTGGTGCAAGAGGCTTCGGTTTCGAAGCGGACGACGGCTATCTACTGACGGATTTCAGAGGCGCCAGTCCGTTTGCAGAAGACTGGACGCCCTGCATCATGCTTTGGACGATCCGCATCAAACGCGCCCAATTGCGTCGTTGCACCGGCGGATTACGGGGCGGATATGTATGAAACGTCACAATGACGCCGTCAGCCGGGATGCTGGCGCAACCTGGATAAAGAAAGAACCGCGAATGGATGTGCTGAATGATATTGTCGATACGCTTGAGCTGAAGGGGGCGCTCTATTTCCGGACTGACTTTTCTCCGCCCTGGGCGATTGGCGTGCCGCGCTATCAACAGGCGGCGCGTTTTCACCTTGTCGTTCAGGGGCGCTGTTTTATTCGCCTCGCTGGCGGCGCGGTCGTTGAACTGGGGCCCGGCGATCTCATCCTCATTCCGGGCGGCGCCGATCACGCGCTGTGCAGCGCGCCCAACATCGCCCCGACCGATCTTGAAACCGTCATTAAGGCGTCCGGCTATGACGGTCGCGGCGTGTTCGCGCTTGGCGCATCAGATGAGGCCGCCGCGGTGCGGATCGTGTGTGGCCATTTCTCATTTCGCGAAGGCGCCGATCACCCGCTCTTGCGTGCGCTGCCCGACCATCTTCTCGTCACCAACAGCATTCGGGCGCAGAATAGCTGGCTCGATGAGGTTCTGAGGCTGATCGTCCGGCAGATTTTTGCTGAACCGGAAAGCTCGGCGGCGACCATCACGCGCCTGTCGGAAGTGATATTCCTGGAGACCTTGCGCGCCTGCGCCGACCAGTCGCCTTCGCTTGCAAGAATCATCGCCGGCATGCGGCGCAAGCAGATCGGCGAGGCTTTGCTCCTGATGCATGAACGCCTCGCCGAACCCTGGACGCTGGAATCGCTGGCCGCATCGGTCGGCATGTCGCGCAGCAAGTTCGCCGAACAGTTCAGGGACGCCATCGGTTGCGCGCCGATGTCCTATCTTGCCGACTGGCGCATGCAGAAAGCGATCAGCCTGCTTGCCGCCTCGCGCCTCAGCGTGCAGGAAGTCGCGACCGAAACCGGGTATCAGTCGCCGGCCGCCTTTACGCGCGCCTTTACCCAGAAGATTGGCGTGCCCCCGAAAGAATTCAGACGGCGCGACAGCGCAGCGCTGCACTAAATAATTAAGCGCTTTAGGGTTGCTGTCAGCGTTGCTATGATGTGCGCACTATTTGTTCTTTGCATTGACACCTCAAGTCAGTCGACCTTTTCGCTCATTCCCGACATCGATGATGCAGATCGTCCAATAGGCATTGCGCTGCGTCCGCATCTTCGAAGGGGCTCTAGCGGCGCGCGGATGAAATGCTATCTGTGTCGATACGAGGCTTGAAAAAGTCCCAAACAATCACCTTACGGAGAATATCATGATCGCCCCTCTGCTCATCGCCCGCGTCTTTGGCGCCATTTTCGTGCTTGTTGGCTTGCTGGGATTTGTCCCGAATTCGATCGTATCGCCGGACGGCCTCTTCGCCGTCAATGCGATGCACAATTTCGTTCACCTTATGACCGGCGCCGCGTTTCTCGCGGGCGCGCAGTTCGGCTATGCGCGTCAGACGACGATCGGCATCGGCGTCTATTATGTTGCGGTGACGCTGATCGGCTTTCTGACCAAAAGCGACATGATGCTGGGTCTTATCCACATCAATGTTGCGGACCGCTGGCTGCATGCCGGTCTTGCGGCGGCGATCCTTTCCGCTGGCATCCTCGTCACGTCCTCCCCCAGCGCCGCCGCTGAATAGAGCCGGTGGCGCCGCGGGCGGCCGGGCGACCGGCCCGGCCGCCAGTGCGCTTTTGAGGCAGCCGCATTGGAAGCAACGGACAGCTGTCCTCGCTGCAGTAAGCGATCGAGCTGACAAAGGGGGGCGGCATGAAGCATCTGCATCGCGCAGCCGCCTTGATTCTCAGCGTCTTTGTTTTGGCGCATATCGGCAATCATGTTGCCGGTGTCTTCAGTCTTGAAGTATATTTCCGTTATCTGACGGCCGTGCGTCAGATATATCGCCACCCGATCGGCGAACCCATTCTGATCGGCCTCATAATCATCCAGATGATTACAGGTCTTGCGATCACGGTGGGTGCATTTCAACGCCGCGAGCGGCGCAAGCTTCACTCCTGGATCGAGATCATCGCCGCCTGGCTGTTTTTCCTGTTCATCACCATCCACCTCGCCTCGATTGCGGTGACGCGGTTTTACTTCGAGATGGAAACTGATTTCCTCTGGGTCGCGACCATGATGCGGCCGAGCCTGCTGCAGCCCTATATCATCGCCTTTCACTTCCTCGGGATCGTCGTCGTCACAACGCATATGGGTATCGGCTTTCGTTATTTACTGACCGCTATCGGCTTGCCGCGACTTGGAAGCGTCGTCGCTGCGCTCATCGCCAGCGCTGGTCTCGTTGCGGCGACAATCGCCATCATCGTCTATACGGGATACACAAATCCGTGATGCATTCTCGGCGGCAACGCGAGCACGCCCCTATTGCGACAACGGCGTTATGATAGGCTGAATTGGGCCACAACAGCGTCGCAATTGGCGATACAGATAAAGAGAGATTGCGTAAAAATGACTATCGCCGCGAGTTTGGATTGAACACCGTCATGTCATACCGACAGTCAATACTGTCTATTCCTGTTCGAAGGGATTAGCGCATGATTTTTAGGAAAACAGCGATTGCCAAACGCGCATGCCTGATGATCCTGACGATGATCGCCAACATTGCTGTGGTGATCGCGGGGGACAATTCTGACACACAACTCGACATCATGCTGGAACGCATCCGCCGGGATCATGCAATCCCGGCTTTGGCCGTGGGCGTGGTGGACGCCGGCGAGATCCGATATCTGCGGACCTTTGGCGCGCCGCAAGACGCACGCTTTCGTGCGGCGTCAATCTCCAAACTCTTGACGGCGCAGGCAATCGCGCGTCTCGCTGAGGGCGGGGCGGTTTCGCTCGATGACGACCTTGGACGGCATGTCCCGGCGTTAGCCGAGCGCGGCGTCACGTTGCGCCATTTGTTGACCCACACCTCAGGTCTGGCGGACGGGCCGCGCCCGCGTAACAGGGCGGATGCTTCAGCACCCGACGCGTATGTTGAAGAGCTGGCGAAAGCGCCGCTTTTCGGATCGCCCGGCGCGGCATGGCGCTATACAGATAGCGAATACAATCTTCTGGGCGTGGTGATCACAGCCGTGAGCGGCCGTCCGTATATGGAGCATGTCACTGTAATGCTGCTCGCCCCGATCGGCGCTGATGGCGCCAGCATGTTTCCTGCCGCACGCGATGACGTTCTTGCGCCACACCTCAATTTCGGTTTTGCGCTGCCGGCGCCATCGCGCCCATTTGATATCGCTTATGCGCCGAGCGAGGGGCTAGTTACGGATGTTGAAAGCCTCACGCGATGGCTGGCGGCGACCCTGAACCACGACCCGCGCCTGCTGAGGCCTGCGACCTATGAGGCAATGCTTGCGCCACAGTATGGCGATCATGCCGCAATCGGCTGGCAGGTGGGCGCGCGCAACGGTCGCCGCATCGCTCAACATGGTGGCTCGTTCACAGGGTGGAGCGCACTCATTTATTCCTATCCGGATGAACGGCGCGGCTTTGTCGTTCTCACTAATGCGCATGACGCGCCCCGCTGGGCGATTGTCGATGCAATTGAAGCGGTGCTGGATAATCGGACGCCGATTATGCCGGCGCCTCCATGGGGGCGCCGGATTGGCTTTTGGTGCGCCATCGCATTCGTGGCCGCGTTGGCGAGCCTCGTCGCCTGGCGCATTTCGCGGCGTCCGTTAAATTCATAATCCGCGGTTAGTAGCGGCGCGTTTAGCAAGGTCCACAAGCCGTGATCTCCGTTTTCAGAATATCGCTGGAATTCCTGGACCGATTTGATTTCCGCGTTTTGAATCTACTTTACGTTTGGAGAGTAAAATCCGGTCCTTTGCGGTTTGCTGGTCTGATGCACGCATTCGGCGCGATAACTCATAATCTATCGATGTCCGCCAATCCGAGAACCAAGGCGACGCGGATGTAGGGTCGAAAATGTTCGAGAATCAATTTGGGGTCGCGCGCAATTATTCATGCAACCCATTGATTTCATTACCTGGATGGAGTGGCTCCCCTTCGTGAATGCGTATCGAACTTTGTGCCAGGCGCCTAAGCCTGAATTTCTGGAGGTTTTACAGGAACTGGGCGCCCCAATGTGCAATGCCAGCAGGGCTAGGCTTGAAAATTCCGACTCGACTCACAAAAAAGCGTCCAGCCGTGACAACCCAAGAAAGCACGGCTGGACGCATGCGCCGCCCAAGGGGGAAAGACCGGCGGCGCGAGTTAAGTGAGGTTAAGCACTGCGGCGGCTTCACAAGATATTCTCGGACATCTTACAAATACGCCGTCAAATTCCCTGAACAATCTGGTGAAATTCGGTTTGTCTATCCGCTAATTCAGGATAGTGTGCACTGGTTATGGACCGTTTGCAGGCGATCGAAATCTTCATTCGCGTTGCGGAGCTGCAAAGCTTTGCAGCCGCCGCCACTGAATTGAATCTATCGCGCACGCTGGTCAGCGACCGGGTTAAAGATCTCGAAGAGAGCCTGGGCGTTCAACTGCTGCACAGGACAACGCGAAAAGTGAGCCTGACGGAGTCTGGCGCGCTCTTTCTTGAACGTGTCCGCCCGGGCGTTGACGTCATTTCTGAAGCAGCCGCTGAAGCCTCAAATCTTTCCGCCGATTTGCGCGGCGCCTTGCGGGTCAACGCGCCGTTGAGCTTCGGCATGCGTCACGTCGCGCCAGTCGTCGGCGAGTTTCTTAAACAGCATGAACAGGTATCGATTGACTTGACGCTGAACGACCGCCGGGTGGATCTGATAGAAGAAGGCATTGATGTAGCCATACGCGTTAGCGCAAACCTGAAGGACTCAACGCTTATCGTGCGCAAGCTGGCCATCTGCCGCATCGTCCTGTGCGCCTCGCCGGACTATCTCGAAAATCACCGGAAAATCCGCAAACCAGGCGATTTAATCGATCACCCATGTCTGACCTTTACCTACTATTCGGAAGGCCTCGACTGGAAATTCAAGCGAAAAAAGGAAGTCGAAACCGTTAGGATCGAGAGCCGCCTGCGCTGTAACAATGGCGACGCTCTTGTTGAAGCAGCTGCTGCGGGCGCCGGTATAACATTGCAGCCGGCATTTATTGTCGGCTCGGCCCTGGACGACGGAAGGCTTGTCGAGTTGCTGCCTGGTTGGCGAGCT
>BQJG01000078.1 GCA_021604585.1 Hyphococcus sp.
AACACTTTGCGCCGCCCGCCTGATCAGCTATCCCTGTTGCAACGCACAAGGGCCTGACAATGACCAACGAGAAATCCGACAAGAAACCCGACCTGATCCGCCCGCTGTCGCATCTGAACGGCGTCGAACCGCCATCGCCGAAATGGTTCAAGAAAGCCATCGCGACCCCTTCGGAAGAGGGCGCGGTTGAGGTTGCCGGCGCGCGCATCCGCTATTCGGCCTGGGGCGATGAGGGCAAGCGTGGGCTGTTGTTCGTTCATGGCGGGCGGGCGCATCGCAACTGGTGGCGGCCATTTGCGCCGTTTTTTGCTGAAAACCGCCGGGTCGCGGCGCTGGACCTGTCCGGCATGGGCGATTCTGATTGGCGCGATAAATATTCACTCGATCTGCTGGTGGACGAGGTTTTCGCGGTAATCGACAAGGCGGGGCTCGCCAGCCGGGGCCGTCCCATCGTGGTCGGCCATTCCTTCGGCGGCTGGGTGACGCTCGCCGCCGTGGAGCGCGAGGGCGAAAGGCTTGGCGGCGCGGTGGTGGTTGATTCGCCGCTCGGCGTGCCCGATCCCCATGAAGGCTACACGGTGGTGAAAGCCAAACCCGCCGACAACGCCAAGCAGCATCACGGCGCGCATATCTATGACAGCAAAGAGGAAATGATCGCCCGCTTCAGGCTTTTGCCGAACCAACCGGCGGAAAACCTTTATTTGATTGACTATATCGCTCGTGAAGGCCTGCGGCCGGCGACGCCGGGCGAGTGCGGCCAGCAAAAAGGCGAAGGCTGGACGTGGAAATTCGACCCGGCGGACAAGGGCGCCTTCGAGATTCATTTTGAGCGCGATATTCTGCGGGCGGCGCGCTGTCCGCTGGCGTTCATCTATGGGGAAAAGTCGTATTTTGTCGGCCGTGACGGCATTCAGCATCTGCGGGATCAGGCGGCGGGCCGCTCGCCCTTCGTCGTGATCCCCGACGCCTACCACCATTTGATGATGGATCAGCCGCTGGCCTTTGTTTCGGCGCTCAGAACATTGCTCAGCGCGTGGCCGGTGCGGTTCGGCGTTTAGGTAATTTGGCGGGTGAGAAGACTTGCCCAACTCCTTGAATTCCGCCAAAACACTGGAAAAATTCAAACGGGGTTTTTGCAATGACCGATGAAGTTGAGCAACGCGCAAAAGACGCAGAAGAACACAAGAGATCCTATGCGGGCATCATGGGCGCCGCGACTGAAATCGGCGTGCCCTTCGCTATGGGCCTGTCTATGATGTTCACCAGTCTGGTGATGGCTAATGGCGTATTATTGTCTATCCTGCTGGGCGTTGCCGTTTACGTGTTTTCCCATCTTATCGTGAAGATGTTCTTCTCGCACCACTAGTGCGGCCGCCGCCGCCGGAGGCCTAATGAAAATAGCCGTCCTGAAAGAAACGCGGTCCGGCGAGACCCGGGTTGCGGCGACGCCCGAGACTGTCAAAAAATATATTAGCCTTGGCGCAACTGTCGCTGTTCAGGCCGGGGCGGGCGAGGGGGCGAGTTTCGCTGACGCTGACTACGCCGCAGCGGGCGCCAGCATTTCACCCAGCGCTGCGGATGCGGTGCAGGGCGCCGAAGTCATCCTGAAAGTGCAGGCGCCGTCGAGCGAAGAGCTGCGCGTCTTTCCGCGCGGCGCCAAGCTGATCGGCATCATGTCAGCCCACAACGCGCCGGATTCAGTTGCGGGTTATGCGCGGCTCGGCCTTGATGCGCTGGCCATGGAGTTGATGCCGCGCATTACGCGCGCGCAGTCGATGGATGTGCTGTCCTCGCAATCGAACCTTGCCGGTTATAAAGCGGTGATCGATGCGGCCGCCTATTACGGCCGCGCCTTCCCGATGATGATGACCGCGGCGGGCACGATTGCCCCGGCGAAAGTCTTTGTTATGGGCGCAGGCGTTGCGGGTCTGCAGGCGATTGCAACAGCGCGCCGTCTGGGCGCTGTCGTTTCTGCGACCGATGTGCGTTTCGCCGCGAAAGAACAGGTCAACTCGCTCGGCGCGACATTCGTTGTCGTCGATGAAGAAGCGATGAAAGAATCCGAAACCGCTGGCGGTTATGCGAAAGAGATGTCGGCGGAGTTTCAGGCGCGGCAGGCGGAGTTCGTCGCCGCGCATATCGCCAAACAGGATATCGTTATTACGACGGCGCTGATCCCCGGCCGTCCGGCGCCAAGACTTGTCTCGGCGGAGATGGTGCAGTCGATGAAGGCCGGATCGGTGATCGTCGACCTTGCGGTTGAGGCGGGCGGCAATGTCGAGCTGTCACGCGAAGGCGAGGCGATAGAAACCGGCGGCGTCACCATTCTTGGTTTCAAAAACGTGCCGGGCCGGTTGGCGGCGGACGCATCGAGCCTTTATGCGCGCAACATCTATAATTTTATCGCGGCGTTTTTCGACAAGGAGCGCAAGTCGCTCAACGCTGACCCGGATGATGACATCATCAAGGGCATTGCGCTGACGCGCGGCGGCGCCGTGGTGCATCCGGCCTTTGCGAGCGAGACGGCGGCTGTTGAACCGGAACCGGTTGCGCTGACGCCTTCTGAAGCAATGCCCGACGACACGGACGGCGAAGACGAAGACTAAACCTCATTTGTAGGCCCCCAAAGGAGCCCCACGGCAATGGCGGACACACGCGAACAGGTTGAAGAAGCAGCGAGAGCGGCGGAACAAGCGGCGCAGGCGGCGGAGGCGGCGGCGGCAAACGCCAGCGGCAATGCGGACGCCGCAACAACAGCGGCGGAACAGGCGCGAGAGATCGCCGATCAGCTCGCGATCCTTGCGGCGTCGAGCCCGATTTCCGATTTCGTGTTTTTGTTCACGATTTTCATTCTGGCGATTTTTGTCGGCTATTACGTTGTCTGGTCGGTGACGCCGGCGCTGCATACGCCGCTGATGTCGGTGACCAACGCGATTTCATCCGTTGTGATTGTCGGCGCACTGATCGCGCTCGGCGCGGACCTGTCGCAATCGGCCAACAGCTTCTGGCCGAAACTGTTCGGCTTCGGCGCGGTTGCGCTCGCCAGCGTCAACATTTTCGGCGGTTTTCTGGTGACCCAGCGAATGCTCGCCATGTATAAGAAAAAAGAACGGTAGGGACGACGCATGGCAGATAATCTCCCGGCGATCCTCTACGTCGCATCCGGCATTCTCTTCATCCTCGCGCTGCGCGGCTTGTCGTCGCCGGAAACGTCAAGGCAAGGCAATCGCTTCGGTATGATCGGCATGGGCATCGCCGTGGTGACGACGCTGTTCGTGCTGGAAAATAAAGGCCTCGGCACCTGGTTCTTCGTGATCCTCGCGGTCGCCGCCGGCGCCATTCCCGGTGTTTATATCGCCCGCAAGATTCCGATGACCGCCATGCCGCAATTGGTGGCGGCGTTTCACTCGCTGGTGGGGCTCGCTGCGGTGTTTATCGCTTGGGCGGCCTTCCTGGCGCCGCGTGCGTTCAATATTGGCGAGCCCGGACATATCCATATCGGCTCGATTGTCGAAATGTCGCTGGGCGCTGCCATCGGTGCGATCACCTTTTCCGGATCGCTGATCGCCTTTGCAAAACTCAACGGCAATATGTCGGGAAAGCCGATCATGCTGCCCTTCCGCCATCCGATCAATCTCGGTCTCGGCCTGTTGATCCTGATTTTCCTTGGCATGCTGATGACCGGCGAACAGTCGGGCATGACGTTCTTCCTGCTTACCCTCACCGCCTTCGTGCTTGGTTTCCTGCTGATCGTGCCGATTGGCGGCGCCGACATGCCGGTGGTTGTCTCTATGCTCAACTCCTATTCCGGCTGGGCGGCGGCGGGCATCGGCTTCACGCTCGAAAATATGGCGCTGATTATCACCGGTGCGCTGGTCGGTTCGTCGGGCGCAATCCTCTCCTATATTATGTGCAAGGGCATGAACCGCTCGTTCATCTCCGTCATTCTCGGCGGTTTTGGCGGCGACGATGCGGCGGCCGCATCGGCCGGCGATGATGATCGTCCGTTCAAGCAAGGCTCCGCCGACGACGCGGCCTTCATCATGAAGAACGCCGGCAAGGTGATCATCGTGCCCGGTTACGGCATGGCGGTGGCGCAGGCCCAGCACGCGCTGAAAGAAATGTGCGACACGCTGAAACGCGAAGGCGTCGAAGTCAAATACGCGATCCACCCGGTCGCGGGCCGCATGCCGGGGCACATGAACGTGCTGCTCGCTGAGGCGCAGGTTCCCTATGACGAAGTCTTCGAGCTGGAAGACATCAACGCCGAATTCCGCACCGCGGATGTTGCGTTTGTCATCGGCGCCAATGACGTCACCAATCCGGCGGCGAAAACCGACAAGACCTCGCCGATCTACGGCATGCCGATCCTCGACGTTGAAAACGCCGGCACCGTGCTGTTCGTCAAACGCTCCATGGCGGCCGGTTATGCGGGCGTTCAAAACGAGCTCTTCTATCGCGACAACACCATGATGCTGTTCGGCGACGCCAAGAAAATGTGCGAAGAGATCGTCAAGGCGCTTTAAGTGCGGTCAGCGCCCTAAGAACGGTTCGTATTTTTTCGCAACTTGATTGACTAAATGCGAAATACCGTGATCACTTTTAGAAATCATTTTTCTACCCAACGGGTCAATGAATTTGATCTTGGCGCGCTTCAAGCGAACGCGAGGGAACCAATTCAAAGCAACACTATCCAATATACTCTCTAGATCGTCTTTAGACATAAGAATATACTCTGCTCTTTGTCCTGGCTTTATTTCATTAGAAAATTCTCCGCTCGCGACAGGGCGTGGCGTTAAAAAAAACCGTTTTTCTGAAAATGGTATTTCGACTACGAATGAGTAGGGATTTACGGAAATCTCACGCAAACCGCGGTTGCGAATAAGAACAATGATTTTAGCATTGTTCGTTGAAAGAACCTTCTGTGCGTTAGTCGTTCGCAGTGAACTGTTGGGGTGTTCAAGCAAGAAAGATTCAATCGACAGGTTGAATCGTTGAATGCGAATAGCGGCTTGCACGCTTGCTAGGGCAGCTAGGGCCGCTAGGAATGTTCCAACTGCAGCCACAAAGGATACTAAGTG
Organism: Hyphococcus sp.; assembly: GCA_021604585.1. GTDB lineage: Bacteria > Pseudomonadota > Alphaproteobacteria > Caulobacterales > Parvularculaceae > Hyphococcus. The sequence continues at coordinate 5,082 of BQJG01000078.1, forward strand.
ACTGTAATTGCCTATAAAATTATTGAACGCGTCCATATGTAAGCGGCAGCCCAGATTTTATTGTCGCTCTACGCATTAGAAACTAGGCTGTCATAATTATGACATTCGGTTATTGCCATGCGACTATAAAATGTTGTTCTAATATTTCAACTATTTCGTGGGTAGGGGCAATCACCGAAAAGAGGAATTCATGGCTTACGAAAGGCGAACGCCTTGTATTATGCCGCAAGCCTTTCTGAGGGCGTTCGAGCATGAACGAGTGTGGTTGAAGAGTGAAGATCTCCCTAATTACGGTGAATATTATGTGGATGTCGGTTATCTAAGGAAGCTCGACAACAACGAAAACCACCTAGTCTCAGGGCGTCGAGGCACAGGCAAGACACACTTGCTTGGAAGTTTTCACGAATATGTCAACGGAGAAAAAAAAGACGAACTCTCTGTCATGATCTCATTGATCGACGTATCGACCCAATATTCCTACATAGCAGGATCCAATCCATTCGATAGAAAAACATTGGCGAAGCGCGCTGCAGTAGATTTATTCAATCAGTTTTTGAGGATATTTTTTGATCGTTTTCTGGATGAACTTCAACGGTTCATTGCGAAAATCAGTGATCCAGACAAAAAGCGATTGATAAATAATTTGCTCCAAGAATTATTGAGCAAGGTGGAGTTAGGAGCGGGGCATGGCGATAACTCGAACGATGTCGCTCACGCTTTGCAAAACGGCTTAAATTACGTTCAAGGAAAATCCCAACCGCTTGAAGTTGTCGCATCTGATGGGGTTCGAAAGGAAGCTTCAGAGTGGGGCAACAACGAGTTTGCTGATTATCAGGCCATACGAATTCTCGTTTCAAGAATTTTGGAACTGGCGAATGTCAAAATTTTACACCTTTTGATTGATGAATGGATGGAGCTCGACAAAAACACACCATCAATGATCCAGAATTATTTTTCTCAGCTACTAAAAAAATGCTTTTTCAACTCTAAACAGATTTCAGTAGTTATAGCTTCAATTTGGAATCAAACGTCATTGTATGAACGTGAAGACATGTCCATGAGTTCGGGTATTCAGCCAGGGCATGATATAAGCCATAGCGTAGATCTTGATACCTCTTTGTTTGATAGCGAACACCAAATTTTCGATTTCTGTAAAGCGCTAATTTTCCAACGCCTCGCAAAGAAAGACGATGCAATAAAGGCTTTCAAACTTTCAGATGGCTCAATCGATGAAGCTTTCATCACTGATCTTTTCGATAGGATTGAAAACTTTCGCGTCTTCGTAACGGCCTCGCATGGCATTCCTAGAGACTTGATGCGCATTTTTCAAAAGTCGGTGCGAAAAATTAATAGCGACTTTGGCAGTCACTGCATTGATTACGAACTGGTGATGGAAGTATCGAGGGAAATATATCGTCAGGAAAAACGAGAATATGTTGGCCCTAACACAACGATCAAGCCCATGTGGAGCAAGATCAATAGGTATATGGAAGAGCATGATAACCGGGTGTTTTTAATTCGAGAGGGGAGTCAAAAAACATCGCGATCTTTTCGGGCGCTGATAGATCACGAATTAATTCATGAGTTGCCCGCGCCGACATTGCCGCGTTGGGTTCGGCGTATGCATCGCGCGTACTGTATTGATTATGGCAATTATGTAGATTGGAAACGGGCAAAATCGACAACCGCGGAAGATCTTATTGCAGAATTCATTTTACCCGATTGGACAATGTTTTCTGAGGATGATTTACATTCGCTCGTAATTGATGTTGAAGCTGACATTGATATATATGTCACCCACGCATGTGGTAATATAGCTAGGCGCGACCACCCCGTCGTAAAAAATTACAACCTGTGCCCGCATTGCGGGGATGGTCTTGAGGGTGCATCAGACATTAATATCCATCTTGGAAAATAAAGCCGTTGATGAGCCAATTGCGTCCAGAACGAGCTGTTCTATCGCGACAACACCATGATGCTGTTCGGCGACGCCAAGAAAATGTGCGAAGAGATCGTCAAGGCGCTTTAAGGCGTTCCCACAATTTCGTGAACGCCATTGGCGCGGCTGGCGGGCGCTGCTAGGGTCGGCGCTTGGGCTTTAAAGGGGTGACACCATGAAATATCTGATGCTGGGCGCAGCCGCGCTCGCACTTGCAGCATGTTCGCAGCAAACCTCCGACACCGCCGCCACGCATGAACCAGCCGCCACGCCGGTTGAAGAAATGGCTGCCGGCGATGCGGAAATGACGGCGTCTGAGAAATTGAGCGCTGTGCTCGATGCGCAGTCCGACGAAACCAAGGCGCGCTATCAATATCGCCATCCGCAAGAAACGCTGGAATTTTTCGGCGTTGAACCGGGAATGACGGTCGCCGATACGCTCCCTGGCAATCCCTGGTATTCGGGCATTCTGATCGACTATCTGGGTCCGGACGGAAAAGTTCTCGGCGCCGATTACAGCGAAGACATGTGGACCAAGTTCGGCCAGTTCTCGCCGCCCGCAGGTGAGAAAGCGACTTGGGCGGCGGATTGGACGGCGGATGCTGAATCCTGGCGTGATGATGATGGCGACGCCGCTGTCGGCGCGTTTGCCTATGGCTCGGCGCCCGACGACATGGCGGGCACGGTCGATGTCATCTTGATGATCCGCGCGGCGCATCACTTCAACCGACTCGACGATGGCGTATATTTTACCGAAGCGCTGGCCGACTCCATGAAACTGCTGAAGCCGGGCGGCATTGTTGGCGTGGTTCAGCACCGCGCGCAGGAAGATATGCCCGATGAATGGGCGACCGGCGATAATGGCTATGTGAAAGAATCGCAGATCGTTTCCGCCTTTGAAGCGGCAGGCTTTGAGCTTGTGGCGTCGAGCGAAGTCAACGCAAACCCGGCGGACCGTCCGACTGCGGAAGAATTCGTCTGGCGCCTGCCGCCGACGCTCGCCACCAGCCGAGAGAATGAAGAGCTCAAAGCGCAGATGATGGCGATCGGTGAAAGCGATCGCATGACGCTGAAGTTCCGCAAGCCTGAATAATCGGCGCGGAATCGAAGAAACAGCAAGCGGCGCCTTAAGGCGCCGCTTTTGTTATGAGCGATATGATCAGGCTTTGGCCGTGTTCAGCTTCACCGCGGCGCGTATGAGCGTCTTAAACGGCCCTTCCTTGACGGCGTCGCCTTCGTAAAAATCAATGGCGCGCCGGACATTGCCGTCAAGGCCGGCGTTGAAGAGACCGGCAGGGTCTTTAAGCGCAGCGCCTTTGGCGAAGGTCAGCTTGACCTTGTCCTTGTAGGTCTCGCCGGTGCAGATGATGCCGTCATGCTCCCATACCGGCACGCCGTTCGGGCTCGTCGGCTTTCTCCATTTCACCGTTTCGACCACATCTGGGTCGGCCTCGTGAATGAGGTTGCGCAGCCGGGCGAGAGTTTCGCCGCGCCAGTCGCCAAGCTCTTTGATTTTTGCATCGATCAGCCTGGCGGGGGAATCGTCCGGCTTTGTTTCCTTCGAGCCTGCTTTCGTCATCGCGAAGTCTCCTGCAACACCCGCCGCTCATCGCGGCGCTTTGCGACATACGGCTGGAAGAACATAGTAAGGCCGCTAAACATCAGCAAAAACAGCGGGGGCAGGGGCAGATAATACACCCACTGAATGGGCTCCTTGCCCAACCCCAGGGTGATGAAGATGCCAGCGACGATTGCGGCGAAGACGATCGACACCCAGCGGTGAAACTGCCTGATCCATTTGCTCCAGTTCATTGCAATCTCCTTTTGTTATTTTTGTGCGAATTGCTCTTCAGGGCTGCGTTCGCAAACGGGCTTTACTCGATGCGAGTCAAAACGTTTTCCAGATTGGCGAAGAAGTTTTGCCAGCCATGTCTGGCGCCGCCGAACGCCTGTTTCTGGTCGGGATTGAAACCCGACTGCTCCATGCGCAATTGCGTGCCTGCGCTCGTCGGCGTCAGCGTGAATGTCACGACGCTGGTCAAATTAAAGGCTGCGTCGTCGTGTTTGTAATTCCAGGTGTAGGACAAGGACTGGTTCGGTTCGACTTCGAGAACTTCACAGTCAAGAACGCCGCCCCACTCTCCGCTGAGATTAAAACGATGGCCGATCTCCGGCTTGAAATCATTCTTCATCAGCCATTCTGCGATCAAATGCGGTTGGGTGAGCGCGCGCCAGATTTTTTCCGGCGCATGAGGAAATTCACGCTCGATTGTCACGGAGCGTGTTTCGGCAGACGTTGCGGTCATTGATCCATCCTTTTGAGCAAATCTTCGAGGTCGTCGAACCGGTTCTCCCAGAATCCGGTCATTTGGCTTGTCCAGTCGATAAGCGGGGCGAGGGCGCCAAGCTCCGCGCTGTAATGGGTCTGACGGCCCTCATGACGGTCGCGCACCAGACCGGCCCGCTTTAAAACCGCGAGATGTTTTGAGACCGCCGGTTGCGAGACCCCGGACTCAACTGTGAGCGCGCCGACCGTCTGGTCGCCATCGCGGCATAGGCGTTCAAAGATGGCGCGCCGCGTCGGGTCGGCCAGGGATCTGAACAAGATATCATGGGGGGCTGGGGCTATTGTCATCCATAACTCTCTGGTTATGAATGGCATCTATAACCAGAGAGTTATATGAGTCAAGCCCCAAAAGGCGACGAGGCGGGCTGCCGCCGGAATCGCAATGGCTTACTGGCCGGTGCCGCCGAAAGTGAATTCGCGCATGATGTGAAAGCCGATGGTGAACTGATTGCGGTCGCCATAATCGGCAATAATCGGCGAGTTGGCGTAATCGCGGAAAATATATTGATAGCGCGCATAGGGATTAAGCGACCAGCGATCACCGATATTGATATAGGCGTTGACGCTGCCGCCAACATCGCGAAAGCCGGAATCGACATCATAAGCGGCGAGGCGTCCGCCTGTGTTGACGGATTGCTCGGGCGTGATTGAGAAATAAGCGTCGGCGAATTTATCATCGATCCATGTGGCCTGTCCGCTGGTGGCGATTGAGACAGGGCCGGCGCGAAATAAGAGCGCCGTCAAATAGCCGTCAACAATCGTGCCGCGATGGCCTGTGTCGATGCCGTGGCGGGCTTTGGCTTTGAATGCGAAGCGATCAAGAAACGTCGTGGCGATGAAGCCGCCAAACTCAAATGTCGTGCCGACATCGCCAAGACCGGCAAGCGCTGGGTTGTCATCCTGATCGCGGCGGCCGCGAATGCGAATCGAAGGGCCCATGCGGAAGCGTGAAAAGCCGATAATGCCGAAATCAGCGCCGTCATCGTCGAGAAAAACGAAATTGCGGAAGCGCACATAAACTTGCGGGTCGGCGCCGAACTCATAATCATCCGAACCGAAATAGTCTGGCTTGAACACGGGTCCGACACCGATGGAGAGATTGGTCTCGTCCGGGCTGAGAAAAGTGAGGGCGCCGAAAAAGCCGCGATTATCATCTTCCTCGCCGAGTGTGATGCGGCCGCCGGTCTGGTCTTCTTCAAGATTGGCATCGCCGAAAATCAGCGGGCGCACTTTTGGATCGTCGAGCCGGTTGGCGTCGCGCTCCTGTTCGGCAGTGAGGATCGCTGCTTCTTCCTGTTCGCGCTGATCTTGAAGAACCTTTTCGCGGTCCCGTTCTTTTTGGGTCGGTCCAAACAGCATTGGGCTGAGTTGCGGGTCATCGATCTGGCGCTGGGCCGCCGCCGGGCTCGCCGACATGACCAAGGCGCCGGCAATCATCGCTGCTGCAGAGACACGCATGCCGCGCTGCGCCGATTCCACGCTTAAAAACTGACTAAGTCCCCGCATCGCAAATCCCATCCCTGACGCCCGCACGGTGATTCCCGTTAATGATAACATTGGCATTTTAGCTGCGACTTGGCGCAACGCCAGTCAAAGCTACCGGCCTTTCCGGCCAGAATGAGGCGAGAATGCCGATTTTTTGTTAGGGATGACCTAATGGCCGCACCTAGCGAGGCCTCAAAATGGGGAAAAAGCCGCAAAAAAAGCCGGCGCAAGAAGCGGCCGGCTCTGATTCGCAAGCGCTCAAACGCGCCTAATCGTCGATGGCGTCATCAATGGCTTCGCCAGCGCTTTCAATATCGCGGCCCGCGCCTTTGATGGTTTCGCAAGCCGAAAGGAAAACCCCGAAGGCGAAAAGGAGGGCTAGGATACGCATGAGTGACCCCGTTTTGCTATGTAGAACCGTCTGATTATGCCTCAAGTGGTCGCTCGCGCAAGGCGCGCAATCGGTGTGGCATAGGCCGGTTTTACATGCCGCTGCCGCCTTCGCGTTGAATGCGCTTGCGCACGAGCTTGCGGGCGCGGCGCACGGCTTCCGCTTTTTGGCGGGCGCGCTTTTCCGACGGTTTTTCGTAGAATTTCCGGCGCTTCATTTCCCGGAAAGTGCCTTCACGCTGCATCTTTTTCTTCAGCGCTTTAAGGGCTTGCTCGACATTGTTGTCGCGGACGAAAATTTGAACCAAGGCCTTGAGCCTCCTATGAAAACAAAAGCGCCACGGGAGCCCCGCGACGCGAAAACCGGTCAACTCTACACCCGCCTGTTTCCTTCAGGGGGGAGAGGCGAGGGCGGCCTATACCAAACGGCTCCTATATTGTCTACATGAGGACGAGGCAAAACCGGCAAAAAGGAAGCCCTATGATCGAGGCTGAGAAAGACCCCAAAGCGGCTAAATCCGCCGTCTTTGACGCTGAGGGACGGAAGATCTTGTCGGCCCTGCTGGGGCGGGCCGCCTTTGACGGCTGGACCGGCGGCGCGCTGGCCGCCGCCGCCAAGGATACAGGCCATGGTCCAGCGATGCTCGCCGCCGCTTTTCCCGCCGGCGCCGCCGACGCGCTGCGGGCCTGGTCTATGCAGGCGGACGCGGCGATGGTCGAAGCCATGGCGAGTCCGGATTTTGCGGGGCTGAAGATTCGCGAAAAGGTCGCCTTTGCGGTTCGCGCACGCCTCGACTTCCTGCGCCCGCATAAAGAGGCCGCCCGCCGCGCCGCCGCGACGCTGGCGCTCCCCATTCACGCACCGCTCGGCGCCGAACTCGCCTGGAAGACTGCAGATGCGATCTGGCGCGGGCTTGGCGACAAGTCGACGGATTTCAACTTCTATTCAAAGCGCGGGATTTTGACTGGCGTGTGGCTCTCGACTCTCACGCACTGGCTCGGCGATGACAGTGAAGACGAAGCCTCGACCCATGCATTCCTCGACGCACGCATCGAGAACGTCATGCAGATCGAAAAACTTAAAGGCAAAGTCCGTGAACTGAACATAGACCCGGCAAAGCCGCTCGAATGGCTTGCAAAGTTGCGCTATCCGGCCGGAGGCAAGTCACGCTCCAAACCTCGTATCTGGAAAGAAGCCGAGATCGACGAAGCGCTTGACGAATCGTTTCCTGCGAGCGATCCGCCAAGCTGGTCGCCGAGCAGGGCGTGATTGGAATATTCCAGCTCGCAAACCTATCCGCACCGTCGCCGCAATGAACACGCCGAAGTCTGCGCGCAAGAAATAGAGGCGCCGACGTTAGCTGACTTCCGCTGTTTGAAATGCAGTCGCCGCTGCGCCGAGGCGCTGGGCGAAGTGCTGGAAAAACACCAGCACGTCTTCGGCGGTGACGCCTTGCAGATAAAGAATGATCACGACGCCAGCAACGAGGAGGCCTGCAAACCGCGCGATACACTGCCCGGCGGCGATGAACAGGAAGATGGCGGCGGCGATTTGCATTTGACCATTCAGTCCGCCGGAAAAGATCGTCTGCACGATGCCGTCCAGAGATGAAAAATCCATCATTGGCTGTATGGCGGCGCTTGACGCGGCCGCACTACTGGTCACCGAATCTGCGCCGGAAAAAACCAGCAGCGCCGAGCCCGCGCCTTGTGCGAATTTTCGCAAAGCGTCGAGTGTGAGGTGTGAGTGGTCCAACTTGTATTTTGACGGCGAGGGCGCCGGGTAAAACGGAATCGGTTGGGTTCTGTTTGCAGCAGGCATAAGACACACATCCTTCTGTCGCGCATTTCTGCGTTAGGAAAACTGCTCCCCTTAATTTGTGCATTTGCGCCGCTTTACGGCAGGCAAACGCTATGAAGACAGTGTGACCATTCTGTGGCGAACGGCGCTTGACGCGCCGCCGCGCCGTTCACTTTTCATTGAAACGAAAAAGAGAAAAAACAGCGACGGAATCGCGATGGTGGCGCGTATTATTCAGTTGGGTTGTGAGGATATGGCTTCAGCGATTTTCTCCGCCGCAACTTTACGATTGCGTAAGCCGCTATCGTTTCGCCGATATCCGCGTCACATGCCCCATCTTGCGGCCCGGCCGCGCTTCACGTTTGCCGTAAAGGTGAACGCAGGTTTGCGGCTCGGCGGCGAGATCGCGCCAGCGATGAACTTCATCGCCGATCAGATTTTCCATCACGGCGTTGGAATGACGCGCTGGATCGCCCAGCGGCCAGCCGGCGACAGCGCGAATGTGCTGTTCAAATTGCGAGACCGCGCAGCCATCTTGCGTCCAGTGACCGGAATTATGCACGCGCGGCGCATATTCGTTGACAATCACGTCACCGTTTTCGAGCACGAAAAACTCAACGCCCATGACGCCTGCATAATCGAGCGCGGTCAGCATATCGCGGGTCACGGCGCGGGCCTTGTCGGCGGTAGCATCGGATATGGCGGC
>BQJG01000079.1 GCA_021604585.1 Hyphococcus sp.
TCGACAAGGCGGGCGATGACCTCGCGCGAGTCGTATGGCTGGCGGTAATCGACCGGCACGATGCCGAGCAATTCCTCTGCATCATAGCGCGGCTCCTCGAACGAGCGGTCGCGCTGCGCCTTGTCCCAGCCCAGCTTGGCGACAATCTCGCGCGCGATGCGAACGCCCTCGGAATCATTCTCGGCCATATATTCCGCAAGGCCCGAGACATGATAGTGCATCTCCGCCCCACCGAGATCTTCGTCGGTTGCGATTTCGCCGGTCGCGGCTTTCAATAGCGGCGGGCCAGCGAGAAAGATTTTCGATCTGCCGCGCACTGCGACGACATAATCCGACAATCCGGTCTGATAAGCGCCGCCAGCCGTCGACGATCCATGCACCACGGAAATCACCGGGCAACCGGCGGCGGAAAGCCGCGCGAGATTGGCGAAGCTGCGCCCGCCGGACACGAACATCTCCGCCTGGCGCATCAGATTAGCGCCGGCGCTTTCGATCAGCTGTACGAAGGGAAGTTTATTCTCAAGCGCCAGCGCCTGCGCACGCAAAGCCTTGTGGACACCCATGGGCGTCGCCGCGCCGCCCTTGATGCCGCTGTCCGATGCAGTGACGAGGCAGCGCACGCCGGAGATGAAGCCGATGCCGGAAATTCCGCCGCCGCCGGAAATATTCCGGTCGCCATCATCGTCATGCATTTTATAACCGCACAGGGTCGAAATCTCGACGAAAGGCGCGCCGCGATCGAGCACCAGCGCCAAGCGTTCGCGCGGCAGGAGCTGGCCGCGCTTTTCAAATTTCGGTTTCGCCCGCGCCGAGGTCTCGGTGATCTTCTGCTCAAGCGCGCGAAACTCTTCGATCAGGCGCAAATGATCGGCGCGGTTCTGCGCGTAGGTTTCGCTACGCGTGTCGATCTCACTTTCAAAAACCGGCATGGGGGCCGTCGCTCCCGGCTTGACAAAACAATATAATCATATTGTTTTATGCAAATGAGCAACCCGCGTCAAGCCCCCGGCCCTTCAGCTAGGCAGCAGGAAAAGTCCGCCGATATGCGCCGGCGGATTTGCGAAGGAGCCGTCTCCTGCCTCTCGGCGCGCGGCTATCATGGCGCTTCGATCAAGCAGGTGGTCGACGCGGCGGGCGTCAGCCTTGGCGCTTTGCAGCACCATTTCCCTTCCAAGGACGACCTCGTCGAGGCGACCGCCGAATATCTGCTGAGCCGGTCGATAAAATGGTTCCAGCGGGCGAAGCTCAACATCGACAATGACAAGGACGCCTTTGGCGGCATGATCCGCCGCTCCTGGCGCGAACAGTTCACAACGGAAGAGTATGGCGCGCTGCTGGAAATTCTCGTGGCGGCGAGAACCAATGCGGGTTTACAAAAACGCATCGCGCCGAAGCTCGACGACTGGCGCGTAAAGATTGAGCGCGAGCTGCGCGACGTCCTTCCTGCAAACAACGCCGACGCTGACCGGCTCGAAGCGATCCTGACCATCGGCCGCTGCATGATGACCGGTCTGCTGGTGCATGACGGTTTGCTTGGCGATGAAAAACGCATGCGCAACGTTGTTGACGCGTGGGTTCACATCGCGACAGAGTCGCCGGGTCAAGCTTAGAAAGACCGTCTCATGAAACCAGACATAACCGCCGGCCTGAATGCGGTTGGCTCCGAGTTTTTGCCCGGCCTCCTCGGAATAAATTTCACGAATACGGGTGACGGCTGGGTCGAAGCGGAGCTCGCGATCCGCAAGGCATTGATGGCGCCGAACGGATTCCTGCATGCGGGCGCGGTTGTCACGCTGGCCGACACCGCCTGCGGCTATGGCTGCGTCCGAGCCCTGCCCGAAGGCGCCAGCGGCTTCACCACTGTTGAACTGAAATCGAATTTTCTCGGCACGGCCCGCGACGGCGCTATTGAATGCCGGGCGGAGGCCAAACATCTCGGCCGCACGACACAGCTCTGGGATGCGACGGTGAAACATCGCGAGACCGGCAAGGTGATCGCCCTCTTCCGCTGCACGCAAATGGTGTTGTGGCCGAAGGGATAGTCGCGCTGCATTATTTCCAATCCGCAACCGTAAAAGTCGCACAGCCGGAATCGCCTTCTTCACCCGAATAACACTCTGTTTGACGAAAATGAAAATTGAGATTTCTTTTTCCCAGCCTCGTGTCTGCATCGACACTGACAACCTCATCGAATTCATCTTTTTCCAATTTTATTCTATTCGTGAAGCAGGAAGCTGCGCCGTAGGAAATTTCTCCGAGACCGTAATAATGAGTAGGGCTCCTGATCGCTTCATATAAGGCGCGATCTATTTCATCCAGATCTCTTTCAGAGCTCATTGAAGCCCCCATAACAATGCAGTCTTCGCAATCAGGCCAATGAAAAGAAACTGAACGTTGACTAGAGTCAGCCGGATAAGGTGCGAGAGCCCAATCTTCAATTTCACTGCAATGATTTGACAGTAATTTTTTTGCGCGCACCATCTCTGATGTGGCGCATGCGCCCAACAATAAGGCCAAAATGATTGCGGCATGTATTGCTTTCATTTTGCGCTCGCTCCCTGAAATGCCTCACGAGCGCTTAACCGCCCCCACCACCCTTTCACATTCGGCGTCATCGCTTCTTCGATGCCGAGCGTATTGGCGAAATAGAGCGCGTAAGCAACGCAGATGTCGGCCATGGTGAAGCGCTCCGCACAGAGATAGTCGCGGTTTTCCAGCGCCGCCTCGACCGAACGCCAGCGGCCGAGAAACCATTTCCTGTAGTCTTCGACCACTTGCGGCTGGCGGCGCCCTTCGGGCTCCAATGCGGAATAACGAAACACCAAGGTCTGCGGGAAGGTCAGCGTCGCATCGGACCGGTGCAACCAGTTGAGATAGGCGCCGTAGTCTTTTTCATCCGGCGTGACGGCCAGCGGCGTCGGCCCGTATTTGACGCCCAGATATTCGCAGATGCCGGCGCTCTCGGTCATCATCACGTCGCCGTCGATCAGGCAGGGCACGGTGCCGAGCGGATTGATCTCCTTGTAGGTCTTGTCGAAAACGCGCGGCGGAAATTTGAGCGTGACAAGTTCATAATCGAGCCCCATTTCCTCCAGCGCCCAGACGCAGCGCAGCGACCTTGCCCCCTGACAGTGATAGAGTTTCACAATAACCCCGCTCACCCCCGCGCAGGCGGGGGTCAAGTCTTCCGTGGATCCCCGCTGCAGTTTATCCTCGGGCCGGCCTTTGGCCGGACCCGGGGGCGGGGATGATCAAAGGATAGGTTGCGGGCAAAACAAAGATCAAGGCGGATGCACTGCGAATCGCAATTGACGCGCCTCATGCCGCGAAACACCATGCACCCATGACCCAGCCCCTATCATTCGACGCGACACGATTGCCCTCACCGCATTTGAACGACAGTCACGAGGCGTGGCGGAAAAGCGTACGCGCCTTTGTCGATCGTGAAATCATCGACCATGTTGCTGACTGGGACGAGGCCGGAGCGTTTCCGCGCGAACTTCACAATACGGCAGCGGCGGCGGGGCTGATCGGTCTCGGCTATCCAGAAGACTTTGGCGGCGTCAGCGACGGCGTCGATATTTTTCACTCACTGATCGCCTCGGAAGAACTGGCGCGCGCCGGATCAGGCGGCCTCGTCGCCGGGCTGATGACTCACGGCATCGGCTTGCCGCCGATCATGGCGCTCGGTTCCAACGCCTTGAAGAAGCGCGTGGCCCCGAAGGTTCTTTCTGGTGATAAGCTGATTGCCCTTTGCGTCACTGAACCGTCCGGCGGATCGGACGTCGCCAATCTCAAAACCAAAGCGGTGCGAAATGGCGATGCTTATATCGTCAATGGCGAGAAGACATTTATTACAACGGGCATGCGCGCTGATTTTCTGACCGTCGCCGTGCGCACCGGCGGTGATGGCGCAGGCGGATTGTCATTCCTTCTGATCGAAGCTGACCGGCCGGGCGTGACGCGCGCACCGCTTAAAAAAATGGGCTGGTGGATGTCGGATACAGCGAGCATTCACTTCAACGATGTCGCTGTTCCCGCCGAAAACCTGATCGGCCAGGAGAACGCGGGTTTCGCCGGGATCGTGACGAATTTCAACATGGAGCGACTATCGATGGCGGCGCAGGCGATCGCCTTTGCCCGCGTTTGCATTGAGGATGCCGCAAACTGGGCGCGCGAGCGGGAAACATTCGGCAAGCCGCTCGCGAAGCATCAGGTTATCCGGCACAAGTTTGCAGAGATGGTGCGCCAGACAAATGCTTCCTCCGCCTATCTCGATCACTGCACATGGCGGGTTGCACGCGGAGAATCGCCCATTGCGGAACTCTCGCTCCTCAAGGTTCAAGCAACGCGGACCATGGAGTATTGCGCCCGGGAGGCGATGCAGATCTTCGGCGGCGCTGGGTTCATGCGCGGTTGCAGGGTGGAACGCATCTACCGCGAAGTGCGCGTCATGGCGATTGGCGGCGGCTCTGAAGAGATCATGAACGACCTCGCCGCGCGACAAATGGGCCTCTAACTCAGACACAAATCGAAAGAAAAACCCCGCCGATGGGGGACCATTCAGCGGGGTTTAGTTTTCTCGAGAAAAGGTTTGTCTAAATGGTTTTCTTTTTTGCTCGTCCAGCGAAGCCCAAGCCGGAGATGCCGGCTATGAACAACCACGCAGCCGCCGGCAGCGGCACTTCCGGAGTTGGCTCCATTGGCTCTTGAAAGTTTAAACCGACAATTGCAGCAACATCAGAAGAACCTATGGGCGTATTCTCATCATCACGGCTGGTTTGAACGTAAAGCGGCGCGCTAATGACGGCGTCCAAAGCAAAGCCTAGATTGGTGAAATCAAATCCCCAGATCGTGTAATCTTTGCCATCAACTTCCACGACATCAAGTTTGTCGCCGATAATTTGCATTCCGTTGAGGATCAGCGTCACAGCGGGCGGATCATCCTGATCCAGCGTTTCGAAGACGATGACATCATTGCCTACGCCATTGATGAGCACTTTGCCGTCATCAAAAAATGCAGCGAGGACATCCGGATCCTGAAGTACTGTGTTGTTTTCATCAAGCTCAACGTCAGTATCGAGATCAAAGCCAACAACTTCCAGCGCGCGGCACTCAATGCCGTTGGCGCCCACTGTCGAAGCCGCGTTCGTTGGATCGATACATGCCTCGCGGCGATTCTCGTTGAGCCCTGCGAAAACGCCGCCTTGAGCCCAAAGGACTGTCGTCGCGGCATTGTCCGTATCAAAACTAACGCTTCCCAGCGTCATTGGCGCGGCATATGCGTTAGCGGCAAAGCAAAAGCTCAGCCCCAGCGCAGTCGTGATTAATTTCTTCATGGTCTCCCCCAAAAAAGTCACTAACTCACTGTATCTTATCAATTTCGGCGCCGAACTGATAGTCGGTTGTAAAGAATTCAGTAATTTTTAGTGAAATCCGCTAAAAACCCGGTGAAGCTCACTACTCTGGATTGAATCCTGGCGATCATCACACCCGGCGGGTGGCGTTTTTTGCCAAAATTCGCCGAAACGGCGAATCAAGCGTCTGATTCACTCCCTGGCTTTGGCGCTTATTCCGCCTTTCGAAGCTCAGTTTTCAGCACCTTGCCAGACGGGTTTCGGGGCAGCCTGTCTAGAAATGTGACATAACGGGGCAGCTTAAAATCGGCGATTTTCCCTTTCAGGAACTCTTTCACTTTTGCTGCGTCGATGTCGGCATCAGGCCACTTGACCGCAACGACTTTCACAACTTCGCCCCACTTTTCATCCGGCTCGCCGACAACAGCAACTTCTATGAGATCTGCACATGCAGCCAAAACAGATTCTATTTCCGCTGGATAAATATTCTCGCCGCCGGAAATGATCATGTCCTTGATCCGGTCCACAACATAAACAAAACCGTTTTCGTCCATGTAACCGGCATCCCCTGACCAGTAATAACCATCGCGAATAACTTCTCCGGTTGCGAATGAATTGTTCCAGTACCCGTCCATGATAAATTTAGAGCGCGTAACAATCTCACCCGTCTCGCCGCTCGCAACTTCTTTGCGCGTTGTGGGATTGAAAATTCTCACCTCGCAACCGGGTAGCGGCTTGCCGGCTGATATGCGTTGTTTCTTACCGAGTGCATGGTCTTCGTGCTGAAGCAGCGTGACGCCGCCTGCTGTTTCAGTCATGCCGTAAAACTGTGTAAAGCGGGCGTTCGGCATAGCGGTCATGGCCGCGTTGAGCAGCGGCTCCGGCATCGGCGCCGCGCCATAGCTAATATGTGCAAAATTTGTGAGCGGCTTTTCCGCAGTTTTCGCGGCCTCAAGAATCATCATAATCATCGCAGGCACCAAAAACGCATTCAATGGCGCCGCTCCTTGCGCCGCTTCAACGATCGCCATTGGATCAAACTGGCGATGCTGGATAATCGGCATGGAGCGAGCGATCCCCATCAGTCCGAAATTGACCCCGGCAACGTGAAAATGAGGCAGAGAATGCAAAATTGTTTCGTCGTCAGATTGAGGAAGAACAACGTCAGCCCCCTGCCCCGCAACGCCGACCTCGTAATAGCAACGATTGGGAAGCACGACCCCTTTCGGCAATCCCGTTGTGCCGCTGGTGTATAGTTGAACGACAACATCTTCGAGAACAGGAACATATACAGGCTCAACTGCGGTTTGCCGATCGACGTAATCGTCGAAACAATCAGATCCGCCTGACTCCAGCAACATCGTATTTACATTGGGCGCCTTGCCTGCCTGTTTGAGCATTTCGAGGAAACATTTCTCGGCCACTAAAAGAGCCGGCCGCGCATCCTCCAATATCTGAGCCACCTCATTTGGGGCGAGCCGCCAATTGACCGGCGTCATGACGGCCCCAATTTTCGCAGCGCCAAAAAGCGCATCCCAATAACTCGTCACATTGCGCGCCAGCCACGCAATGCGATCTCCGCGTTTTATTCCGAGCGCCGTCAACCCATTGGCGACGCGATTGGATCGTAAATTCATGTCGCGGTAAGTGAATGACTTGCCCTCAAACGAGAGTCCGATTTTGTCCGGCTGCGCAGCCGCCTGAATGCGCACCAGATCGGCGATGACGGGCGGGTTGAGAATCTCTCTTTGGCTCATGTGGCTCCCTGATGTCTTTTTTGTTCAATATGCCCCGGCGGCTTGTGTTTGGCAAAGTACTGCCGATACCGGTTGCGGGCGACATGAGCTGCGTTATAGCTAGTCTGAAACAAGGAGATAATGATGACGACAGTGAGCGAGCTTAAATCAAAAATGCAACTGCCGGTGATCGGCGCACCCATGTTTATCGTTTCGACACCCAAGCTCGTCATCGCTCAATGTAAAGCCGGCGTCATCGGCTCGTTCCCAGCCCTCAACGCCCGGCCGGCTGAGATGCTCGACAAATGGCTGGTGGAAATCAAAGAGGCGCTCGCGCGCCACGAGGATGAACAACCAAACCTTCCAACAGCGCCTTTCGCCGTCAATCAGATCGTCCATCGCACCAATGAGCGGCTAATGCATGACGTTGAAGCCTGCGTGAAACACGAAGTTCCAATCGTGATTACGTCGCTTGGCGCGCGCGAAGAGGTTTATGAAGCCGTCCACTCATATGGCGGCATTGTGCTCCACGACATCATCAATAACACCTTCGCCAAGAAAGCGATTGAAAAAGGCGCCGACGGACTCATCTGTGTCGCCGCCGGCGCCGGCGGACATGCGGGCGTACAGTCCCCGTTTGCACTGGTGCAGGAAATTCGCGAATGGTTCGATGGTCCGCTCGCACTTTCGGGGTGCATTGCGCGCGGACAATCCGTACTCGCCGCAGAGGCTATGGGCGCCGATTTTGGGTATATTGGATCGGCGTTTATCGCCACTGAAGAAGCCAACGCAGATCAGTCCTACAAGCAAGGCATCGTCGATGGCTATGCCGATGACATCGTCTATTCTAACTACTTCTCGGGGATACACGGAAATTATCACAAAACCTCAATTCGAAACGCGGGACTCGATCCGGATAATCTTCCCGTGAGCGATCCTACAAAGATGGACTTCAAATCAGGCGGCGATAACGCCAAGAAGGTCTGGAAGGACATCTGGGGCTGCGGCCAGGGTATTGGCGCCGTGAAGGAAGTCGCGACAACGGCCGAATTCGTCGACCGCATGGCGCGTGAATATGAAGCCGCCAAAGCCGCGCTCTGCAGGCGATAGGGCGCAGCATTATGAAGCGTTTTTTCCAGCAGATACTTATCGTCACTCTCGCCATATTGGCGGTTGCATGCGGGCGCAGCGAAAATGAAGTGGGTGAATTCAAAAATGATTTTGTTGGAAACGAAATCAAAATCGAGGCCCTGTCCGATCCAAAAGTTGAAGGCGTAACCTGCCACTTGTCTCACTTTGACCGGGGCTTTTGGGATCGGGTCGCCAAAGGGAACTGGTTTGAAGACCCATCGAACGCCTCAATCGCGTGCCGCCAGACCGGGTCGATAAAAATCGGCGACATCGATATGGGCAAGGACGGCGAAGAAGTCTTCTCCCAGCGCATTAGTCTGGTTTTCAAATCCATGGCTGTGCGCCGCATCTACGACGCCACCAATAGGACGCTCATTTATGTCGCGTATAGCCGGCGTCCGATTGAGGGCTCGGCAAAAATGTCCATCTCGACAATTTCGCTCTACGGTCAGGATACGCCGCTCCCCGAAGCCCTATAATCCGGTTCAGACCAATTTAGGTGTTCTCAGACGCGCCAAAACAACTTAGCTTGCCGCATCATGCGGAAACGTCTTTGCAAAATTGTCGCGACCATCGGCCCGGCCAGTTCATCACCCTCCATGTTGCGCCTGCTTTTCAATGCCGGCGTCGATGTGTTTCGCCTGAATATGAGTCACGGCGACCACGACAAACTTGCAGCGGTCGCGCGCGCCATCCGGCAGATTGAACAAGATACGGGCATCCCCAGCGCGGTTTTTGCTGACCTGCAAGGGCCTAAAATCCGAACGGGCTCATTTGCTGGCGGAAGCATTCAGCTGCGATACGGCGCCGAATACAAATTAAGCCTGTCGCCCGAATCCAATGACGACAATGTCATTCCCATTCCGCATCAAGAACTTCTCGATGTCCTGCAACCGGGCGACATTTTAAAACTCGATGACGGGCGACTGCAGGTTACGATCTCCGAAAGGAGCAAGCACCACATCATCGCCAAGGCGGATACGCCGGGCGAGCTGAAAAACAAAAAAGGCATCAATGTACCGGGCCGCCGCTTGCCCATCTCGGCGCTGACGGAGAAAGACCGGATCGATCTGGATTTCGCCCTCGGGATTGGCGTCGATTATATAGCATTGTCCTTTGTGCAGCAGCCTGACGATGTAAGAGAGGCGCGCAAACTGATTGGCGAGCGTGCGGGGATCATCTCCAAGATCGAAAAGCCGTCCGCCGTCGAACACATCGATGAGATTATAGAGCTTTCGGACGCCATTATGGTCGCGCGCGGCGATCTCGGCGTCGAGTGCCCGCCAGAGGATGTCCCGCTATTGCAGCGCCGGATCGTCCGGACCTGCCGCAAGGCGGGCAAACCCGTCATCGTCGCGACGCATATGCTGGAGTCTATGGTCGACTCCATTGCGCCGACCCGCGCCGAAGCGTCTGATGTTTCCACGGCTGTATTCCAAGGCGCCGACGCGGTGATGCTTTCCGCAGAAACCGCGGTCGGACGCCACCCGCCGACAGCCGTCGCCATCATGGACCGGATTATTGCGGCGACGGAACAGGATCGGGAGTCGGGTAGTTTTCTAAGCGTATCGAGCGAGACGGATGAGTATGCGACCGCCGACGCCATTACTCTGTCTGCGCGGCGCATCGCGGAAATCCTCGATTGCCGCTTTGCTGTCGCCTACACCAAGACCGGTTCAACGGCGCAACGCCTGTCACGCGACCGGCCCCACTGTCCGGTCATCGCCGCGACGCCCGACGAAAATGTCGCCCGTAAACTCGCACTCTATTGGGGGGTTCGTTCCGTGGTCACCAGCGACATTTCGCATTTCCACGAAATGATCGAAAAGGCGGACACGCTGGCGAAAGCAAATGGCGGTGCAGATGGCGAACGCATTATTATTTTGGCCGGCTATCCATTCGGACGTCCAGGAAAAACCAATACGCTGAAGATCAGCCGCATCGGCTCGCCGGAATAGCGTTCACCAGACTTTAGCGAGTTTACCGTAGTGGATTGGCTCCGAGTGATGTTTTCAGATGCGAGTGAGCCCAATGCGGATTTTATTGAATAGCAAAAACGAATTTATTGTCATCACTGAAGACAATAATGTGTGCTCGCTGGTTGGCGGCAAGCCGGATCATGCACGCGCTATGACTTTCCCTTCCGCGCCTGATTCCGAGCCAAATCCTTCAAACAGCTTGCTGGCAGCCTGCGTCGCGATTACCGGCAGTCTGCGAAAAGTTTTCCCTCCCAAAAGGGACACTCTGTTTTAGACGGCGCGTTGTTTCATTCCGGAAAAATCCGCCGCTGTGGCTGACAAAACTTTCGCTGCGTGGCAAAACCAAGTGTCCCTGAAATCAACGCAGGAGCACCGCCATGGTCACCACCCGCGCACTGAACTATTTACTCGCCGGCAAGGAATATGAAGTCTTCCTTGCCGCGCCGAAGCGCGCCCCGGCGTCCGCCATTTTAATTTGTCACGCCTGGGCCGGGCGCTCCCCTTTTGAGGATGAAAAGGCGAAGACGCTCACGGAGTTGGGTTACACGGGCGTCGCCATTGACCTCTTCGGCAAGGGCGTGCTGGGCCAGTCAAAAGAGGAATGCCAGCAATTGATCCAGCCTTTCGTCGCCGACCGCGCGATGCTGCAATCACGCCTGAAGGCGATTATCGACATTGTCCGGAAGCAGCCAGAGGTCGACAGCGCCAAAATCGCGGCGATCGGATTTTGTTTCGGCGGCCTTTGCGCGCTCGATATGGCGCGTTCAAATGCGGATGTTGCGGGCATTGTCAGTTTTCATGGGTTGCTCAATGCGCCGGGCAATACCGTTTCAAAAATCACACCAAGGGTGCTGGCGCTGCATGGCTGGGACGATCCGATGGCGACGCCGGATGACGTCAAAGCGTTTGGAGAAGAGATGACCAAGGCAAATGCCGACTGGCAGCTGCACGCCTATGGCGGCGTCATGCACGCCTTCACCAACCCGAAGGCGAATGATCCAGATTTCGGGACGGTCTATGACAAAAATGCAGATGCACGTTCATGGGCGGCGATGGAGAACTTTTTGGCGGAGTTGTTCAAATAAAGCAAACACCGCTCATCCCCGCGAAAGCGGGGATCCTTTTCTGAATCTCAGCATTTCTGGATTCCCGCTTTCGCGGGAATGAGCGGGGAGAGGGTGACTCTGTATTCTGCAACCGGCGCTAGGTAAGCCGTGTAATCCACAACCGACTCTAAGATTTTTTCCGCACAGTTTTCTTCTTGGCGGTTTTCTTCTTCGCTGGCTTCTTGTTGCGAGCGGCGGCGGCGAGCGCGAGGCCGGTCCAGTGTCTCAGCGCGTCATTGTCGTCGAAAATTTCTTCCG
Source organism: Hyphococcus sp. (assembly GCA_021604585.1). Classification (GTDB taxonomy): domain Bacteria; phylum Pseudomonadota; class Alphaproteobacteria; order Caulobacterales; family Parvularculaceae; genus Hyphococcus. The sequence goes on from BQJG01000079.1 coordinate 11,568, forward strand.
GCGCATTGTAATAGGACATGGTCCCGACCTTGCCGTTCATTTCGACTTCAAACGGCGCAAGATCGGCCGCTTCAAATTCGGCGCGGGAGACATCATCGACCTTCAGCCAGAGATCGTCATCACCAATGATGGCGAAGAAGGCGCCGTCGCAGTAAACCCCGGCGCCGCCGAACATTTTTCGGATCGCAATCTCACCGAAGGGCGAGAAGAGGTCTTTGACGTAGTCGAGATACGAAGCAGATACTGGCATTACTAATTCTCGGAATCATCTTCCAAAATAGCGCGTGATTTCTTGGGCGTAAAAACTAAGACATACCAAGGATAAACAACGCTAAAAATTAGAATGATAATTACGAATTCAGGGATGCGCAGTAAGAACCCAAACAGATGCGGATTATTTTCGACGCCATAATTTCGGATAAAAACCAACCCGATGATCGCAAAAGTGTAAATACGAAACCAACGCCACTCGAATATTCGCAAGGCAAAACGATGATTACTCGCTCGAAAGCGATCGAGCCAACCCATATCGGTCTGCTTTTTCAAGCGTCCGCCTCGGCCGGCACAATCGTCACGCTTTCCCCGCAACCACAAGCGTCGGTTTGGTTCGGATTGTTAAACACGAAACGCTGCGAGAGCTTTTCGGTGACGAAGTCCACCTCGCTGCCGATGAGAAACAGGATCGCCTTTGGGTCGATCAACACCTTGATGCCGTTCTCCTCGACGACCTCATCCAGAGGCCCGGCTTCGGTCGCATATTCCATGGTGTATTCCATGCCGGCGCAACCGCCGTTCTTTACGCCAATCTTCACGCCGATATAGTTCTCTTCCGCTTCGCCCATGATTTCGCTCATGCGCGCAGCCGCTTTATCGGTCAGCGTTACGACTTTAGGTCTCGGGCGTCTCGCCATTTTACAACCATCCCAATTCGAGCTTCGCCTCGTCCGACATTTTCTCCGGCGTCCAGGGCGGCTCGAACACCATGTTCACTTTCACGTCTTCAACGCCTTCAATGCCGCGCACCGCGCCCTCGACCCAGCCCGGCATTTCACCCGCCACCGGGCAGCCCGGCGCGGTCAGGGTCATGTCTACAGTCAGCAGCCGGTCATCGTCCAAGTCCACCTTATAGATGAGGCCCAGCTCATAAATATCAACCGGGATTTCCGGGTCATAGACCGTCTTGAGCATGCGGACGATTTCGCCGGTGATGCGCTCCAGCTCCGCTGCGGGGATTGAATCCGCGCCTGAAGTTGCGGCCTGCGCGCTCGGTTCCGGCTGCGGTGAGTTGACGTCAATAATGTCGCGTTGATTGTCCATAATTCCTGCTTAGCCCAACATAGAATGGGTTTTGTGAAGACCGGCGATCAGCGCCTCGACATCTTCGTGGGTGTTGTAAACAGCAAAAGACGCGCGCGCCGTTGCGGAAACGCCAAGGCGCTTCATCAGCGGTTGCGCGCAATGATGGCCGGCGCGCACAGCAACGCCGGTGCGGTCGAGGATCGCCGACACGTCGTGTGGGTGCGCGCCCTCCACCGTGAAAGCAATAATCGGCGCCTTGTTCGCGGCGCGTCCGTAGACGCGAACGAAGTTCAGCTTCGCCAGCTCTTCCAGAACATGATCGCGCAGCCGCGCTTCATAGGCGGCAATAGCTTCAACGCCTTTCGCCTGCATCCAGTTTAGCGATGCGCCAAGACCGATCGCTTCGAGGATTGGCGGCGTGCCCGCCTCGAACCGGTGCGGCGGGTCGTTATAGGTAACGTTCTCCTGCGTCACCATGTCGATCATTTCGCCGCCGCCTTTGAAGGGCGGCAATGATTTCAGCGCATCCATCCTGCCATAGAGAATCCCGACGCCAGTCGGCCCGTAAAGCTTGTGGCCGGTAATCACATAAAAATCGCAGTCAATGTCGCGCACGTCAACCGCGCCGTGAACGCCCGCCTGACAACCGTCGAACAAAACCTTTGCGCCATGCTCATGCGCGAT
>BQJG01000080.1 GCA_021604585.1 Hyphococcus sp.
GCCCAGGTATTGTCGACGATCAGCTTGGCGCCGCGCGCATGGGCGATGCGGGCGAGGGCGGGAATATCCTGCACTTCAAATGTAAGCGAACCGGGTGACTCTGCGAAAATGACTTTCGTATTGGGGCGCATCAGCGAGACAATGTCTTCGTCTTTCGCGCAAGGATCGTAATAGGTGGTCTCAACGCCGAAACGCTTCAGAAAATTGTCGCAGAATTTCCGGGTCGGATCATATGCGACATCGGTCATCAAGATATGATCGCCAGACTCTACAAAGGCCAGCAGCGCGGCCGTGCAGGCCTGCAAACCAGATGGCGCGAGGCGTGTTTCAAATCCGCCTTCAAGCGCCGTCACGGCTTCTTCAAGCGCGCGATGGGTTGGCGTGCCAAGGCGGCCATAAGTGATGGATTTGGCGCCTTCCAGGTAATCGTCATAGGTCGGGAAAAGATAGGTCGAGGCGCGCTCGACCGGCATGTTCACCGGATGCGCGGGGCGTTGATGCGGCCGGCCAGAAACGGTGAGCTTGGTATTGTCTTTCATGGATTTTTTCTGATGCAAATAGGGAGAAACATTAAGAGCGATTCTTGGCCGGAGGCTTAAATTCCGGCAAGCGTTCCACAACGCCGCTGCGGCGATCGACAACCTTAAAGCCGAGCTTTTGATAGAAAGGCAGCGCCGCCGGGTGATCGAGGGTGCAGGTTTCGAGGCTCAGCTTTTTCGGGTTGAGGGACCAGGCGAGGTCGATGACGTTGGTCAGGAAGAAGCGGCCAAGCCCGCCGCCCACAAAATCGGGCGCAAGTCCGAAGAATTTCAACTCGTGCTCGTCGCCTTTGCGGGCGTCAATTTCCGCCATGCCCGCTGGCGCGCCATCCACGTAAAAGACGTATAGATAATTATCGTCATGCTGGATGATTTCCATAAGTTCATCATCGTTCAGCTTGCGGCGGCTGATCCAGTTATAGGGCGTGCCGATAAGGTCGTAGAGATAGCGGTAAAAATGCACAGGCGGGCAATAGGCGCGCATCAGCGCCGTCTTGCGCGCCGGAGCAACGGGTTTGGGAAGCAAGGGGCGCGCAGTCTGTTCCAGATAGGTGATCGTCACTTCTATCCGGTCTTCATTCACTGGCGTCAGTGACAACGGAGAATAGATGGTTGTCATTCCCTTCCTTTCCCCATTCGCTCCAGGATCCGTCATAAAGTGCGTGATCACTGATTCCCGCGACTTCGATTGCGAGAGAGAGTACCGCAGCCGTGACGCCCGATCCACAGCTCGTGATGATGCGATTGCCGGATTTGACGCCGCAGGCGGCTAAATGTTCCCGGATTGTGCTTGGGGAAACCATCGTTCCGTCGGCATTGAACAGCTCTGAATGGGGCAGGCTGATCGCGCCCGGCATGTGACCGGAGCGCAAGCCCGGACGCGGTTCCGGCGCCGTTCCATGAAAGCGTTCCAGGGGCCGGGCGTCTGCGACGGTCAGGCCCGCGGCCAGCGCCTCGCGGACGTCAGCCGCGCTGGCGACGGCGCCGTCAATCGGCCGGGCCTTGTAGGCGACAGGGGCGGGCGGCTTTACCCCGGAGGTGACGGCTCGACCTTCGCTCAACCATTTCGGCAAGCCGCCATCGAGAACGGCGACTTTTTCATGACCCATGGCGCGGAAGGTCCACCAGACGCGCGCGGCGGAAAAAACGCCGACGTCGTCATAAACAACGACAAGATCGGTTGGCGCGACGCTAAGTGCGCCAACGGCTTCTTCAAATTGTTCTGGCGAGGGGAGCATATGCGGAAGGCCGCTCGCCGTGTCGGCGACCTCGTCAATGTTGAAAAACACCGCGCCGGAAATATGCTGTGAATTAAAGCTATCAACGGCATTGCCAGCGCCCGGCATGCGCCATGACCCGTCGATGATTTTCACATTGCTTGCGCCCTTATTCAGCGCCAGCCAGTCAGTCGAAACGAGGGGGCCGAATACAGCCATGTCTTCTCCGGAAGCTACAGCCAGTGCGGCGTCGGGAGCCCTTTTTCCTTCAGGAAATCCGGATTGTAAAGTTTGGACGCATAGCGATGACCGTAATCGCACAGCATGGTCACCACCGTGTGGCCGGGTCCAAGTTCTTTTGCGAGGCGGATTGCGCCTGCAATGTTGATGCCGGACGAACCGCCAAGGCAAAGCCCTTCCTCGGTCACCAGGTTAAACAGAACGCCCAACATTTCCGCGTCATCGATGCGATAACCGTCATCGATAGGCGCGCCTTCAAGGTTGGCGGTGATGCGACCTTGTCCGATGCCTTCGGTGATCGAGCCGCCCTCGGTTTCTTCTTTGCCGTATTTAATCAGCGAGAAAATTTTTGATCCACCGGGATCGCTCACTGCCGTTTTGATTTTTGAATTGCGCCCTTTCAGCGCCATGGAAACACCAGCCAGCGTGCCGCCCGTGCCGACAGCGCAGGTGAAGCCGTCCACATTGCCGTCCGTCTGTTTCCAGATTTCCGCACCTGTCGTCGCCACGTGAAAATCGCGGTTGGCCGTATTGTCGAACTGGTTAGCCCAGATCGCGCCATTGGGTTCGCTTGCCGCCAGTTCTTCGGCAAGCCGGCGCGAATAGTGAACATAATTGTTGGGGTTGGCGTAAGGAACTGCGTCGACCTCGATCAGTTCGGCGCCGTGCAGGCGCAGCGCGATTTTTTTTTCTTCGCTCTGGGTGCGTGGAATAACAATCTTGGTTTTGTAGCCAAGCGCGCCGCCAACCATCGCAAGGCCAATGCCGGTATTGCCGGCGGTGCCCTCGACAATCACGCCGCCCGGCTTTAGCGCGCCGGTCCTTTCAGCGTCACGGATAATGCCGAGCGCGGCGCGGTCCTTCACCGACTGGCCGGGGTTTAAAAACTCCGCCTTGCCGAGAATGGTGCAGCCAGTTTGCTCCGAGGCGCGCTTCAGTTTGATCATAGGGGTGTTGCCGATGAGGTCGAGCAGGGTTTTGACAGTCATGGGGGGTGCGGCTCCGGGCGGCGGGACAATACATATAGGACGAGTTTCACCACTGTGCCCGCTGCTCGCGCGAGTTTGAACCGAGTATTTCTAAAGAGGAATGGAGATATAGTGGTGAGCAAGAACCCCTCTCCCTTTAGGGAGAGGGGCAGGGGTGAGGGGGGAACAAGGCAGCCTATATGCCCAGCTTCTCAGTGATTTTGCCTAGCAAAAAAGCTTCGTTCATCGCTTCATTCGTTGAGACGCGCAGCACGGTCCAGCCATTAGCCGCGAGATAGCGATCTCGAGTTTCGTCGCGTTGCTTGTTCGCTTCAAACTCATGAACCGCGCCATCGACCTCGATAACGAGACGTTTGGATAGAATAGCGAAGTCAACGATATAAGGTCCAACAGGATGTTGCCTTCGCACTGGAAATCCATGCTTTCGTAGGCTGCGTAATGAGGACCATGCTGCTATTTCTGGTGAATTCGCTGCCTGTCTCAGCTTTCGCGCCCGGTGAATTGTAGGTTTTGTAGGCATGCTGTCACCACCGCAAATGAGGCATGAAACAAATATGTTTCTCCCCCTCACCCCACGCCCTCTCCCTGAAGGGAGAGGGGCTATTTCGCTTTATCCATCGCTTTTGCTTCATCCCATACCGCTTCCATGGAATCCAGACTCGCATTGGCCAGGCTTTCGCCGCGCGCCGTAAATGTCTTTTCGATATGCTTGAAGCGGCGGATGAATTTTTCATTGGCGCGGCGGAGCGCACTTTCCGGATCGATATCGAGATGACGTGAAAGATTGGCGAGCACGAAGAGAAGATCGCCGAACTCCTCTTCGATGTGGTCTTTGTCACCGCTTACCATCGCTTCATTCAACTCTTCGGTTTCTTCGGCAATCTTGTCGAGAACCGAGCGCGCGTCTGGCCAGTCGAAGCCAACGCGGCCGGCGCGTTTTTGCAGCTTCACCGCGCGCGTCAGGCCGGGAAGGCCCGCCGGAACATCCGCCAACAGACTATCTTCGCCCTTGGCTTTGCGCTCTTCGGCCTTTTGTGTTTCCCACGCCGCGGTCTGTTCCTCGGCGCTGCGCATTTGCGTCTTGCCGAAGACATGCGGATGGCGGCGGATCATCTTGTCTGCGATGGACTGCGCCACGTCGCCAAAGGAAAACAACCCCGCCTCTTTCGCCATCTGCGCGTGGAACACCGACTGAAACAAAAGGTCGCCGAGTTCTTCTTTCAGCGCAGCCATGTCATTACGTTCGATGGCGTCGGCCACCTCATACGCTTCCTCAATCGTGTAGGGCGCGATGGTCTTGAAATCCTGTTCCAGATCCCACGGGCAGCCGCCATCCGGCGAGCGCAGGCGCGCCATGACGTCGAGCAGAGCGTCTATTTTACGGGCGTCGGGTGAGGGGGCGCCGGAAGGAGTGGAAGTCATATGCAGGGCCTCTGGTCAAATCTGCTCCTGAGGCCGGGCTTAGGGAATTATCGCGCCAAAAGCTACCACACAGGCGTCTTACGAGGCCCATCGGCTTGCATTTGCGCCAGTGCTCGGCCATTCAGTCCGGGTTTTACACTGCTGAAAGAAGGAACGAACTCATGCCCATCCAGGAAGCCAAATATATCTGGCGCAATGGCGAAATGATCCCCTGGAAAGAGGCGACGGTGCATGTGATGACCCATGGCCTGCATTACGGTACGTCGGTGTTCGAGGGGATGCGCGCCTACAACACCAAACATAAGGGCGTCGTGGTGTTCCGCAATCGTGAGCACATTGAGCGGCTGCACTTCTCGGCGCGAGTCTATCGCATTGACATCACCAAATACTCCGTCGAGACGCTGATGCAGGTCTGCAAGGAGGTTGTTGCAAAGAACGATCTCGACAGCGCCTATATCCGTCCGATCGCGTATCTCGGCTATGGCGAGATGGGGCCGGCGTCGTTTAACGCGCCCTCTGAATTGGCGGTTGCTGCTTTTCCTTGGGGCGCTTATCTCGGAGAAGAAGGATTGAAGAACGGCATCGACGTTGCGTTCTCAAGTTGGCGGCGCATGGCGCCCGGCACCGTTCCGTCGGGCGTCAAGGCCGGCGGCAATTACCTCTCCAGCCGTCTTGTCTCTCAGGAGGCGAAATTAAACGGCTTCGCAGAAGGCCTTGGCCTCGCCCATGACGGCACGGTCAGCGAAGGCGCGGGCGAAAACATTTTCGTCGTGCTCAACGGCAAGATCTACACGCCGCCCGCCGCATCTTCCATCCTGTCCGGCATTACCCGCGATACAGTGATGGTGCTGGCGCGCAAGGCTGGTTACGAAGTCATCGAGCAAGCGATTCCGCGCGAAATGCTGTATGCGGCTGACGAAGTGTTCCTGACCGGGACAGCAGCGGAAGTGACGCCCGTGCGCTCTATCGACAAGTTGCAAGTTGGCAAAGGCAATCGCCCGGCTACGTCGCAAATTCAGGACATGTTCTTCGGCCTGTTTTCCGGTGAGACCAAGGACGAATGGGGCTGGCTCGATCCGGTGAAGTAGGGGGATTGGCGGCCTAGGCTGCGTTCAAGAAGCATCAATCAGTAGGCGGTCCCTCGCGGGGCCGCTTTTTTTGATTGCAAGGCCGCCCGGCGCAGGTAATTTCGTCGCTTCGGGTTTGTTGTTGCAAAACAGGGGAGGATTCAATCAGTGTTCAACGCCATTCGCGCCATATGCCTGGTCAGTGTTTTTTGGTTTTCAACGATTGCGGCGGCCCTTGCATTCGACTCCGTCCGTTACATGAAGCAGCTTCCCGCCGCCGCCGACATCGAGGCCGCCTATCCGTTGGGCGGGAAGGATCCGGTTGACGCGGCCGCGCGCCGGGCGGCAGCGTACAAACTGATGGGAGTCGTCCTCGCCAAGAGTAATGGCCGCAACGGCGCGCCGGGCAATTTGAATGCGGCCGAGTTCGACGTCTATCGCACATACAGCGATAACGGGCCGTCAAATGTGCGTTCGGAAATGGGTTGGCCGCCTGTCTTTTGCAGCGGCGACAAGGACTGCGAACGCTTTGACTCGCTTGTGCTCGATTATGTGTGGCGAGACAAAAAGAAATCGCGGCCGTTCGGCGCGGAGTTTCGCGACAAGCTCTTCGCTGGCAAAGAAGTCATGCTGCCCGATGAACTGCGCTATTCAAAAGCAAAACGCGACGCGGATACCGGAGCGGCCTTGCTGACATTGCTGGCCGGTCTTGCTGTAGGCCTGTTCGCTGCTTCTCCATGGGCGCGGGCGCGCGAGGGGGCAATCACGTCGCTCGGCTCCGGCGTCACCAAGATGGGTGGCGGCATGACCTATAATTCGCGCAACCATCTGACCGTCGGCGACAAGCGCCTTGGAACGACGGTCACGTCGATGCGCCTTGATGATGCGCTGACCAGCGCCATGGATCTCGGCGCGCCGGTGCGGGTCGGCCTTGGCTGGACATTCTGGCGTCACTGGGCGTTATGCGTCAAAGGCCCGGCGGAAACAGTGCGCGAGCCGGTTTTTTCATTCTTCATCCAGACGCTGGTGGTGACGCCGATCCTTGGCGTCGTCGGCTTTATCGCCGCCGCCTTGCTTGGCGCGGCGGTCGGCTCCGGGCACGTCTCCGTCTTCGCCATGAGTTTTGTGGCGGCTTATGTGCTGGGGCTGATCGTAAAAAACATTCTGGCCTGGCTTGCCTAACAGCAGACGCAATGAGGCGGCCTGAGCAGGCCGCCTCTCGCTTTACTTATCTTCGCGATTACTCCCCCGGCTGCGGATTAATCCGCAGCGCATCCATCATCACATGGAAGATATAATTCTGCTCAACGACGCCGGTGAAGAGATAAGCGTCCGGGCCTGATGCATAAATCGTGACGTCCTGACCGCCATGTGTTTCCCCGCCCGTCGGAACAAGTGCGGGCTGGAGGTAATCAAGCGCTTTAACTTCTTCCTCGCTGCCGATTGGGCGGGTTTTGAGGTCGACGCCTTTCTTGAAGACGCTGCCGGGTCCGTTTGCGTAACCGAGTGTCGTATAAGGCTTGCCATCTTCGCCGAGCATCAATTTACTTTCCCCTTCATCACTCACATAACGCACCAAACCGAGAATATCGTTACCTTTGCCTGGGTAGCCGGCAAAGGTCAGCGTGTGGCCGTGATCGGCGGTGACGATGATCAGCGTATCGCGCTCATTGGTCATCTCGCGCGCAGCGGCGACCGCTTGCGCATATTCCTGCGCATCAATCAGCGCACGGGCCGCGTTGCCGGCGTGATGGGCGTGATCGACCTTTCCGCCCTCGACCATCAACACGAAACCATTTTCGTTGCGCGACAGAACTTCGATCGCTTTGCGGGTCATCTCTTCGAGAGACGGCTCACCAGCTTTGTCATTGGCGCGGTCAGCCTCAAACTCCATATGCGAGTTTTCAAACAGGCCGAGCACGCGAGGGTCCGTTGCCGGATCGATGGCGTCAAACTGTTCTTTGTTCCAGACAAAGGAGTGATGGTCAGACTTCGCGACCCATTCGGCGGTCAGGTTGCGGCCGTCCTTGCGCCAGCCCATGCGATTTTCATCTTCGGGGTCGGTTGTATCCCTCGTCATGAAAGGCCCGCGTCCGCCTCCAAGCGCGATATCAACACCGTCGCCATAAGGGAAGTCGATCAACTGGCTGGCAATGTCACGGCAGCCCAGCTCATAGGCGCCTTCAGGCAGGTTTGAGTCGCTCTCCCAATCGCGGTCGGGCACATGCGCGTATGTCGCTGCCGGCGTTGCATGGGTGAGGCGTGCGGTTGAAACCACGCCGGTGGAAAGGCCCTTTTGTTCAGCGATTTCGAGGATAGTTGGCGCATGGGCATTAATGCTTGCCTCGCAATCGCTACGCGGAACTTCTTTTTTAACTGAAATATGACCGACCCGAGTTTTATATCCGGTCATCATGGCGCTCGCAGTGCCGGCGGAGTCCGGCACCTGCATATCAGTATTGTAAGTCTTGGACATGGCGAGGTGCGGGAAGCGTTCAAAGAATAACAGGTTCTCTTCGCCTTCCTCACCGCGTGATTGGCCGTCATAGATACGCGCCGCGGCGACCGTTGTCGGGTCCATGCCGTCGGCGATAAAGAGAATGACGTTTTTCGCCTTGCCGGTGATTGGCTTGACGCCTTTGCGCTGCGCCAGGGTCGTTTGCGCGCCGTCAAACCAGAGATCGCCAGTATTCGCGACGGCCGGAGCTGATGTCTGTCCACCAATCATTAACGGGCCGTTGGCGCAGGCGGTCATGCTGACGGAAAGCAGCAGCGCAATTGGAAATCTCATGGGTCTGAATCCTCTTTATCAGGCGCAAAATTGATCCTTGCCGCAACTTAACGACAGGATTGTGAATTGGTCAGCAGCCCCCATCGGGCGAACAGGCGCCGCTGCCGGGGTAGCGCGTATCGGCATAGCCGAAAAACCAGCCGTCTCTGGCTATAATGGTTTGCGGCGTTGCATGCCAGTCAACCGGTTTGACGATATGACCCTTAGCTTCAAGCAGTTTGATCGTGTCCGAGCTGAGCCCCGGCTCATATAGGATTTCGTCAGGCAGCCATTGATGGTGGATGCGCGGATGGTCGGTGGCGTCGGCGATATTCATGCTGCGATCAATGACATTGACAATGACCTGTAATACGGCAGTGATAATCCGCGAACCGCCTTGCGATCCGGTCGCTAAAAAGGGCTCGCCATCCTTGAAGATGAAGGTCGGCGTCATCGACGATAGCGGGCGCTTATTCGCAGCGATGGCGTTCTTCTCGCCGCCGATAAGGCCATAGAGGTTCGGCGCGCCCGGCGCTGCGGAAAAATCGTCCATCTCATTGTTCATCAAGACGCCAGTGCCGGGGATGATGATCCCGGAACCAAAGCTGGCGTTGATGGTGTAAGTGTTGGCGACCATGTTGCCATCTTTGTCGATGACCGAAAAATGCGTCGTATCCGAGCTTTCATACGGATACGGATCACCTGCGCCAATTTCCGCAGAAACCATAGCTTTGTTCGGTTTTATTTTCGCCGCAAGGGCGCGGGCATAGTCCTTTGAAACAAGCCCCTTGACGGGCACATCGACGAAATCCGGGTCGCCCAGATGCTCCGCGCGATCAGCATAAGCGAGGCGCATGGTTTCAGCGAGGAAGTGCAGGCTCTCCGCGTCGTCGCTTTGGCCTTTGACCGGCGCGCGCGTTTCCAGCATGTTCAACATTTCAATCAAATGTATCCCGCCGGAACTTGGCGGCGGCATGGAGACGATGTCATAACCGCGATAAGTTCCGCGCACTGGCTCGCGTTCCACCACCTTATAGGCGTCGAGATCGGCTTGGGTGATCAGCCCTCCATGATTGGGCATATCCGCAACGATCGCATCGCCAACCCAGCCTTTGTAAAAACCGTCGCGTCCCTTTTTGGAGATTTCCTTTAAGGTGCGCGCCAGATCCTTGCGCCGATACGTCTCGCCCGGCAAAATTGACGAACCGTCAGGCTTGAAAAACGCTGCGCGCGCTGCCGGATTGCGCATCAGCAGCGCCCGTTCTGATTCAATGATGGCCGATGCGAAATAGGTGATCGGGTAACCTTTTTCCGCAAGCCTGATCGCTGGCGCCAAAACCTCCTTGCGGGAAAGCTTTCCGTATTTTTCCTGCGCAAGCAGCAAACCCGCGACCGTGCCCGGCACGCCGGCGCCTTTGAGCGTCAATAAAATATCGTCGCTGATGACATTGCCCTCATCATCGAGATACATGTCGCGGCTCGCCGCTGCCGGCGCGCTCTCGCGATAATCGATGGCGATGGTGCGGTCTTCATCGCGCAGATACACCAGCATGAAGCCGCCGCCGCCGATATTGCCCGCGCTCGGATAGGTGACGGCGAGAGCAAAGCCGGTCGCGACCGCTGCATCAACCGCGTTCCCGCCGCGCGCCAGAATGTCAGCGCCGATCTTCGCCGCCATCTTTTCTTCCGCAACGACCATGCCGTCGCGCCCGCCATTGGGATGATGCACAGCGATGGGCAGGGGCGGTGTTTGCGCCAGAACCGGCGCTGCGATGCATGTCAAAAAGCCGATAGAGATGGCGAGAAGCGTGCGCATAGGCTCAGTCCCGATTGCCGGCGGAATTTGCCGGGGCTGCTTTATAGGCTGGTTTCGGCCCGGAAAACCATGCCACACTCGCGGCGAATTTATTCACCAGGAAATGAGAAAAGAAGCAGAACATGTTGAAATATATGCGTTTAGGCCTCGCTGTCCTGCTTGCTCTGGGAATAGGTACAGCGCTTTACCTCAAAACACCGGGCCCGGCGCCCTTTGACGCAAAGGTGGCGATGCTGGCAGGCGGCCAATATCACGCGCGGATCATCCGCGACCGGTTCGGCGTCCCGCATATCTACGGAAAGCGAGATGCCGACGTCGCTTTCGGTCTCGCTTACGCCCACGCCGAAGATGACTGGAAGACGATAGAGGAAGTGATCCTGTTTTCGCGCGGCGCGCTCTCGCAGCGCAACGGCAAGGATGCCGCCGTTACTGATTATCTCATCAAGGCGCTCGGTTCGGCAGACGCAATCGCTGAACGGTATGAAACGGATCTGTCGGATGACGGCCGCGCTGTGGCGGAAGCCTACGCCGCCGGAATCAATTTCTTTTGCGCTGAAGATCGCAGTCGTTGTTCGCGCGATGCGCTTCCCGTCAGCGGCAAAGATGTTGTCGCGGGGTTTGCATCGCGCCAGCCGTTTTTTTACGGGCTCGATGAAAAGCTGAAAGAAGTTTTTGAAGGGGAGGTCAAAGTCGCGGCGCGGGCGGATAGTGCGCGAGAAGCTTTCCTCAATGTCCCGCCTGGATTTGAAACAGGCTCCAATGCCATGGCGGTGTCACCGTCGCGCTCCGCTGATGGGCATACGCGGCTGATGGTCAATTCCCACCAACCTTATACTGGTCCCGTTGCATGGTACGAAGCGCGGGTGAAATCGGAAGAAGGCTGGGATATGATTGGCGGGATTTTTCCCGGTTCGCCGGTGATCCTGCATGGGGCTGGGCCAGATCTTGGTTGGGCGTTCACTGTAAACAAGCCCGACCTTGTGGATGTTTACACACTCGATGTTGATAAGCCGAAAAAGCCAAAGCAATACCGGTTTGATGGCGGCTGGCGAGATTTTGACGTGAAGAAAGTCAAATTTCGCGTGCATTTATGGGGGCCGTTCAGCCTGCCGGTGACGCGCCGCGCGCTTTCGTCTGTGCACGGGCCTGTCTTGCAGACCGATCACGGCGTGTTCGCTGTGTCTTATGCGGGTGCGGGCGACATCCGCACGCTTGAGCAATATTACCGCATGAATCGCGCGACGAACTACGCTGAATGGCGCGAGGCGATGGAAATGCAGGCGCTGCCAAGCCTTAACGCTGTCTACGCTGATGGCGACGGCGTCATCGCCTATTACTACAACGCGGCGATTCCGGTTCGCAAAGCCGGCGTCGATTGGACGAAGGCGCAGGATGGCTCGGACCCGTCGCTGCTTTGGCGAGGCAAACGAACTCTCAACGACGTGCCGCAAGTGGTGATGCCGGTTTCGGGCTATGTGGTGAACGCCAATCACACGCCGTTTCTATCGTCCGGCGCCGCCGACAATCCAAAACCTGAGAACTTCCCGCCGGAATATGGCGTCGATCAGCGCACCACAAATCGCGGCTTGCGCATTCAGATGCTTTATGGCGGCGATGCGTCGATCACGAGCGAAGAATTCGTCGCCTACAAATTTGACCACACCTACGCGCAGGACTCGCGCGTGATGGAGCTTGTTAAAAAATTGGCGGCGAGTCAGGCTGATGATTTGCAGGCGGAAGCCGCGGTTCTGGCGGCGTGGAACGGCGAGGCGACCGCAGACAACCGCTCCGCGGCGCTGGCGATCCTGACAGCACAGCGCGCGCGGGGCTATCTGCTCAATGATGAGGGCGCCGAAACGCTGGATTTTGAGGATGCGCTGCGTGAAGTTTCCGCCGAGCTTAAAGCTTCGTTTGGTCGCATAGATCCAGCTTGGGGCGAGGCGGTGCGGCTCATACGCGGCGATGTTTCACTGCCGCTGAATGGCGGGCCGGACACGCTGCGCGCCGTTTACCCCGGCGCGGCAGACGGAAATGGCGTCAAGCCCGCTGTCGGCGGCGACACCTATATTCTGTATGCTGATTGGTCAGCCGCTCGCGACGTCACGATCAAAACCATTCATCAGTTCGGTTCGGCGACGCTGGATGAAACCTCACCGCATTACGCCGATCAGGCGCCGTTGTTTGCGTCGGAGGAATGGAAAACGCCGCCGATGAGCATGTCGTCTCTGTTGAATGAGGCGACCCGCGATTATCGCGTGGGCGGGGAGTAAACTAAGGCGCACGGCAACAAAATATTTTTTTGCGCCCCAAAGCGGACATTCAGCATCGTTTGACCCCCTTAGGCCTATGTGTCACTGGTAAATCGCGCTTTGCGGTCGCAACCAGCATATCTCGGCGCGGCGATGGAGGGGAGCGATGAACAGCTTGCGCACGACTGAGATTTCGCTGGCATTTCTGATGGCGGTATGTGCCTGTCAGAATCAGTCGACCGGCGTAGCGGTGGCGCCAGAGGAGACCAGCTCCATTGCAGAAATTGAAGCGCTGATGGATCGCTGGGATATTCAGGTCTGGCGCGAGGGCCGCTACGAGCTGGTTCCTGATTGCCTAAACGAGCAGTATATCCGGCACGAACAGACGGGAGTCCGGTCGGGGGATCGGATCGTGACCCGCGAGGCGTACACAACCGAGATCAAGCAACTCCGCACATTGTCAGATCTCAATTTTGAGGTGCACGAGCGATCGATTGTGGGTGATCGCGTTTGGACACGGTTCACGATGACTTGGACAGACCGCCAAACTGGGGAACCGGAGTCCCGCACTGGGCTTCAGGAGTATCGCATTGAATACGGCAAGCTGGCGGAGACTTGGGTGATGTTGTCCTCCGCCGAGTCCCGCTGGCCAGAGATGGCTGTCAAGTAGGATGGAGGCGCTGCGCGCCGAAGTGACTTGGTGTTATCGCGGCGGCGGCGAGTGATCCGAGGCGTTGTCACGGCGCATGATCATCACAATCCCCGCCGTGACGAACCACGCGCACATGATCGCCAGGGCGAGCGTCATGCCTTGAACGTCCAGATGCAACAGACCGCTGAAGATACCGCCGGCGAGTACGGCGCCGGCGGCGAATGCTACGAACGCTGATGCGCGCGCAAAGCCTTGCATGCGAACAAGCCGAACAGACCACATCAGCATCGCCGCACCATAAGCGATCACGCCAGTCTCTGCGAGCAGCTGGTTGGTCGCGCC
>BQJG01000081.1 GCA_021604585.1 Hyphococcus sp.
GCGCATATTCCGCTTGCGGAGAAAATGGACTCCGCCACGCTGATGAAGATTTATGAAGAAAAATACCGCAAAGAGCCGTTGATCGCCTTGCGTAATGAAGCGCCGGAACTTAAATCTGGAACAGGCCGCAAGGGCGTTATCATTGGCGGCTTCACCACAGGCGAAGACGGAAAACACGCGGTTGTCGTGGCGGCGGAGGACAATCTCCTCAAAGGCGCGGCTGTGCAGGCGATCCAGAACGTCAATCTCGCGCTGGGGCTGAATGAATATATGGGGCTGAATTAGCGGAAGGGATTCCTTAGCGGATTATGGCGACAGCAGAAGGCGACTTTCTTGTTCAGGCGGCGACCTATCTTGGCGCCGCCGCGATTGCTGTCCCGATCTTCAACCGTCTCAAGCTTGGCTCCATACTCGGCTATCTCGCCGCCGGCGTCGCAGTCGGGCCTTTCGGTCTCGGCATTTTGCATCAGGAAGAGGGTGTCTTCCACATCGCCGAACTTGGCGTGGTGCTGTTTCTGTTCGTGATCGGGCTGGAATTGTCGCTGTCGCGGCTGTGGTCCATGCGCAAGCAAATCTTCGGCCTTGGCGCAGCGCAGATGATCTTTACCGCTCTGGTTATCGCCTCGCTGTTCGTGCTGGCCGGCGTCATGCCGGCGCCCGCCGCTGCAATCGCCGGCGCTTCGCTCGCCTTTTCATCGACGGCGTTTGCGCTGCAATGGATCAAGGATCGCGGCGAGCTGACGACGCCTTATGGGCGGCAGTCTTTTTCGGTGCTGCTTTTTCAGGACTTGTCGGTCATCCCGTTGCTGGCGGCGATCCCCTTCATTGCGGGCGTCAGCGGCGACGGCAATGCATTGCACGCCGCCGCAAAGGCGGTTGGCGTTATTGCGCTTATTATCATCGTCGGAAAATTCGGGCTTGATCGTGCGTTCCGGCTGGTGGCGTCGTCCGGTTCGCGCGAAGCGTTTGCGGCGTCGGCGTTGTTTGCCGTGGCGCTGGTTTCGCTCTCGGTGGCCTGGGCGGGGTTATCCATGGCGCTTGGCGCGTTTCTGGCGGGCGTCTTACTGGCTGAATCGTCCTTCAAGCATCAGATCGAAACGGACATCGAACCGTTTCGCGGTTTGCTGCTGGGCTTGTTCTTTATCTCTATCGGCATGCGGCTTGACCTTGCGGTCATCGTCCAGTTCTGGCCGGTGGTGCTTGGCGGCGCGCTCGGTCTTGTCGCCGTCAAATCGGCTATTCTGTTTGGCTTGTCACGCGTCATGGGCGCCGGGCGCGAGCCTTCGCTGAAAAGCGCGGCGGTGCTGTCGCAAGGCGGCGAGTTCTCGCTGGTGGTGTTCACGCTTGGCGTCGCCGCCGCTTTGTTCACCAGTCAGCAAGCGACGCTGATGGCCGCAATCGTCACTCTGTCCATGGCGCTGACGCCGCTACTGTTTTCGCTCGCCAGTCGAATGGCGCGCGAAGACGAAGACGATGGCGCGGATCTCAACGGTCCAGAAAGCGGACGCGATCACGCGATCATTGTCGGCTTTGGCCGGGTCGGACAGATCGTCTCTCAGGTGCTGAGGAATTCCGGCGTCGATATCATTGCGATTGATCGCAACCCCGGTCACATTCGCAACGCTGAACGGTTTGGCTTCACCGTCTATTTTGGCGACGGCGCGCGGCTTGATATTCTCGAAAGCGCGGGCGCGGCGGACGCCAAGGCAATCATCTTGTGCATGGACGACACGCAGGCGGTCAATCACGCAACGCAAATGCTGCGCGAGCGCTTTCCCAATGTGATGATTGTCGTTTGCGCCCATGACCGAATGCACGAAATCGAGTTGCGTCCGCTCGGCCCTGATGTGATCGTTCGTGAAACGCTGGAATCGAGCATTACGATGGCGCGTGAAACCCTTTCCCGCCTTGGTTTCGAGCCGCAAACAATCGAGGATTACATCCAGCAGTTCCGAATTCTCGATCGCGAACGCCTGCTGGCGCAAATCGATGCCGGTCCCGAAGCGGGGCAGCATCTTTTAAAGCAGCGATATGAACGGCGGGAAACTTGAGCGGCGCCCAGCCTTACCCGCGTTTAAGACGCCACGCTCTCGACAACAGCGTCACAAATATACTCAACCTGCTCCGGCGTCAGATAGGGATGCATCGGCAGCGAGAAAATCTCCGAAGAAACCGTTTCGGTTTCCGGCAATCCGTTGACAGGCGAATAGTCGGAAAATGCCGGCATCAAATGCAGGGGCGTCGTGTAATAAATCGCTGTCGGCACGCCGAGATGCTTTAGCTTTTTCACGACAGAGTCGCGGTTTTTGACTCGCAGCGAGTAATAGCCAAAACCTGACTTGGCGCCGGGAACATGAGTTTGCGGCGAGGCGATGTTGCCCAGCCGCGAGTCATACTCGGCGGCGATGCGGCGGCGCGCTTCACGTTCTTCGTCAAAGATGGCGAGCTTTTCCAGCAAAATCGCGGCCTGAAACGTATCCATGCGGCCGTTAAATCCAACGCGCACCGATTCCTTGCGCGCATCGTCGGTGCCATGCCAGCGGATCGACGCCCAGCGTTCGCGGTCGAGCGCGTTCATGGAGAAGATCGCGCCCGCATCGCCATAAGCGCCGAGCGCTTTGCCGGGGAAAAAACTGGTTGCGGTGGCCGGCGCGAGGCCGCCGACTTCCTTGCCGTCGAGTTCGCCGCCAAAGCTTTGCGCGCCATCGGACAAGACAAACAGATCTTCGCGCTTGGCGATTTTTGATATGGCGCGGTAATCGGCGGGCGAACCGAACAGATCGACCGGAATGACCGCGCGCGGCTGAAGCTTGCCCTCAGCGCGCACTGCGGCGACGCGCCGTTCGAGATCAACCGGATCAATGTTGAACGTGTTCTGGTCGATGTCGACAAAAACCGGCGTAGCGCCAGCCAGCAAAATTGCGTTGGCGGTGGCGTTATAGGTGAAGGCTGGTGCAAAGACCGCATCGCCCGGCCCGACGCCGCGCGCCAGCAAGGGAATGATCAGCGCCGCCGTGCCGCTGGCGCAGGCGATCACCGTGCTGGCGCCGGAGCGTTCAGCCAAAACGGCTTCGAGTTCGTCGATTTCTGGGCCCGCGATATAGCGGCCATGATCGAGCACGTCCTGCAGGCGTTTTTCGATCGCAGGCCGAATGCGGCGTTGCTGCGCTTTCAGATCGATGAATGCGATGTCGCCCACACGCGATTTGCCGGCGATAGACAGATTGACGACGCTGTTCATGCGCGCAGCCTTTCTGATGTCAGTGTCTGCTCGGCGGCGCTTCTAATGCCGGCAGCTCTTTCAATGGCAAGCGCCCATTCGAGGGCGCGGCGGCCATCTTCACCCCTCACGATGGGAGCGCTGCCTGCAAGGACCGCTTTCACAAATGCGTCGGCGCCGAACCCCAGCGGATCGCGGAAAGCCAGCGGCAGCGCATCATCTGAAAAATCAGCGTGCAGCGGGAACGGCGTGGTGTTGGTGGCTTTGCGGTTTACGAAGTCGAACTCAACTAAACCGTCTTCATAAACTAAATTCATGCGGCGTTCCGGCGTCGCTGAGCGGCGCGATGCTGTCAGCATCACGCTGGCGCCATTCGACAATACCAGCTCGGCTTCTACTGCGTGCATGTCGCCAGATGCGGAAGCTGACTTTAATTCTGCGTCGGTAAGCGTGCGAATGAGATCGATGTCGTGGATCATCAAATCAAGAACAACGGAAACATCCTCGCACCGGCCGGAGGATGATGTTTGCCGAACGCAGTTTACTTTCACCGGTGAAGATTTGCGGTCGAACAGTCCCGCCGCGTGCGCCACATAGCGCTCCTGATGTCCAACTTGCAGCACGACGCCTGCGGCTTGCGCCAGCGCGATGAGCTGGCTCGCTTCGCGCGTGGTCAGGGCGATGGGCTTTTCGACGAACACATGGCGCTTGCTTCGCAACGCCGCCTCAGCGAGTTCATAATGCGCGATGGCGGGCGTGGCGATGACAACCGCATCGGCCTGATCGAGCAAAGCCGCGAAACTCGCTGCTGAAGTTGTTTGGTGCGTTTCGGCGAGCGCAGATGCGCGCTGTTGATCAATGTCAAACACGCACGCCAATTCGGCCTGCGCCAAATCGGAAATCTTGCTGCAATGATAGCCGCCGAATACGCCGGCGCCGGCCACGCCGATCCTGATACGCTTCTTCACAAAAAATCGCTCCGCCAGTTGCGCCCGTTTACCGGCGGGGCCAGCCCCCCTGAGTTAGAACGGGCCCCAAAGTCATATTGTAGCTTGCGCCGTCTTGAGGGAAAGCGCAGCTATAGCTTTAAAACGATCACACTATATTTCCACCTGTTTCGCTAGAGGAATACTGTGTAACTTTATTCAACTTGCGGGCGAAAAACTGTCAGACGGCGCCGCGTTTGGCCTTGAACCGGTCGGCCAGGATAAAAGCGAGATCGAGCGCCTGACTGGCGTTCAGCCTGGGGTCGCAATGAGTGTGGTAGCGCGAATGCAGGTCGGCTTCGGAAATTTCCTGCGAGCCGCCAAGGCACTCTGTGACATTTTGGCCAGTCATCTCGAAATGCACGCCGCCTGGATTAGCGCCTTCCGCAGTGCAAGCGTCAAAAAAGGAGCCGACTTCCGACAGGATTGCATCCACATGGCGGGTTTTGTATCCATTTCCCGATTTTATGGTGTTTCCGTGCATCGGATCGCATGACCACACTACATTTCGCCCTTCAGCGGTAATGCGCTTCACCAAAGGCGGTAACCCGTCACCGACTTTGTCTGCGCCGAAGCGGGTGATCAGAACAATCCGTCCGGCTTCATTTTTCGGGTTGAGAATATCCAATAAGCGCAACAATTCGTCGGGCGGCAGGCTCGGCCCACATTTCATGCCGATCGGATTTTCAACGCCCCGGCAGAATTCCACATGAGCGCCGTCAGGCTGGCGCGTGCGATCGCCGATCCATAACATATGCGCAGATGTGTCATACCATTTGTCTGTGGTTGAATCGACGCGGGTCATCGCGCTTTCAAAACCAAGCAGCAAAGCTTCGTGACTGGTGTAAAAATCCACTTCACGAATGGAGCGCACGGTTGAGCCGTCAATGCCGCAGGCTTCCATGAAGGTGATGGATTCTGAAATCTTGTCGGCGAGGGCGCGATAGCGGTCTTCCTGCGGGTTGCCGGAAACGAATTCGAGATTCCATTTCTGCACGTTGCGCAAATCTGCGTAACCGCCATAGGCGAAGGCGCGAATAAGATTGAGCGTCGCCGCCGATTGTCCGTATGCCTTCAAAAGCCGTTGCGGATCTGGCGCGCGGGCTGCGGCGTCGAATTCCATCCCGTTAATATTGTCGCCGCGGTAACTTGGCAGCGTCGCGCCTTCGACGCTTTCGGTCGGCGAGGAGCGCGGTTTTGCATATTGCCCGGCGATGCGGCCAACCTTGATCACCGGCATCGCAGCGCCAAAAGTTAGTACGACCGCCATTTGCAGCAATACGCGAAATGTGTCGCGAATGTTATTCGGATGAAACTCCTTGAAGCTTTCGGCGCAGTCTCCGCCCTGCAACAGGAAGGCCTCGCCCTTCGCCACCCGCGCCAGCGAAGCACGCAAGGTCCGGGCTTCGCCTGCAAACACCAGCGGCGGATAAGTCGAAAGTTCCGATTCCACGGCAGCCAGCGCCGCCGGATCAGGATAATCCGTCGGGATATGCAGGGCGGTCTTGTCGCGCCAGCTCTGAGGCGTCCAGGTCATTCGCAAAAACTCCTTACGCGATAAGTCCTTAGCCTGCGGAAGGATGCGCTGCAACATAACTTGGAATGCGCCAAACGGGTGGCGAACAAAAAAAAGCGCCCAAGGAATGGGCGCTTAGTTATCAGGGTTACATTTTAGGGTTGGTATCGCGCGAAGCCGGGCGGGTGGAAACAGGGAACGCCGCGGCTCCGCGGATGACATTGACGGCTTGACCGTTAGGCCTGAACCGTAAATTCAGAAACTTTGCCGCGGCGAATTTTGCACGTGGCTTTGACGGCATCGCCGCCATCAGGCGACAATTCGATCAGGATTGTTTTCACCGAAGCGCCGCCCACAGAGACGACTTTCGAACTGTAGGCGCCGGCGGACACCACGCCCTGCTCTTCAGCGGCGGCGGTGCAGGCATTGATGTTGCTGGTCCAGTCGGCTGCGGTTGCAGGCAGAACCGCGAATCCGGCGGCGGCGGCTATAATTGCAGCTAATATATTGTTTCGCATTGGGTTTCTCCATTTCAGCGATGCCCGGCGTGGCGCGTTTTTATTCGCCGTTTGATAACACCACAGAGTTTACTATATAAAAATAAAGTGTCAAATATATTTTTGGTTGAGCGCTGATTTTTTTGCATGCAAGACAAAATGCCAATCCGTGTAATAGGGTTAGCAAAAACAGCCCCAAAGGGGCCGGGAGGACGCCGAATGGCGCGAACGTATAATCAGGACTGCATTCTGGCCCATGCGCTGGATTTGCTGGGCGAGCGATGGACGCTGCTCATCATGCGCGATCTGTTTCTGGGGCCGCAGCGTTTTGGCGATTTGCAAGCGGGTCTCCCTGGCATTGGCGCAAATTTGCTGTCAAAGCGGCTCAAAGAACTCGAGGAAGCGGGCTTGCTGGAAGCGGTAAGCGCTGGCGATGCGCGCGGACGCTATAGGCTCACCCAAACAGGCGAAGCGCTGCGGCCATCGATCCGCACATTGATGAAATGGTCGATCATGTATTTCATGGAGCGGCCGGACTCTTGCGCGGCGCGCGAGAGTATTTTCACAAACGAGCTGCAGCCAGACTCAGTTGCGCTCGCGGTGGAAATTTTCGCCGGTTATTGTCCGGATCCGGATAATAATTACGTCGCGCATCTTCTGATCGACGATTTTCCATACACAATTTACAACATGAACGGCGCGATGACGGTGCGTCGCGGCGGCGACGGGCCAGCGGTTGCGACGATAATTTCAGATGTCGCGACCATGATGCAGTCATTCCGGATGGAATTATCTTTGGACGAAGCCAAGGCGCGCATGAAAATGAGCGGCGACCAGAAAGCGCTTACGCATCTGTTGCGTTGCATCGTCCACAAGGAAGCGCATGACCACGCTGAGACGGTTGCACAGCTTGCATCTGCGTCCTAAATCGCAACCTCAAACGAAGCTTCGGTCAGCGTTTTCACGTCATCCACAGAAACACCCTGCGCGAGCTCGGTGAGGCGCATGCCCTTGCCGCCGTCAATCTCAAACACGCCGAGATTGGTGATGACCATGTCAACGACCGCCTTGCCCGTCAGCGGCAGGGAGCATTCGTGCAGGAGCTTCGGATCGCCCGCTTTTGACGCGTGATCCATCACAACAACAACACGTTTGACGCCGGCGACGAGGTCCATGGCGCCGCCCATGCCCTTGACCATCTTGCCCGGGATCATCCAGTTGGCGAGGTCGCCTTTTTCGGAAACTTCCATGGCGCCGAGAATGGAAAGATCGATATGCCCGCCGCGGATCATCGCAAAGGAATCGGCGCTTGAGAAATAAGACGTGCGGCGCAATTCGGTGATGGTTTGCTTGCCGGCGTTGATCAGATCGGGATCGACCTGATCGTCATAAGGGAAGGGGCCCATGCCGAGCATCCCGTTTTCCGATTGCAAGGTGACGTCGATATCCTCGGCGATGTGGTTCGCGACGAGTGTCGGAATGCCAATACCGAGATTAACGTAAAACCCGTCTTCGAGTTCCTTTGCCGCGCGCGCCGCCATTTGATCGCGGCTCCATCCTGCTGCTTCAGCCATGCTATGCGGTCTCCCTTTGGCGGATGGTGCGATTTTCGATGCGCTTTTCCTGTTTACCGACGATGACATGCTGAACGAAAATGCCCGGCGTGTGAATGTTGTCAGGATCGAAACTGCCGAGCGGCACGATCTCTTCAACTTCGGCGACGGTGATTTTGCCCGCTGTCGCCATCATCGGATTAAAGTTACGTGCGGTTTTGCGATAGATCAGATTGCCTTGTTCGTCGGCTTTCCACGCCTTGACGATGGAAAGATCAGCGACGAGGCCGGTCTCCATAATGTAGGTCTCGCCGTTGAACTCCTTGTGTTCCTTGCCTTCGGCGATCAGCGTGCCGACACCGGTTTTTGTATAAAAGCCGGGAATGCCTGCGCCGCCGGCGCGGCAGCGTTCTGCCAGCGTGCCTTGCGGGTTGAACTCAAGCTCTAACTCGCCTGAAAGATATTGCCGTTCAAACTCTTTATTCTCACCCACATAAGATGAAATCATTTTTTTGATCTGGCGGGTTTGCAGCAGCAGTCCCAACCCGAAATCATCAACGCCTGCATTATTTGAAATGACAGTCAGGTCTTTTACGCCGGAATCGCGCAACGCAGCGATCAGGTTTTCAGCGATGCCGCAAAGGCCAAAGCCGCCGGACATGACCGTCATGCCGTCAAATAATATTCCGTCCAGGGCTGCCTGGGCGTTAGGCTTGATTTTTTTCATGGGCTGACTCCGAATGCGGGCCGAATGTGGATTTGCACTAGCTTAAAACCCCCTGTAAGTCCAGAAACGGCTTATGACAAACGCTTCCATTAATATGCGCGAATTGGCGCGTGACCCGAGCTGGTTTCCGCACGCTTTGGATGCGCGGCAAGGTGTTGTTGCTTGTGTCAAAATCGCGCGCGACAGACTGGCGGCGGAACCGTTTCTTGACCAGCGTATGGAAAAGTCGGTGACCGGGTCGGCAAACGCGCCTTTGAACGCATTGATCGGCGAAACGCAGCCTGCAGGGTTGCCTTCCTTTATCTTTCATACCGCCTTTTGTTGTTCGACCTTGATGGCGAAGGCGCTGGATGCGCGCGGCGCCGCGCTGGCGCTGAAAGAACCGAACATTTTGATGGATGTGTCAAACCTCACGCGCATGGCGACCGGCGCCGCAGCCGGGCAGCAGGCGCAACGCAATGTGGCCGGCATTGTCAACTTGCTGGCGCGACGGCATGAAGCCGGCGAGCGCATTCTGATCAAACCGACCAACACAGCGAATAATCTTGCGCCAGTGATGGCTGCGTCCGGCGCGCCGGTAGTTTTTCTTTATGGCGATCTGCGCGCGTTTCTGGTTTCTGTCCTGAAGAAGGGCGAAGCCTGCAAGGCGTTCATCCGCAAGCAATACACGATCTTCATGCTCGACAAAGAGGGCGTTGCGGGCATTCCCGAACGGCAGGGGCTGGGTCTCACCGATCTGCAGATCGCCGCGCTTGTATGGCGTCACCAGATGGAGCTGTTTGCAAAAGTGCTGGCGCAATATGGCGCGAAGAATGTGCGTTCTCTCTATTTCCGCGATTTGCTGATGGCGCCGCAGGCGACGCTGGCGGCAGCGGCGAAACATCTGAAACTGGAGATAAGCGACAAAGCCTTATCCGACAACGTTGCTGCGGTGTTCTCCAAAAACGCCAAGTTTGAAAATCAGGAATACACGCCGGAAGAACGTTCGCGCGATGAACAGTCGCTGGAAGACCGTCATCGCACGGAACTCGACATGATTGAGGGCTGGGCGAAGCAGATGCGTTTCGCCGTTGATGTTCCTGACCGTCTTCCGCATTCTCTGGTTTCATAAAAAGGCTGGTGTCCAAAACGTGCAAAATCCGAAACAAGAAAAAGCCGCCGGGCTCGCGCAAAAGAAGACGCCGGTCTTAGGTTATGTGTTTGCGGCGCTTGGCTTTGCCGTGGCGGTGGTGGTGGTTTATCAGGGCGTCAAGCTTGACCGGATCGCGCGGATCGGCGCCGGCTATAAAGCCAAGATTGCGTGTTCTGAAATTTTTGTGGCGGGGCGCGACCGCAAGGCTGTCATCGCCCATGAATTTGACGGCATGCCCGCCGCCATGGAGCAGATTAAAATCACAGCGAACATGGACGCAAAAACCGTGCGCGCGAATGCGCCGTTCGGCCTCGGCGCGGCGCGCGCGATTTATCGCGATGGCTATGGCTGCACGCTCGCCAATGCCGGGCGCATTACGCCGCTGCCTGAACCGCCCGCCGCAATCGAAGCGCAAGCCTGGGACGAAGCGCCGCCGGTTTCTGGACAAGCCAATCCGCGCATCGATTACGCCGCCCTAGATTTTGCGCTCACCCGCGCGTTTGAAGACAATGCACCGAATCATCGCGCCGTGCTGGTCGCTGTGGACGGCAAGATCGTCGATGAGCGCTATGCGGAAGGTTTCGACAAGGACACCGCTTTTCTGTCGTGGTCCATGGGCAAGAGCGTCACGGCGACGCTGGTCGGCGCGGCAGTCGAGCGCGGGCTGATCGATGTCAACGATCCGGCGCCGGTTCCCGAATGGGAAGGCGACACGCAGAAATCGCACATAAGCTGGAACGACCTTCTGCAGATGCAGAGCGGCCTCGCCTTCGAAGAGAATTACGAAAAAATCCGATCTGAAGTGAATCGCATGCTTTTTGAAAAAGCCGAGGCCGGCGCCGTTGCTGCGCGCTCGCCCGTAGAATACGCACCGGGCGAGCATTGGTCTTATTCGAGCGGCACGACCAATCTGATTGCACGCACGTTGCGGCAGGTCTTGGAAGCGGAAGGCATGGATTTTTACGCCTTCGCCCATGACGCGATCCTTTCGCCCATTGGCGCTTCGAGTGTTGTCATGGAGCCTGATGCGTCAGGCGCGATGATCGGCTCGTCATTTGTTTATGCAACAGCGCGCGATTGGGCGCGGCTCGGTCAGCTTTACTTGCAGGACGGCGTCTGGAACGGCGAGCGGTTGCTGCCCGAAAACTGGAATGATTATGTGGCGACGCCGGCGGGCGCGTCGGACAACCAATATGGCGCGCAATTCTGGCTCAATCTCGACAGCGAAAGCCGCGAACGGTTTTTCCCCGGCGTGACGGAGGAGATGTATTTCTTCGCCGGTCACGAAGGTCAGTACACGTTCATCATTCCTGACAAGCGCATGGTCATTGTTCGCACCGGGATGACCCGCGGGCAAACAGCGATGAAGGCTGTCGCGCCGCTGATCAAAGAGATTTACGACGCGGTCGGCATGCCGGCGGACGAGACCGTCAATTGACCGAACCGGATCTCGACCAGTTCGACGTGCTGGTGCGCGCGGCTTATCAAAAACTCCCGGCCGAATTCCGCGCGCTTTGCGGCAATGTGGTGATCCACACGGCGGAGAAAGCCGAGCCCGAAATCCTTGCTGAGTTCGGCATGGACGATCCGCTGGAATTGTCGGGCCTGTTCGAGGGCGTTGAACTGGCGGCAGCGGACGAGACGCCGCCCAACCATGTTCATCTGTATCGGCGGTCGATCCTCGCGGAACTGGCGGAGACGCCCGGCCTGACGCTGCACGACCTTGTGACCCATGTGCTGGTCCACGAAATCGGCCATCATTTCGGCCTTTCCGATGAAGACATGCACGCCATTGAAGACGCCGCCGAGTAAAGCGCTTTTAATTTGCTCAAAAAGAGCATAAATGCTGACCATGACCGACCGGCTCACCATTGCGCTTGCGCAGATCGCCCCACTGGTTGGCGACATTAACGGCAATGTCGCGCGCATCCTCGCCGCGCGGGAAAAGGCGCCCGCCGCCGACCTTGTAATTTTTTGCGAGCTGATCGTCTCCGGCTATCCGCCCGAAGACCTCGTGCAAAAACCCGCCTATCAGCGCGCCTGCATGGAGGCGGTCGAACGGCTTGCTAAAGCGACGGGCGACGGAGGTCCGGCGATGATCGTCGGTTCGCCATGGAGAGAAGGCGGCGCGCTTTATAACGCTGCGTTCCTGCTCGCCGAAGGAAAGATTGCCGCAAAGCGCTACAAGGTGCGGCTCCCCAATTACGGCGTCTTTGACGAGCCGCGCCGGTTTACGCCGGGGCCGGACTATCCCGAGCCGATTGAGTTCATGGGTCTAAAGCTTGGCCTGATGATCTGCGAAGATATGTGGCTGCCCGGCGCAGGTGAACATCTGGCTGGCAAAGGCGCGGAGATTTTCATCGTCCCGCACGGATCGCCCTTCCGCAAATCGGCGCTTGAAGAACGCAGTATGGCGGCGCGCGCGCGGGTCGCCGCGACCGGCCTGCCGCTGATCTTTTTAAACCAGCTAGCGGGACAGGACGAAGTCCTGTTCGAGGGCGCGTGCTTCATCATGGATGCGGGCGGCGCCGTCACCCATCGCATGCCGCAATTTGAAGAAACCATCGCGGTCACTGAATGGAAGAAAGACGCGGGCGGATGGACATGTGCTAAAGGGCCGAGCCATGATTGGGTCGAGGGCGAGGCGATGGTCTATCGCGCGGTCACCATGGCGGTGCGCGATTATGTGACGAAGAACCATTTCAAGGGCGTGGTGATCGGGCTTTCCGGCGGCGTCGATTCCGCGCTCACCGCAGCGATTGCGGTGGATGCGCTCGGCGCCGACGCGGTCAAATGCGTGATGATGCCGTCGCGCTATACGTCGAAGGAAAGCCTTGAGGATGCGGAAGCCTGCGCCAAAGCGCTCGGCGTTTCCTATCGCTCCATCGGCATCGAGCCCGGCGTCGCGGCGTTCGATGAGATGCTAAGCGATGCCTTTCACAATCTCAAACCCGACGTCACCGAAGAAAATATCCAATCTCGCCTGCGCGGCGTCTTGCTTATGGCGCTGTCCAACAAGTTCGGCGACATGGTGCTGACCACCGGCAACAAGTCGGAAATGTCGGTGGGCTATGCGACGCTCTATGGCGACATGAATGGCGGCTACAATCCGCTGAAGGATCTGTACAAGCTTGAGGTCTTCGCGCTTTGCCGCTGGCGCAACGCCCATCACGCGGCGGACCTCAAGGGCCCGAAAGGCGAAGTCATCCCGGAACGGATTCTTGCGAAGCCGCCATCCGCTGAATTGCGTAAGGATCAGAAAGACGAAGACTCGCTCCCACCTTACGACGTGCTCGATCCGATCCTTGAGATGCTGGTGGAAAAAGAAATGGCGGTGCGCGA